>DASRUB010000035.1:0-35538 GCA_035655635.1 Rhodanobacter sp. | reverse complement strand
AGCCGCCTCCTGCCCAGCCTGCCGTTGCGCAACGGACTGGATGCGGACAAGCTCTCGCACGATGCGCAGGTGGTGGCCGACTATCGCCGTGACCCCTTGCAGCATGGCTGGATCACGCCGCGGCTTGCCGATTTCATCTTCACCAATGGTGCGGCCTGCATCGCCGACGCCGCGCGGCTGCAGGTGCCGACGCTGCTGCTGGTCGCCGACAGCGACGAGCTGGTTGATCCGTCCGGCAGCCGCGCTTTCGCCAAGGCCGCGGCGGCAAGCGGGCAGTTGACCACGCGCTTCTTCTCCACGCTGTACCACGAGCTGTTCAACGAGGCCGAGCCCGGCCGCAGCCAGGTGCTGATGCAGCTGGGCGACTGGCTGGGGCGGCAGGTGCGCCGCTGATATACCGGTGCCCGATTCATGCCATCTGCTGGCCATGAATGTCGGCAATACTTGGCGTCAAACTCAGGGAGAGGCTTTCATGTCCGGACGATCATTTTCCCGCACGGCACGCGTCGTGTCGGTCCTGGTGGTGGCCCTGCTGCTGGGCGCTTGCGGGCGCGGCCACCATGGCAATCCGCCGGCACTGCAAGGTACGCCCGCAGCCGCCAGTTCGGCCCCGCATCCGGCCGCCAAGTCGGGATTCGCCCTGGTTTCGGCCAGTTCCACGACCAGCGATTCACGCACGACGCTGACCTTGCGCTTCAATGCGCCGCTGGCCGCGGCGCAAACCTTCGATGACCTGATCGCGGTGACCGGCCCGAAGGGCGAGGTGGTGAGCGGCAGCTGGAGTCTGCAGGAAAACGGCAAGACGTTGGGTTTTCCCTTCGTGCAGGCCAACACACGCTACGTGGTGGAGTTGAAAGCCGGCCTGCTGGCAGCCGACGGACGCACACTCGGCCACGCGCTGAAGCGCGAGGTGTATTCCGGCAACCTGCCGGCAGCGGTGGGTTTCGCCTCGCACGGCAGCGTGTTGCCGGCACGCGGCACGCGCGGGCTGCCGCTGGTGTCGATGAACGTGCACGACGCCGACGTGGAGTTCTTCCGCGTGCACGACGATGCGCTGTCGGACCTGTTCTGCGCCTATCCGCGCAACGGTCATCGCGACAGCTACGAGCTCGACCACGACGTCAGCTACTACAACGACTGCCTCGAGGGGGGCCAGCGCCGCAGCAAGCTGCCAATCACCCGGATCGCCGATTCGGTCTACGCCAACCACTACACCCTGGGCGGCGAACCCAACGAGCGCACGGTCACCTACCTGCCGGTGCAGAACATCAAGGAATTGTCGCAGCCGGGCGTGTACATGGCCGTGGTCAAGGCCGGCGGGAGCTTCCGGGGTGGCTACGACACCGCCACCTTCTTCGTCAGCGATCTCGGCCTGCACCTGCGCGTCTATCGCGACAACGCGTTGCTGCACGTCGCCTCGCTGCGCGATGGCTCGCCGGTCAGCGGCGTGGAGATCGAGATACGCGACGAGGCCGGTCGCAGCAAGCTCAAGGCCAGCACCGGCGCCGACGGCAATGCGTTGATCGCCTACCAGGTCAAGGCTTCCGATGTGCTGGTGGCGCGCCACGGCAAGGATGTTTCGGTGCTGCCGTTCAACAAGCCGGCGCTGGATGTGTCCAACTTCGACATCAGCGGGCGCGAGCAGGCGCCGTTCGAGGTGTATGCCTGGTCCGGCCGCGATCTGTACCGGCCCGGTGAGACGCTGCGCGCCTCGGCCCTGCTGCGCGACTACGACGGCAAGCCGATGAAGGCGCAGTCGCTGTTTGTGCGGTTGAAGCAACCGGACGGCCGCACGCTGGTGGAAAAGCGACTGGAGCCACAGCAGTTGAACTACTTCGAGCTGAGCCAGGCGATTCCCGCCGACGCGCCGACCGGCCTGTGGCAGCTGGAATTCCGCCTCGATCCGGCCAGCAAGGACACCGTGCAGGCGTTTCCGTTCCACGTCGAGGAGTTCCTGCCCGAGCGATTGAAAGTGGAACTGTCCAGCCCGCAACAACGGCTGGCACCGAATGAACCGCTGAAGCTGAAGGTCGCCTCCAGCTATCTGTACGGTGCGCCGGCCGATGGCAACCGTTTCACCGCGAAACTGCTGGTGGCACCGGAAGTGCATCCGCTGCCGAAGCTGACCGATACCTTCTTCGGCAATCCACTGGTCGACTTGCCGAAGAGCGCCGACGACGTGGTCGACGCGAAGCTCGACGCGCATGGCGTGCTTGAGCAAGACCTGCCCCTTCCGGACGACGTCAAGCCGGTCGCGCCGCTGGCGGTGACCTTGTCCGGCAGCGTGTACGAAAGCGGCGGTCGCGCGGTGACGCGCCTGCTCAAGCGCACCTACTGGCCCGCCGACGCGCTGGTCGGCGTGCGTCCGCTGTTCGATCCGAAACAGGGTGCCGAGAGCGAAGCGCCGGCCGGCTTCGAGATCGTGCGCGCGAATGCGGATGGCCAACTGGTCGCCGGCAGCCACCTGAAAGTGCGCCTGCAACGCGAGCTGCGCGATTTCTACTGGCTGTACGAGCAGAACGGCGGCTGGAAATCGGATGCCAACCAGCGTCTGCAACTGATCGACGAGAAGGATGTCGACGTGGCCGCCGGGCAGTCGGCGCATGTCGAGTTCCCGGTGCAGTGGGGCAGCTACCGCGTCGAGGTGTACGACCCGGCCACGAAACTCACCACGGTGTTCCCGTTCTTCGCCGGCTACAGCTGGGACGACGAGAACCTGGGCAAGGAGGCGCGCCCGGACAAGGTCAAGCTGCAACTGAACAAGGCGCGCTACCGCGCCGGCGACAGCATGAAGGTCACGGTGACCCCGCCGCACGACGGCCCCGGCGTGTTGCTGGTCGAATCGGATCATCTGCTCTACACGAAGAACATCGACGCCAAGGCTGGCAGCACGTTCGAGATCCCGGTGACCAAAGACTGGGAGCGCCACGACGTGTATGTCACCGCGCTGGTATTCCGTGGCGGCGAGGCGGATGAACACACCACGCCGGCGCGCGCGATGGGCATCGAATACGTGGCGATGGATCGCAACGACCGCCGCATCCCGCTCAAGCTCGAGGCGCCGGCGATGATGCGTCCGGGCAACCCGCTCGACGTCAACGTGCAGGCCAGCGGGCTGGCCGGCCAGAAAGCTTACGTCACGCTGTCGGCGGTCGACCAGGGCGTGCTCAACATCACCGACTATCCGGTGCCGGACGCCTGGAGCTGGATGTTTGCCAAGCGCGCGCTCGGTATCGATGCGTACGATTTGTACAGCCGCATCATCGAGGCGATGGACGGCGCACAGGCGAAGCTGCGCTACGGCGGCGACATGAGCGGCAAGGCGCTACCCAAGGCGGCCCGGCTCAATCCGAAGGTACAGATCGTCGACCTGTTCGCCGGTCCGGTCGCGTTCGATGCACAGGGCAAGGCCACGCTGCATGTCGACGTGCCCGACTTCAACGGCAGCCTGCGCCTGGCCGCGCTGGCCTATACCGACAGCCGCTATGGCAATAGCAATGGCAATGTCACCGTGCGTGCACCGCTGGTGGTCGAGCCGAGCACGCCGCGGGTGATGGCCGCGGGCGACCAGGCGATGATCAGCCTCGACCTGAAGAACCTCTCCGGCAAGGACGGTACGGCGAAGGTCAGCGTAAAAGGCGGCGGCCTGATCAAGGTCGACAAGGCTGTCCAAAGTGTGGCGCTGAAGGACGGCGCCGGTGCCACCTTGCACATGCCGGTGACGGCGGAAGCGGGTGTCGCAGTGGCGACCGTGGACATCCACGCCGAGCTCAATGATTACCAGGTGGATCGCCACTTCGAGTTCGCCGTGCGCCCGGCCTGGCCGGAAGTGGTGCGCACCACGCCGATGGCGCTGGAGGCGGGCAAGCCCGAGCACTTCGGTGCCGCTGCGATCACCGGCCTGCTGCCCGCCACGGTGCGCGCGCGGCTCACGCTGAGTACGTTGCCGCCGTTGCCGTACGGCGCGGCCCTGCGCAGTATCCTCAATTACCCTTACGGCTGCATTGAGCAGACCACCAGCAAGGGGTACGCCGCGCTGATCCTGGACGGCCAGACGGCCAAAGCCCTCGGTGGCCCGGTGATGAGCGATGCGGTGCGCAAGGCGGCCGTCGAAGGCGCACTGTCGCGCATCGCCTCGTTCCAGGCCAGCAACGGTCACTTCAGTTTCTGGGGCGGCTCCAGTCCGATCGAGACCTTCACCACGCCGTACGTGGTCGACTTCATGCTGGACGCCCGCGCCGCCGGTTTCGCGGTGCCACAGGACGTGCTGCAGAAGGCCCTGCAACGGCTCAACGACGACCTCCTCGCCGGTGGCCACCCGTATTACGGCTACGAGCACCACGACCACATGCGCCTTGCCGATGAGGCCTACTCCGGCTTCGTGCTGGCCCGCGTCAACCGCGCGCCGCTGGGTACCTTGCGCGCGATCTTCGACAACGAACGGCAGAAGCTGGTGGGCCCGCTGCCGCTGGTGCACTTCGGCATCGCGTTCAAGTTGATGGGCGACAATGCGCGCGCGCAGAAGGCGATGGCCGAGGCGTTCGCGTGGAACAAGGAGAGGCCCTGGTATGTCGGCGACTACGGCTCGGAATTGCGTGACCTCGCGCTGATGGTGGCGCTCAGCCACGACTACGGCATGAACAAGCCCGAGTACGACGCCAAGCTGGTCGACTGGGCACGCAACGCCAGCGCCAACGTGCGTGCGCGCCAGCAGCAGGACAAGGACTACCGCTGGTCGTGGTCTTATCTGAGCACGCAGGAACAGGCCGCGATCGCCCGCGTCGCCGCGGCGTTCGATGCGAAAAGCGACGCCCCGCTGGCTGCCACGATGACGGTGGCCGGCAAGCGCGAAACCGCGCCGGACAGTCGCATGTGGAGCCGCGAACTCAGCGCCGCCGATCTCGACGCCGGGGTCAGCGTGCAGCCGACCAGCCTGGCGGCGATCTTCGCCACGCTCGACGTGGCCGGCATTCCGAACACCGCGCCGGCGCCGGACGACAGCCAGATCGACGTGCGCCGCAGCTACTTCACCACTGACGGCAAGCCGTGGACCGGCACGCAGCTGAAGGAGGGCGACACCCTGATCGTCGAACTGAAAATCGAGGCGCGCATGGAGATTCCCGACGCCCTGGTCACCGACCTGCTGCCCGGTGGGCTGGAAGTGGAGAACCTCAACCTCGGCGGCGCCCGACAGTGGTCGGGCGTGGTGATCGACGGCATCGACCTCGACCAGCACGATGCCGCGGCGCAGGTGGTGCACGAGGAATATCGCGACGACCGTTACGCCGCCGCGCTCAAGCTCAGTCGCGGCGACGCGGCCCACGTGTTCTATCTGGTGCGGGCGGTGACACCGGGCACCTATACGGTGCCGCCGCCGCTGGTGGAAGACATGTATCGACCGGCGATCCGTGGCATCGGCAAGGCCGTGCCGGCAAAGATCACCGTGGTCGAACCCTGATGCAGCCATGCGCGGATCGGTAGGAGCCCGCTGGCGGGCAATGCTCTTGCGAATCCCGAATCCCGAATCCCAAATCCCGAGCCAGGAGCATCGCCCGCCAGCGGGCTCCTACGCCAGACCACCACGCCGTTCCCGCGCGTGGCGCTGGTTGCGTGCCGTCCTCATCGGCGGGGTCGTACTGTTGCTGCTGGCCGTCGTGCTCGACCGCGTGTTCCCGCTGCACCTGCCAGCCCCCGACAACGGCAGCACGGTCGTGCTCGCGCGCGACGGCACGCCGTTGCGCGCGTTTGCCGACAACGATGGCGTGTGGCGTTATCCGATCACCGCGAAACAGGTGTCGCCGCTGTACCTGAGCGCCTTGCTGCATTACGAGGATCGCTGGTTCTACCGCCATCCCGGCGTCAATCCGTATGCGTTGCTGCGCGGACTCGCTGGCGGCATCGTGCACGGACGTGTCGTGTCTGGCGGTTCCACGCTGACCATGCAGGTTGCGCGGATCATCGAACCCGGCTCCGGCTGGTTTCGTCCGCACACCGTTGGCGGGAAGCTGGTGCAGATCTTCCGCGCGCTGCAGCTGGAGGCGCATCTGAGCAAGGCACAAATTCTGGACTTGTATCTCAACCACGCGCCGTTCGGCGGACCGATCGAAGGCGTCGAAGCCGCCTCGTGGGCGTATCTGGGCAAGCCGGCCAGCCAGCTCTCGCGGGCGGAGGCGGCGCTGCTGGTGGTGCTGCCGCAGTCGCCCAGCCGGCTGCGGCCGGATCGTCATCCGGTGGCGGCGCGCGCCGCGCGCGACAAGGTACTGCGGCGCATGCGCGACCTGGGTGTGTGGAGTGCCGCCCAGGTGCGCGAGGCGGGCATCGAACCGGTGACGGCGCGATCGCTGCGCGCGCCGCTGTCGGCGGCGCTGCTCGCCGAACGCCTGCATCGGCAGTACCCGCGCGAGCGGCGCATCGTCAGCACGATCGACGCGAACCTGCAGCGCGCCGCGGAAGATCGCGTCAGCGCCTACCTGTCGCGACTGCCATCGCACAGCACCGCGGCGCTGATGGTGGTCGACAACGCCACGCTGGAAACGCGCATCTATCTTGGCACCAGCGATTTCGCCGACCCGCAGCGGCACGGCTACATCGACATGGTGACGGCGCCACGCTCACCAGGCTCGACCCTGAAGCCGTTCCTGTACGGGCTGGCGCTGGACGACGGCCTGATCGACTCGCAAAGCCTGCTGGTCGACGCACCGCAGGATTTCGGTGGCTACCAGCCGGGAAATTTCGACGAGGCATTCAGCGGTCCGGTCAGTGCAGCCGAGGCCTTGCAGCGCTCGCTCAACGTGCCGGCGGTGGACGTGCTCGACCGGGTTGGCGCGAACCGTTTCGTGGCGCGGCTGGCCAATGGCGGCATCGACTTGGGCCTGCCGGCCGGTGCGAAGCCGAATCTGTCGATCATCCTGGGCGGCGCGGCAACGCGACTGGAGAACCTCGTCGGTGCCTATACCGCGTTCGCCAACGGCGGCATGGCCGGCACGCCGCGTTATACCTCGCAGCAGTCGGCCAACCCGCGCCGGCTGTTGTCGCCCGGCGCCGCCTGGATCATCCGCGACATCCTGGGCAGCAACCCGGCCGACGTGGAAGGCGCGCCGCTGGCGGGCGTGATCAATCGCCACGCCAACGTGGCCTGGAAAACCGGCACCAGCTACGGCTATCGCGATGCGTGGTCGATCGGCGTCACCGACCGCTGGACCATCGGCGTATGGATCGGACGCCCCGACGGCACGCCCTCGCCCGGACAGTACGGCGCCGTCACCGCGCTGCCGCTGCTGTTCCAGATCGCCGACATGCTGCCGCAACGCGGGGGCCGCACGCATGCCGCGCAGCCGACCAGCGTACGTTCGACGGATATCTGCTGGCCGCTGGGCGGTTCGGCGGCCACCACGCCGGCGCCGCTGTGTCGCCAGCGCCGCACCGCGTGGATCCTCGACAACGCGATTCCGCCCACTTTTGCCGAACGCGACCTGGGTGCCTGGTCATCCGGCCTGCTCACGCTGCGCGTCAACCAGCGCGGACAGCGGCTGAGCGGCGCCTGCCACGCCGCGCATGAACAGACGATCCGCATCGCACGCTGGCCGGTGCTGGCCACGCCCTGGCTGAGCATCGACGATAGTCGCGCAGCGACGCTGCCGCCACTCGCCCCCGGCTGCGCGGCCGATTCACTCGACATGGCCAGTCCGATCCGGATCGCCGGGCTGAACCCCGGCGTCATCCTGCGCCGTGCGCCGAACAGCGAACATCCATTGCGCGTGAGCCTGAACGCCATAGGGACGCAAGCTCCGGTGCAATGGCTGCTCAATGGTCGCCTGCAAGGCAGCAGCGTGGGTGCGACATCGATCCTGCTCACCCTGCCACAAGCCGGCGACTACCGCATCACCGCGCTTGCTGCCGATGGCGCTTTCGCCACCCTGGCGTTGCACGTCGCTGGTTGAACGCTTTCCTTCCGTTGCCTGATCGACTCAGAAGCGGAACTTCACGTATAGCGAGGGTCCCTTGAGGCGCATGTCCAGGTAGTCATCGCGTAGTTTGCGTGGTTCTGGTTCAACTTGATCCGCGTGTAGTTGTATTCGGCGCCGAAGCCCAGGTTCTTTCATGGGTACCATGCGACGCCCAGGTCGACGTTGTAGATGTGGCCATGGAGACGGCCACCGTTTTTCTTCACCCCGGCGGCATTGGCGTACATCCGCCACTGGTCGTTGAAGGCGTGACGCCAGCCCAGTTGCAACTCGGGCGCCCAGGCGTGCGCACGGGTACTCGCCGAAACGGTCGAACTGATTGAATCGGCAAGGTCGGACGAGTTCGCCCGCCGACGCGCAGTGGCCTTCAGTCAGGCAACTGCCCGGATTCCTGCGCGGACTCCTGCGCTACCCCGGCGCGCACCACCAGGATGTCGCCGGGAACCTCCTGCACGATGCGCCGTGCGCTCCCACCCACCAGCATGTGGAAGGCCAGGCCCCGGCGCAGTGCACCGATCACGGTGAGGTCGGCACCTTCCTCCAGCACGTAGTTTCGCAGCATTATCTCCGGGTGACCGTGTTCGATCATCGGCCGGATCCGCTGCCGCTGCGGGTCTGGCAGTCGGGCGTCGGCGAGGAAGTCCTCGATGGTTCCCAGTTCGAGTCTGGTGAATTCCTCGCGGCGGGCGGGGTCGAGCCAGAGCGATTTGTAGGGAATATCCAGCGCGTGCATCAGCACGAAGCTGGCCTGCGGGAACCACGTGGTGGCGACATGCAGGCCGTGTCGCGATTCGACCGTGAAATCGGTGCCGATCAGGATCTGCCGATAGGCCTCGCGCGGGCGATTCCTGACCACCAGCAACGAGGCCGACGATTTGCGTATCAGGGCTTCGGCGGTCCGACCCAGGACGCTGTGGCCGGAGCGTTCGTGGCTGGCGCCGAGCACGATCAGGTCACAGCCTTCCCGCTTCGCCAGGTCGAGGATGACGTCGGCGGGCTTGCCCTCGGCGACGTGGATGGCGAGCTGGTCGACCTCATGGCCGAGGTCGCGCCGGATCTGCCGTTCGATCGCTGCCACCGTGTCCGGGGGTTGCCGCCACGATGGCGTGTCGTCGGTCGACGGCCAGCTCGTGACCACATCACGCGGCATGGCGTGGACTACCAGCAGCGGTACCTGCCACTCGGTGGCAAGCCGGGCGGCGCGGTCCAGCGCGCGGTCGCAGCGGGCACTGAGGTCGGTGGCCAGCAGGATCCTGCCGGGACGGGCGATGTTCATTGTCGGTGGGCTCATGTCGGTCTCCCGGCGGCAGCCGGCGTCGCTTTCCGGCGTCGCCTCGACCATCGCACAATCCGCGGCGCACTGCGACCACGCGGTATCTGCCCGCCGGTCGGGTCGCCTTGATAGACTCGGGGCTGCGGCGTCAGGTGCGGTTCGTGCCAGCGTGGTGCGTACGTCACAAGCGCTACGTTCGCATGGCTGAAGCATGCACAAGCTCACGCATGTTGCGCCTCCGGTTTCCGGCCAGAGGCAGCACCGACTGTTGTTCCCAGGAGCGCCCGCGACTGATGCCACATCCCGCCGTGCCCAGCCTCATCCTTTGCCTGCCCTTCGTGGCCGGCCTGGTGGTGTTTGCGCTGGGCGGGCGCCGGCGCCGCGCTGCCACGTGGTTGATGACCGGTACCGCGCTGGTTTGCCTGCTGTTTTCGCTGTGGCTGTATCCGGCGATCGCCGCCGGCGGCGCGCTGCACCAGGCGATTCCGTGGGCACCCGGACTGGGGCTGGAGCTGAGCCTGCGGGTGGACGGTTTCAGCTGGCTGTTCATGCTGCTGATCTGCGGCATCGGCATGCTGGTGGGCGTCTATGCCCGCTACTACATGCCGGCGGACGATCCGCTGTCGCGCTTCTTCGCGCTGCTGCTGGCGTTCATGGGGTCGATGCTCGGCATCGTGATGTCGGGCAACGTGATCCAGCTGGTGTTCTTCTGGGAACTGACCAGCCTGTTCTCGTTCCTGCTGATCGGTTACTGGAACCACGGCGCGTCCGCCCGCGACGGCGCGCGGATGGCGCTGATCGTCACCTCCGGCGGCGGCCTGTGCCTGTTCGCGGGCATGTTGTTGCTCGGGCATATCGTGGGCAGCTACGACCTCGACGTGATCCTCGCCTCGGGCAATCTGATCCGCGGGCATGCGCTGTACACGCCGACGCTGGTGTTGATCCTGCTCGGCGCGCTGACCAAGAGCGCGCAGTTCCCGTTCCATTTCTGGCTGCCGCAGGCGATGTCGGCACCGACGCCGGTATCGGCCTACCTGCATTCGGCGACGATGGTGAAGGCCGGCGTGTTCCTGCTGGTGCGTTTCTGGCCGGTGCTGGCGGGCACCGAGCAGTGGTTCTGGATTGTCGGCGGGTCCGGTCTGATCACCCTGGTGCTGGGTGCGTACACGGCGATCTTCCAGCAGGACATGAAGGGCGTGCTGGCGTATTCCACGATCAGCCATCTGGGCCTGATCACCATGCTGGTCGGGCTGGGCAGCACGCTCGGCGTGGTCGCGGCGATTTTCCACATCGTCAACCACGCCACCTTCAAGGCTTCGCTGTTCATGGCCGCCGGCGCGGTGGATCACGAGGCCGGCACGCGCGACATGCGCCAGCTCGGCGGCCTGCGCCGCTTCATGCCGATCACCGCGACGCTGGCGCTGATTGCCGGCGCGGCGATGGCCGGCGTGCCGTTGCTCAACGGGTTCCTGTCCAAGGAGATGTTCTTTGCCGAGACGCTGGCGGCCGAACACGGCGCGCTGCTCGACGTCATCTCGGTGGTGATGGCGGTGGCGGCCAGCGCGTTCGGCGTGACCTATTCGCTGCGCTTCGTGCGTGGCGTGTTCTTCGGCCGCGTGCCTGCCACCTTGCCGCGCGTACCGCACGAGCCGCCGCTGTGGATGCGTGTGCCGATCGGCCTGCTGGCGCTGGCCTGCCTGCTGGTGGGTATCCTGCCGGGGCGGGTGATCGGGCCGTCGCTGCACGCGGCGGCGAGCGCGGTGCTGGGGACGGCGACACCGGTCTACAGCCTGGCCGTATGGCATGGCGTGACACTGCCGTTGCTGATGAGCAGCTTCGCCTTCGTGGTCGGCTGCGTGTTGTATGCGCGCTCACGCCACTACATCGCCACGCACGAGGGCACGCCACTGATCGGCTGGCTCAATGGCAAGCGCCTGTTCGAGCGCGCGCTCGGCCTGCTCACCTCGAGCTTGCCGCGCTCGCTGGATCGCTTCTTTCCCACGCGCCGGCTGCAGCCGCAACTGTTGCTGATCGTGCTGGTGGCGTTGCTGGCCGGTGGTCTGGCCGCGACCCGTGCGCCGATCGGGGTCACCCCGCGCTGGTCGAGCATCGATCCCGCGTTCGCCATGCTGTGGCTGCTCGGTTCAGCGTGCGCGATCGGCGCGGCCAGCCAGGCCAAGTTCCACCGGCTGGCGGCGTTGATACTCACCGGCGGGGCGGGACTGGTTTCCTGCGTCAGTTTTGTCTGGCTGTCGGCGCCAGATCTGGCGGCGACCCAACTGCTGGTCGAGGTGGTCACCACCATCCTGATCCTGCTCGGTCTGCGCTGGCTGCCGAAGCGGATCCAGGGGCTGTCGCAGGAAGGTCGCCTGGCCACCTATCGCCGTCGTCGCGATGTGCTGATCGCGATGGTCGTGGGGGCGGGCGTGGCCAGCCTGGCTTATGCGGCGATGATGCATCCGGTGCATGACTCGATCTCGCGCTTCTTCCTCGAACGGGCCTATACCGAGGGTGGCGGCAGGAATGTGGTCAACGTCATCCTGGTCGATTTCCGCGGCTTCGACACGCTGGGCGAGATCAGCGTGCTGGCGATCGTGGCGCTGACCGTATTCGCCCTGCTGCGCCGTTTCCGTCCGGCGGCCGAGAGCATCAATGCGCCGATGCGGCAGCGGCAGTCGGTGCTCGACGCGAGGCCGCCTAATCCTGGCAGCGATCATGCCGGCACCGATCAGGTCGGCACGGATCAGTCCGGCACCGATCAGTCCGGCACCGATCAATCACTGACCGATTACCTGATGATTCCGGGCCTGATCATCCAGCTGATGTGCCCGGTGATCCTGCTGTTCGGCGTGCATCTGTTCCTGCGCGGGCACGACCTGCCGGGTGGCGGCTTCGTCGCGGGGATCACCGTGTCGGTGGCGCTTATCCTGTTGTACATGGCGCGCGGCGCGCGCTGGGTGGAGTCGCATCTGCGCGTGCTGCCGGTACGCTGGATCGGACTGGGCCTGCTGCTGGCGGTGGGCACCGGGCTCGGCTCGCTGCTGTTTGGCCGTCCGTTTCTCACCTCGTATTTCCAGTACGTCGAGCTGCCATTGCTCGGTCGCCTGCCGCTGGCTTCGGCGGTGATCTTCGACCTCGGCGTGTTCTGTCTGGTGGTCGGTGCCACCACCCTGATGCTGATTGCGCTGGCGCATCAGTCGCTGCGGCGTCCACGCCAGCCGGCCAAAAGCGCGGCCGTCGAGAGCGTAACCGTCGAGAGCGGAGGGCCGAATTGATGGAACTGGTACTTGCCGCCGCCATTGGTGTGTTGGTTGCGTCGGGCGTATGGCTGCTGCTGCGCCCGCGCACCTTCCAGGTGATCATCGGGCTGACCCTGATTTCCTACGCGGTGAATCTTTTCATCTTCTCCATCGGCGGCCTGCGCACCGGTGCCGACCCGGTGTTGCACGAGGTGGCTGGCGACATCGGGCAATACACTGACCCGTTGCCGCAGGCACTGGTGCTGACCGCGATCGTGATCGGCTTTGCGACCACGGCGTTGTTCCTGGTGGTGCTGCTGGCTTCGCGCGGCCTGACCGGCAACGATCATGTCGATGGCGAGGACGGCACGCCATGAACAGCGCCCTGATCATCGCGCCGATTGTGCTGCCGTTGCTGGTGGCCGCGTTGCAATTGCTGATCGGCGAACGCCGACGGCGCACGGTGGTGGCGCTGAGCGTCGCCTCGTGCGTCGCGTTGGTGGGCGTGGCCGTCGCACTGCTGCTGGCCGCTTCGCAGCAGGGCAGCGAGGCCGCGATGACCGCGGTCTACCGCATCGGTGACTGGCCTGTGCGCTTCGGCATCGTGCTGGTGCTCGATCGCCTGTCGGCGCTGATGGTGCTGCTCACCGCGGTGCTCGGGCTGGCGATCCTGCCGTATGCGCTGGCACCGTGGCGGCACCGCGGCGGCCATTTCCAGCCGCTGTTGCAGTTCCTGCTGATGGGTTTGAACGGCGCGTTCCTCACCGGCGACCTGTTCAACCTGTTCGTGTTCTTCGAGGTGCTGCTGGCGGCGTCCTACGGCCTGGCATTGCACGGTTCGGGCGCGCGGCGGGTCAGCGCCGGGCTGCATTACATCGCGGTCAACCTGACCGCTTCGATGCTGTTCCTGCTCGGCGTCAGCCTGATCTTCGGCGTTACCGGCACCTTGAACATGGCGGTGCTGGCCGAGTTGATCCCGAGCGTGCCCGAGCGCACCCGCGCGCTGTTGCATGCGGGAGCGGCGCTGCTCGGCGTGGCGTTCCTGATCAAGACCGCGATGTGGCCGCTGGGCTTCTGGCTGCCGCGCACCTATGCAGCTTCCACGCCGGCGGTGGCGGCGATGTTCGCGTTGATGACCAAGGTCGGTATCTACGTGTTGCTGCGCCTGAGCCTGCTGCTGTTCGGCGATGGCGCGGGCCCGGCATCGAGCCATTTCGGCAGCGACTGGATGCTGTGGGGTGGCATCGCCACCGTGGTCGCCGGCATCGTCGGCATGCTTGGCGCGCGCGAGCTTGGCAAGCTGGCCGGCTACAACGTGGTGATTTCCGCCGGCACCCTGCTCAGCGCCGTCGGCCTGCATCAACCGGCGGTGACTGCCGGCGCGCTGGCCTATCTGGTGATTTCCACGCTGGGCATCGCCGCGCTTTTCCTGGTCGCCGGACTGCTGGCATCCGATGGTGACGAGGAGACCGACGATACGTTGAACCTGGAGCCGTACGATCCGGGTGGCGATGATTCAAAGGGTGTCGACTCGAAGAGCGACGCCCTGTTCGCGGCAGAGGACGAGAGCCGCGTGGTGCTCTCGGCACCGGTGGCGATACTCGGGCTCAGCTTCTTCGCCTGCGCCATCCTGCTGGCGGGGCTGCCGCCGCTGTCCGGCTTCCTTGCCAAGTTCGCGCTGCTGGCACCGATGCTCGATGCGCCGCCGCGGGTCGGTACGCTGGTGCTGTTCACCCTGATCATCGTGGCCGGCTTCTGCACCGTGATCGCGCTGTGCCGCGCCGGCATCCAGATCTTCTGGGCCGAGCCCGAACGCCCGTTCGCACAGGTGCGCGTCAGTGAAATCACCTCGATCCTGATCCTGCTGGGCCTGTGCCTGCTGCTGACCGTGGTGGTCGAAGGACCGCTGCACTATCTGGGCGATACCGCGCGCCAGATCCACGCGTCGGCCAGCTATATCCACGAGGTATTGCCGGCCGCGCAGGTGTCGCCATGATCAGACGCTGGCTGCCCTATCCGCTGCTGTCCACCCTGCTGCTACTGATCTGGCTGCTGCTCACCCAGAGCATCGCGCCCGGCACGATCGCGCTCGGCGCGCTACTCGGCATCGCGCTGGCGAAGGTGTTCGGACTGTTGCGGCCGCCCAAGGCGCACATCCGCAACTACCCGCTGCTGGGCTGGTTGCTGTTGCGGGTCATTGGCGACATCGTGCGCTCCAACCTCGCCGTAGCGCGGCTCATCCTGCGTCGTGAGATCAGGCCGCACTCCGGCTTCGTGGCGATTCCGCTGACTCTCACCGATCACCACGGCCTCGCCGTGCTGGCCTGCATCATCACCTCCACGCCGGGCACGATCTGGGTCAGCTACGACTCCAGGGCGAACATCCTGCTGATCCACGTGCTCGACCTGGTCGACGAACAAGGCTGGATCGACTCGATCAAGCAACGCTACGAACGCCCGCTGCTGGAGATCTTTCAATGAGCCATACCTTGCTCGGCATCGCCATCGTGTTGGCGCAGTTCCTGCTGCTGCTCGGCATGAGCTTCTCGATCATCCGCATGGTGCGCGGCCCGCGCGCGCAGGACCGCGTGCTGGCGCTGGATGCGCTGTACGTCAACGCGATGCTCCTGCTGCTCACCATCGGCATCCGCAGCGGCAGCCTGCTCTACGTCGAAGCGGGCTTGATCATCGCCCTGCTCGGCTTCGCCGGCACCTTCGCGCTGTCGAAATTCCTGATGCGCGGCGAGGTGATCGAATGAACCACCTCGACGCACTGCCGCCGTGGGCCGCAATCCTGGTGGCGATCTTCATGCTGCTGGGCGCGCTGCTCGCCTTCATCGGCTCGCTCGGCCTGCTGCGCCTGAAGAATTTCTACCAGCGCGTGCACGCACCCACCCTCGGCACCACGCTCGGCACTTTCTTCATGCTGGCCGGCTCGATCACCTGCTTCTCGGTACTGCACGGCCGCCCGATCTTCTACGAGATCCTGATCGGCGTGTTCCTCACCCTGACCACCCCGATCACCCTGATGCTGCTGGTGCGCACGGCGCTGTATCGCGATCGCGAGGAAGGTTCGGAAGATGTGCCGCAGGCGTCGCCGCGGGAGTGAGCGCGGCGACGGCGGGGACCGACGCCGCCTTGCTCAGGAAGGCGATGTCTTGCCGAAAGGTCCGCCACGCCTGCGATGAAATTTCGGCTGCGGCCCGGTTCGCGCGGCAAGTCGCGTTCGAGCGCGAGTCGCTGCGTCAGCGGGTCTTCCCCGCTGGCGCGGATGGCGCGTCGGGTGTGGCCTCCCGCGCGCGGCGCAGTGCCGCTACTGCTGATGCCGCGTTCACCTGCAGAGCGCCGCCGGAGACGCGGCTACTTCGCAACAGAAGATCATGGACGGTGCGGACGTCCAGTTTGGGTGCGATGGACAGCAGCAGGGCGGCGATGCCGGTGACATGCGGCGCAGCCATGGATGAGCCGGAGGTGAAGTCGTAGCCGCCATCGGGCTGGGTGGTCAGGATGTCCTTTCCGGGTGCATTCAGCACGCCAGGCAATGCGACCGAACTGCCGCTCATGCGCACGATGATGACCCCGGGCGCATCGACCGGGAAGCCGTCGAGGTTTCCATCCGGCGGCAGCGCCGCGACCACGATGCGGCCCTGTTCGAGGATCCGCAGCAACAGCTTGTTGAGCAGCGGATCGGCCGGACCGCCCAGGCTCAGGTTGATGATGCGGGCATCCGTGTCGATGATCGCCGCCAGCGCCTTGGCCAGCGTGAAGGAGTTGCAGCGTGCGCCGGCACCGGCCACCGGCGAATACCAGCAGGCCTTGTAGACGCTGAGCACGGCCCCGGGCGCGATGCCCACGATGCCGCGATGATTGTCGCCATCGGCGGCGATCACGCCGGCGACTTCGGTGCCATGGCCGTCGCGGTTGAACGTCGTTGCATCATCGTCGACCATGTTGTGCACATCGCGGATGCGTCCCTTCAGATCGGGATGCATCGTGTCGACGCCGGTGTCGACGATCGCCACGTGCACGCCGTTGCCCTGGCTGTAGCGATGCGCGAGCGCGGCATCGGTCTCGACGAAACCGCGCTGGAGGTTGACGTAGGGATCGTTGTCCTGGTGTGCGGCCGACGCTCGCTCGGCGTACACGGAATAATCCCGCAGCGGCTGCGCCAGTTGCACCCGGTCGTCGCTGGCGAGCGCCTTGAGCAAGGTATCCCGATCCATGCCGGCAGGCGTCTCCACCACGATGCAGTACGCGTCGAGCGCCTTGATCGGCCAGCCGGTGATCTCGCGCAGGCGGTAATTCTTCTTCAGCGCCGCCAAGGTGGTGGCCGCGCGCTGGCCGGCACCGTAATAGCGCGAAGGGGTGTAGCCGAGCAGGCTGGAGCCGGCGTGCATGGCGCTCGGTTCCAGGGGATTGGCGACCGTCAGCACGATGTCGCGCTGGCTGTTCATGGCGGACACGTTGGACGTCGGCGCGTGGCCGGGGTTGGCGCGATCGTTTGCGGACGGGAGGGGGCGCGTGGATGCGCACGCGCTCAACAGCGCCAACGCCGCGAGCAGGATGAAGAAGCGATGCTTCATGGGGCGCTGTAGACGGGCTCCGCCAGGCGGATGCCGCGGGTGGCGCGCAGTTGCTGCACGGCCTGTTGCGTGGTCGAGGCAGGACTGGTCGGTGCCACCGTGTAGGCACCCACCTCGTTGGGGCCGCCGACCACCTGCAATTGCAGGGTGTGCAGCAAGGTATTCCAGTGCGCCAGCGTCATCGCCGCATCGGGCACGACGCGAATCGTACCGGCGGCCGCGGGCGCGGGTTGCTGACTGAGCGTGCGGTACAATGGCACTCCGCCCGACGACCACAATTTCGCGCCCAGCGCGCCGATAGCGAGGGCCTGGATCAACACCGCGGCAACCAGCGCCCGGGTCAGCCAGTTGCCCGATCGCGCACGCAGGCGCCAGTCCCGCGCATCGGGCGTATCGAGGCGGGCAAGCAGGCGGCCCAGTCCGATATTCGCATCGAGCGGAATATCCGAAGGCAGCGACACGGCCTGCCGCAAACGGCTTTGCTGGGCGAACTCGGCGCCGCACGATGCGCAGTGCGCGAGGTGATCCTGCAGCCACGCGGCCTGTTCCTGCGGAGCGTTGTCCTGCAGTACCCAGGGCATCAGGTCCCAGGCGCGGACGCAGTCCCGGCCGGAATCCAGCGGGGACGTCATGGCACGTTCTCCTTCTGTTTGGACGACTCTCCGGCCAGCGCCGGCAGCACGTTGCGCAGCTTGACCCGCGCGTGGAACAGGCGCGCCTTCACCGTGCCCACCGGGCATTGCATGATGACGGCGACATCATCCAGGGTATGTCCGACGCCGTAGACCAGTTCGATCACTGCCCGTTGATCCGCGGACAGGCGGTCGAGCCCCTTGCCCAACCAGTCACGCAATTCGCGATCCTCATCCTGATCGTGGGCGGGGGTGCGCTGCTCCGGCAAGGTGTCGCCTTCGACCGGCTCGTCACCGTGCTGCCGCAGCGCCTTCAGTCCGCAGCGGTAGGCAATGCCCATCAGCCAGGTGGACACGCGCGAGTCGCCATGGAAACTGCCGGCTTTCTGCCAGGCGATCCAGAAGCAGTCGTTGATGACTTCCTCGATGACATCCGGGCGCCGGGTCAGTCGGGACAGGAAGCGGCACAGCCGGCCGTGATAGCCGCGATACAGCACGCCCAGCGCGACGCGATCGCCCGCCGACATGCGCTGCAGCAGCATGCGGTCGGTGACGTCAGCGTCGAGATCAGCGTCGTTCATGGGTCGGGAGGAATTCGTCGGATGGCGGTCGGTTCGCTACGGTAAGTACCGTATCAGCACAAAAAGGTTGCTCCCGGATCAGAACGAGCGCGAAATCGTGGCGACCCAGGGCGAGGCGCCCATGGCATCCCACTGCCGTCGTGCGGCGGGGTCGGCCAGGATGCGCTCGAGTTGCATCCGCCAGTGTCCTCCGCTCCACGACAATCCGACATGGCCGTAGCCGTGGAGGCCGTTGTCGGCATCGGCGTACCGATAAGAATCCTTGTGTCCGTAGTGATAGGGGCTGTAGGGCGCGAGGGTGGCCTCGGCGACACCCGCCCCGACCGAAACAGAGAAACGCCCGGGCAGCGGCCAGTGGAAACTGGCATCGAGGGCACCGCGTGGTCGGTGTTCCTTCGCGCCGATGACGTAGATGGCCGACACGCCCAGGCTGAACACGTCGCGATAGGTCCAATTCACCCCGGTTTCGGCCCGGTCATAGGCGTGTGCGCGGCTGTTGCCGGGATATCGGTAATACAGCGCGCTCGCCTGCACCTGCCAGTCGCCGGAAAGCGACCAGTAACGGGAAGCATGGGCCAGCGCCTCCACCACCCGGCCGGGCGAGCGCAGTTCGGTGCTTCCCGACACCCCCAGCGACCAGCCCGCCGGAGACGTCCAGGACACGGCGCCCTGCAGGATCGGTGTGGCGGGTGTGATCGCCATGCCACGGTCGACCAATTGCGAACTGAGTGCGACCACGCCGTCCAGGTTCTTCGACTGGGCATGAAGCGGCGACATGGAAAGACATGCCGCCATGGCCGCTGCCATGAAGCCAGGGTGGGCGCGGGCGACAGAGGCTCCCCGGATGTCGCGGTCAGCATGATGCGGCCTGACTTTGATCTGGAGGGAGTGATGCTCCGCCATGGTACCTACCTGTTTATGACGCACGAAACCGCGCCGTGGGAACGGGCAGGGTTGCGGCGAGGTGATCTTGCGCCGATTTCATGTCGTTGACTGTGGTCATGGGAACACTGGATGGATCCGGCCGCGCGTGTCGAACCGATACGGGCTCGATGCCGTTCGACGCGGAGTGTAACCGGGGGCAGATTGCACCGAGGCGGCATGGTCAACGCGTTCTGCTTCGATGCGCCAGGCGTCGGTGATGCCTGCCTCGGCGCGGCGTGTGACGGTGCTCCTTGTCCCTGCGCCAGGGACCCTGAGACGGCTACTGCCAGCCCGTTCCTGGATCCGCTGCCGGCTCATTGCGTCGCAATGTAGGTGGACAGCGCCTGGATGTCCGCATCGCCCAGCGTCTGCGCCACGCCGTGCATGATCCGCGCGTTGCTGGTGCCGCGGCGTGCGCCGCTGCTGAAATCGGTGAGCGCCTTGGTCACGTAGATCATCGACTGGCCGTGCAGTCGCGGGAACGTCGCCCAGGGCGGTTGCGGTGCGTCGCCTGAATAGACGCGTGGCCCTTGTCCGACCGGGCCGTGGCAGCCCTGGCAGGGCGGCACGCCCCGGGCCGGATCGCCGTCGAGGAAGAGCCGTCCGCCGCGGGAGGTGGCGTCGGCATGGCCGCTCGGCTTGGGCGGCAGCGAGGCGTAATACGCGGCCAGGTTGCGCATGTCCGCATCGCTCAGCGCGGTGGCCTGGCCGCTCATGATCGGGTCGCTGCGCCGGCCGTTCTTGAATGTCTTCAATTGCACGTAGAGATAGGTCGCCGACTGCCCGGCCAGGTTCGGAAAGTTCGGCGCGATGGCCAGGCCCTGCGGCCCGTGGCAAGCGGCGCAGACGGTCGACTTCGCGTGGCCGGCCCGGGCGTCGCCGCTGATCGGCTGCTGCCGGCGCAGGTCGGTCCATGCTGCCGGCTTGTGCGTGGCGGCAGCATCGGATGCCGCGGTGGAAAACATCGGCATCGACAGGATCACGGCGGCCGCTGCCAGAGAGAGAACACGGTGCATGGAAGACATGGCGGCGTTCCTCTCAGAGTTTCACGGTCACGAAGGCGCCCACCAGCAAGGCATGCCAGTGCGGCTGTGGTCCCAGCTCGGTGAACACGCGGTTGCCGATGATCAGGTCGGCCGGTGTGTCGAAGCCGGCGTCGTGCCAGTCGGCGTAGTTGCCGAACTCGTATTTTCCGTACAGGCCCAGGCCCAGGTTGCGAGACAGCGCCAGATCCAGCCTGGCGGTGAGCGTCTGCATGCGATAGACGTTGGCGGGGAAGCTGTTGCCGATGTCCGCCGCGGTCAGGATCGACCGGTACACCGTGGAAATCGCCGTCAGGCTGGCGTAGTCGTAGCGGTTGAGTCCGCGCGAATAAGTGTAGTCGTAGCTGAGGTCGAGCCTGACGCGCGGCGAGAAGACGTGGTTGAAATGCGCGCCGGCGTCGACGTCGCGCTCGTTGTCGGTCGCCGTCCAGAAATTGGCATACGGGAAAAACGGGCCACCGAATTGCATGTTGGCCTGTTCCGGCGAAGAAAAGGTCAGCGCCTCGTTGTCGTTGACGTTGCCCTGCTTGAGCCGGCTCGACTCGATGCCCGCCTGGACGCTCATCGAGGTTGCCGCCGTCGGCTCCCAGTCCCACGAGACGTCGGCACCGGTCGTGTCGTAGGCCTGTCGCCCGATGTCGGCCCCGTAGCGATGGCGGTCGCCATGCAGCGTGGCGGTGAAAGTGGCCGTGGTGCCCAGCGGCTTGGTCAGGATCGCCTTGAGCCTGCTCGCCTCGAGATCGCTCATGTCGTATTTGTACATCTGGGCGACGGTGAACGCGGTATAGCCGACGGCAAGCTGTACATACCCGGGCATGGAGGGCGAATACGCGGCGAGATACGGGTCGGGGTTGTAGGGGCCGCCGCCGCGCTTCTGGTATTCGTAGCTGAGACGCAGGGTGGCATTGCCGAGCGATCGGGTATCCCAACTCAGCTTGACGTGCTGGTCGTTGATGTAGGTACGTTCGCGCGGGTGCGGCGTTTGATGGTCGAACAGATAGTTCGCGCTCAGCGTGTTGTTCCGATTGATCCGGTAGCTGCCGCCCAGTTCCGTCTTGCGGTCGTCGTAGCTGAAGGGGATGTTGCTGATCTGCGCGAAGTTGGACTGGTACAGCGGGCTGCCGGGCTGGAACAGTTCGGTCTGTCCGGTGACGATCGGCTCCGCGCCGTTCTCGGGAACGTAGCCGTACTGCCCGGTCAGCGGGTTGTACATGGTGTAGCGCGTCATGTTGTTTTCGTCGCGCTGGCGCAGGTTGGCGTGCCAGCTGAACTTCGCGCTGGGACGGAAATCCACGCGCAGGTTGAGCAGGCCGGTATCGATGCGCGCATCGCCGTCCTGCCGCGACAGCGCGGCCGTGGTGTTCCAGTCCGCGCAGGCGATGCCGGTGCTGCCGAGAAATTGTCCGCTCGGGCAATACATCGGATTGAGCGGTGCCTGCAGCGCATCGTTCTGTCGCATGCTGCCGTAGGCCGCCGAGACGGAGAACTGGCCGCGCCAGAACTTCAGTGGATGCGAGGCCTCCAGTCGCACGTTGTAGTAGTTGTTGTCCGGCTCCAGCGACCAGCTGCCACCGGTGACCGCCGCGGTGGCACCCGGCGACACCGCAAAAGGCACGGCGTAGTCCAGCGTGCTCTTGTGATTGCGGAAGAACGAACCGGTCAGGCTGAAGTTGAGCAGCCAGCCCGAGGCGCCACCCTTGTTGCGCAGGCCGAGGTTGACGTCCGTGGTGGTGAAGTCGACCGGCCGCACCGTGTCGTACTGGCCGCCGAACGTGCCCGGGATGCTCGGCGTGCCCGGGCCGCCGAGGCCTGGAGCCACGAAGAAATAGGTCAGGTACATCGGGCCGCCCCAGTCGCGCGCGCCGGTGCGGTTCTCGTTGGTCACGCCGGCGTAGCCGATCCAGTTGCGGGTCAGTGCGCCCTCCCAGCTGACGCCCTCGCTTTGCCGCTTCACCGACAGGGTTCGGCGCGGCCGGTTCGCCTCCACGGCCTGCACCTGGGCCGGCGTGCTGCCGGTGGCGAGACCGTTGGGCAGGGTCAGATTGGTCGAGCCGACGCCATCCCACAGCGGATAGGCCGTGGTGCTCAGGGTATGCGGGATATCGCGATAGAACGCCTCGATGTGGTAATCGCCGTAGCGGCCGGCGCGCAGACGGTAGTACTGGTCCTGGCTGCTGATCCTGCTGCCGCGAAAATCGACGTACTGGCCGGTCGTGCGGTTCTGCGCGGAAAACGCGAGCATGCCCAGCGCGGCACCATTGTTCCAGCCCGAATACCTGCGGAGGAATTCGTCGTTGCGATCGCCGCTGAGGTGGAGATAGCCGAATTCGGCCAGCCCCGTATACGTCCAGTCGCCCGCGCCGAACGGGGCCTCGTCGGGTATCTGGTGCGGGTAGGGGTAGAGCATGCCGGTCGGCGTGCGCAGCTGGCCGGCATGCAGCCAGGACATGCCGGCCGGATCGGGCGTCGCGAACACGCCCCAGCCGGTCGGGTCGAGGCTGTTGCCGAACTGGATGTTGCCCACGCGCTGGCTGTCGCTGGCATCGGTCTGCGCCAGCAGCGGCAAGGGGCCGGCCAAGCCAAGTGCCAGGCCGAGCAGCACAGTCAGAGGTTTACGCTTCAGCATCGCTCCGCCTTCGCCTGATGGCCGTTCACTGGTGGAACTTGGCACCGCTGGGGTCGTTGGAGCCGTGGATATTGCTGTGACAGTTCAGGCAACTACGCCCCATCACGCGTTCGTCCGGCGCCAGCCCGTTGCGCAGGTTCTGACGCGTCAGCAGGTCGTTCGGGTGCTGGCTATTGGTGTGGCACTGCTGGCACAGCATCGGCACTGGCAGCACCAGCAGGTTTTCCTGGTTCGAGCCGTGCGGGGCGTGGCAGTTGAGGCAGTTCTCG
The DNA here is from genome assembly GCA_035655635.1 of Rhodanobacter sp. Taxonomy (GTDB): domain Bacteria; phylum Pseudomonadota; class Gammaproteobacteria; order Xanthomonadales; family Rhodanobacteraceae; genus Rhodanobacter. The sequence continues at coordinate 12,404 of DASRUB010000035.1, read as the reverse complement.
CCCACCGGCGCGTGCTCGAACAGGAACGGGCCGCGCTTCTCGGCGTGGCAGGTGTCGCAGGTCTCGTTGACCGTGTCGGTCTTCAGCAGCGGCGCGGTGATACTGCCGTGCGGATTGTGGCAGTCGACGCAGGAGATCTGACCTTCCGGCAGCGGCATGTGCGAGCGGCGGTTGAACTGGGCGCGGACGTCCTGGTGGCAGGTTGCGCACACCTGGTTGATCGAGTCGTTCGCCAGCACGCCTTCGGCCGACTGCCGCGTCATCGGGTTGTGGCAATCGGTGCACGACAGCCCGCGCTCCTGGTGCACCGAGCCGAGCCAGTGCTGGCGCGCGCCGCCAACGTGGCAGCTCAGGCAGGTGCGCGTCTGGGTCTCGATCGGGGTCTTCGCATCGTGCGTGTAGGCGATGATCAGGCCGGGCGCGGCCGGATTCTTAGCATGCTCCGAGCCCGGGCCATGACAGGACTCGCAGGCAGCCTGCGGCCCGGAGCCGGCGCTGCCCGCGCGGAACGAGGCCACGTGCAGGCTGTGCGATGCCTGGATGCCTTCCAGCGCGTGGCAGGCGACACAGCTCTTCGCGCCGATCGCGTCCGCGGTCGGTGCCAACGGGTTCGGCGGGATCGAGGCCGCGTCGAACGGCGTGGCGGGGCCGTCGTCGAACGCGCGCGCGTGCATGTCATGGTGCATCGATGCGCCGGCACCCATGTCGGTGGACGGCAGCATGCGTGCGATGTCGCTTTCGCTCAGGCGGCTGGACGGCTGGTGCGATGTGTCCGCACGGTCAGCGGCACTCTGTTGTGCGTGCGCACCGGGCGACCACAGCAACACGCTGCCAAGGCCGCCCGTCACGGCCAGCAGCGCCGCCAGCGACAGTGCCATTGCGCCCGTCGCTCGACGAGTCCTCACCCTCACCAAACTGCCTTTGCGTGTTGCCGCCATCCAGCCGATCCCCATGCATCCCCCATGGTTTGCTTCATGTCCAAAGCGAGGCCCGTGCGCGCGATGCGGCAGAGAGCCTGGTGAAGCTTGGGTGCTGGTTGAGCCACGAAAGGTTGCATCGGGCGCCAAGTGGCGATGCAGACCATTCCCGCATTCCCGCACGGCCATCGATCCGAAACAAAGTCGCTGCGTTGACGTCGCCGATGGCGGCGCAACCTTTCGTCGGCCAGGCGGCACTCAACTGAACAGGTTGGTCATCTCAAAATCCACGGCATGGCCCAGAACATGGAAATCGAGCGAGTCCAGCTGCAGCAGCATGGCGACGCCGCGGGCATGCTCATCGCCCTGGAAGAGGAGCGCAACGTACCGTTCGTGATCCGCCGCGTGTACTACATCTTCGGCACCAGGGACGCCGTGCATCGGGGCCGGCACGCACACCGCTACCTGCACCAACTGGCGGTGGCGGTGCGGGGTTCGGTCACGTTCCTGCTGGACGACGGCAGCGGGCCGGTGGAGGTCGTGCTCGACAATCCCTCGCACGGCCTGCTGCTCGGCCGCATGGTGTGGCGCGAGCTGTACGATTTCAGCGAAGACTGTGTGCTGATGGTGCTGGCCGACCAGTTGTACGACCCAAGCGACTACATCACCGACTACGACGCTTTCCTGCGCGAGGTCGCAGGCTTCGTGTATCCGGAGGACATGGCAGCATGTCAAGGCCGCTAGTCCTGATCGGAGCGGGCGAGTTCGCGCAGATCGCCTGCGAATACTTCGAACACGACAGCGACCATGACGTGGTCGCCTTCAGCGTCGAGGGCGATTACCTCACGCAGCCGACGCTGGCGGGCCGCCCGGTGGTGGCCTGGGAGACACTGGAAGCGCACTACCCGCCGGCGGATGTCGACGTGTTTGTCGCCATCCCGTCCAGCCAGCTCAATCGTCTGCGCACGCGCTTCTACCAGGACGCGAAACGCCGCGGCTACCGGTTCGCCACCTATGTCAGCTCGCGCGCCTTCGTCTGGCGCAATGCCGAGCTGGGCGAGAACAGCTTCATCTTCGAAGGCAACGTGATCCAGCCGTTCGTGCGCATCGGCAACAACTGCATCCTGTGGAGCGGCAATCACGTGGGCCATCGCACGGTCGTGCATGACAACGTCTTCGTTGCCTCGCACGCGGTCATTTCCGGCTATTGCGAGATCGGCGAGAGCAGTTTCATCGGCGTGAATTCCACCTTCAACGACCACGTGAAGGTCGCGCCCGACAACGTGATCGGCGCCGGCGCGCTGGTCACGCGCGATACCGAACCGGGCCGGATCTACGTCGGCTCGCCGGCCAAGGCGGTGCCCGGCAAGTCCAGCCTCGACGTGAGGCTTTGAAGAACGCATGGCCGCGTGGAGCAAGAAGGGACTGGTGTTCGACACCGCGCGGCATGGTGTGGGCGGCTGGATGCTGCATTCGGCGCTCACCCCCACGCCCTGGCGTATCGACGACGACACCATCCGCGTCTATGCGGGTTTCCGCGACGCCGATGGCGTCAGCCGCATCGGCTACGTCGACGTGCGGGCGGACGACCCCGCGTCCATCGTGCGCGTCAGCACCGAGCCGGTGCTCGACATCGGGCGCGGTGGCTGCTTCGACGACAACGGTGTGATCCTCGGCGACGTCGTCGATGCGCCGGGCGGCCTGCACCTGTTCTATGTCGGCTTCCAGCACGTAGCCAAGGCCAAGTTCCTCGCGTTCACCGGCCTGGCCATTTCCACCGATGGCGGCGATCACTTCCGGCGCGTGCAGGAAACGCCGATCCTGGATCGCGGGCCCGGCCGCAGCACCATCGGCGCGGTGCACTCGGTGATCCATGAAAACGGCCGCTGGCGCATCTGGTATGCCGCGGGCGACGACTGGGAAAGCATCGGCGGCCAACCGTTTCCGCGCTACCACATCCGTCATGTGGAGACGGACGATCTCGCGGTCATGCCACACGAGGACCAGGTCTGCCTGCTGCCGCGCGGCAGCGAGTACCGCATCGGCCGGCCGCGCGTGTACCGGCTCGGCGGCAGGTACGTCATGTATTTCACGCGCGGCAATCTCGGCGGCGAATACTTCCCCGGCGTGGCGTCCAGCGATGACGGCATCCGCTGGGAACGCCACGACGAGGCGCTGGGCCTGAGCCTGTCCGGCAGCGGCTGGGACTCGCGGGTCATCTGTTATCCCGCGCTGATCCGCCAGCGCGACAAGCTGTTGATGTTCTACAACGGCAACGACATGGGGCTGGATGGATTCGGCGTGGCCGAGGCCAGTCACGCCCGCCTGGATGGTGGCGTGGATGTTCACGGTTAGGCCCTACGCACAGGCCGACGCGAACGCCTGGGATGCGCTGGTCGAACGTTCGCGCAACGGCAACCTGCTGCATCGACGCGGCTACATGGACTATCACGCCGACCGTTTCGTCGATCAGTCGCTGCTGGTCGAGCGCCGCGGCGAAACCGTGGCGGTGTTTCCCGCGAATATCCAGGGTCGCACAGTGACGAGCCACGGCGGCCTCAGTTATGCCGGTCTCATCACCGGCGACGTTCTGCGCGCCGAGTCGACGCTGGCGGTGTTCGGGCAGATCGGCCACCACTATCGCGCGCTGGGCGTGGAGCGTGTCGTCTACAAGGCGGTGCCGCATGTGTTTCATGCCTGCCCCGCCGAAGAGGAGCTGTATGCCTTGCATCGGCTGGGCGCGCAGCTGACGCGCCGCGATCTTTCCTCGGTCATTTCGCTGCAGGAACCGATTCACTTCACGCCAGGGCGCCGGCATGCCGTCGACAAGGCGAGAAGGGCGGGCATCCATGTGCAGTCGGGTGCCGATCCGCAGGCTTTTCACGCCTTGCTTTCCGAGGCGCTGCGCAAACACGACGCCCTGCCGACGCACAGCCTGGCGGAGCTGCGCCTGCTGCAGGCGCGCTTCCCGCAGCAGATCGTGCTGCATGAGGCGCGCCGTGGGGAAGACTTGCTGGCCGGGGTGCTCGTCTACGATTTCGGCAAGGTCGTGCACACCCAATACATGGCGGTCTCGGAGCAAGGGCGGCACCTGGACGCGCTCAATTTCCTGCTGGCCGAACTGATCGAAAACACGTATGCGACGCGGCGCCATTTCAGCTTCGGCGTCTCGACCGAACAGGAGGGGCGCGTACTCAACGGCGGGCTGGTCGCGCAGAAGGAATATTTCGGCGCCCGCGCCGTGGTGCACGATTTCTACGAGTGGCGGCTGTGATGGAGATCGACCTAATGGACGTTGCCCGTATCGACGTTCCCTTTCTCAGCCTGCGCGACGTCAATGCGCGTCATGCCGACGAACTGAAGGCGGCAGCCGTGCGCGTCATCGATTCGGGCTGGTACGTACTGGGCGGGGAACTCGCGGCCTTCGAACACGAGTTCGCCGCGTATGGTGGCGTGCGCCATGCCGTGGGCGTGGGCAACGGGCTGGATGCGTTGTCGCTGATCCTGCGCGGCTACAAGGAACTTGGCGCGATCAAGGAGGGCGACGAGGTCATCGTGCCCGGCAATACCTTCATCGCCAGCTTTCTCGCGATCACCGAAAACCGGCTGGTGCCGGTGCCGGTGGAACCCGATCCGGCCAGTTTCAACCTGGCTCCGGCCTGCGTGGAGGCGGCGATCGGGCCACGCACGCGCGCGATCATGGCCGTGCATCTGTATGGCCAGCTGGCCGACATGCCTGCGCTGTCTGAGCTTGCACGTCGGCACAAGCTGCTGTTGATCGAAGACGCGGCACAGGCGCATGGCGCGACCTGCGACGGGCGCAAGGCCGGCGCGTTCGGCGATGCGGCAGCCTTCAGTTTTTTCCCCACGAAGAACCTTGGCGCACTGGGCGATGGCGGCGCGGTGCTGACCGACGACACCGCGCTGGCGCAGCGCATCACGGCGCTGCGCAACTACGGTTCCGACGTGAAATATCGCCATCAGTTCCAGGGCCTCAACTCGCGGCTCGACGAAATGCAGGCGGCGATGCTGCGGGTGAAGCTGAAGTATCTCGACGACGAGATCGCCTGGCGCCGTCGCATCGCACGGCGTTACCGCGACGGCGTCCGTCATCCGCAGATCCTGCTGCCGCAGGTGGTGAGTGAAGAACAGCACGCCTGGCATCTGTTCGTGCTTCGCTGCACCTGGCGCGATGCGCTGCAGCAGCATCTGCAGGCGCACGGCGTCCAGACCCAGGTGCATTATCCGGTACCTGCGCATCGGCAACCGGCGTATTCATCGCTGCGGCATGTCCAGCTGCCGCTGACGGAACGATTGCACGATGAAGTGCTGAGCCTTCCGATGGGACCGACGCTGAGTGACGATGAGGTGGACCGGGTGATCGCCGCCTGCCAGTCGTTCGAGTGTCCGCCATGAACATCGTGCGCACCGGCTTCTACACCGCCATCGCGACCGCCGCGCGGCTGCTCGCCGGCCTGGTGGTGATCAAGCTGGTGGCGTGGTTCGCCGGACCCGAGGGCGTAGGCAAGCTCGGCCAGTTCATGAGCCTGATGTCGCTGCTGGCGGTGCTGGCCGGTGGCGGCATCAGTGCGGCGGTCGTGAAGTACGTCGCCGAATACCGCGACGACCAGGAGCGCCTGTCGCGTCTGCTGTCCGCTGCGCTGTGGTACGCGTTCTGCGCGTCCTGCCTGATCGGCGGCGTGGCGCTGTTGTTCAGCCGGGAGCTCGCGCTGTGGCTGCTGGGTGATGCGCAGTATGCGGGCCTGATCCGCGTGCTCGCCGTCGCCCAGCTCGGCATTGCGCTGCTCAACTACCTTCTCGCGGTGATCAACGGCTTCATGGACGTGCGCCGGCTGGCCTTCATCCAGGTGCTGGGATCGGTGGTCGGCATCGTGATGATGGTCTGGCTGTCGCGCTGGCTGCATCTGTATGGCGCACTGCTGGCGCTGGTGCTGAGCCAGCTGCTGTGGCTGGTCGTCGGGCTGCCGGCGTGGTGGCGCAGCTCCTACTTCCGGCGCAGCATGCTGCGCATGCGCTATGACCGCGAGATGACTCTGCGGCTGGCGACATTCTCGGTGATGACGATCAGCTCGGCCCTGCTCCCGCCGCTGGTGAACATCGCGGTACGCGATCACCTCGCGCTGCAGTTTGGCTGGGAGCAGGTCGGCTACTGGCAGGCGGTCAGCAAGGTGTCGGACGCCTATCTGCTGTTCCTCACCACCGCCATCAACATCTACTACCTGCCCAAGCTGGCGTCGACGCACACGCGTGAGGCGCTGATGGTCGAGTTGCGCACTGCCTACCGCTACATCCTGCCGGCGGTGCTCGTGCTGGCGGCTACCGTGTATCTGCTGCGCGGCTGGGTGACATGGCTGCTGTTCACCCCGGACTTCGTGGCCGCCAATGCGCTGTACGGCCCGCAGCTGCTGGGCGACGTGATCAAAATCGCCTCCTTCGTGCTGTCGTACCTGATGCTGGCCAAGGCCATGACGCGGCTGTTCGTGCTGTCCGAGTGCGTGTTTGCCGGCACGTATCTGCTGCTGGTCTACCTGTTCACCGCGCACTTCGGCCTGGTCGGCGCGATGTATGCCTTCGCGGTCAACTACCTGCTGTACCTCGCCTTCAACGTGGTGGTTGCCCGACGTTACCTGGGGGGGTTGTGACGATGACCGACGAGATGCCGATGGACGCGGCGGCGATGCCGCTGGTCTCCGTGCTGATCCCCGCGTTCAACCACGAGCGTTTCGTGCAGCGCTGCCTGGACAGCGTGCTGGAAGATCTGTATCCGTCCAAGGAGCTGATCATCATCGATGACGGCTCGACCGATGCGACCGCCGAACGCATTGCCGACTGGGTGGCGACGCACTGCATGGATCTTCCGATCGAGTACGTGCGGCGGGAGAACCGGGGCATCGCGGCGACCTTGAACGAGCTGGTGGCGCGGGCCAGCGGCGAGTTTCTCCGCCCGGGCGCCAGCGACGATTATCTGTTGCCCGGCGGCCTCGATGCGCAGGTCCGTTACCTGCTGGCGCATCCGGGCAAAGGCGTGGTGCTCGGCGATTCGATCGTCGTCGATCAGGACGGCAGGAAGATCCACGACAGCGGCATGTGCGATCTGCACGGTGCCAACAAGAAACTCTATCGCTCCGATGACGGCATCCGTCGCGCGGTGATCAGCCAGTGGGCCATCGGCGGGCCGGTCGCCCTGATCCGGAAGAGCGCGCTCGACGTCGTCGAGCGCTGGAGCGAGGGCCTGCGCATTGAAGACTGGGACCTGTTCCTGCGGCTGGCGGCCCATGATGCGCTGGGCTTCATCGACGTCGGCGTATGCGCTTACCGCATTCACGGCGGCAACCTGAGCAAGACGCGGCACGCGGCGACCCGTGTCGTCAATCTTGCCGAGTCGCGGCAGGTCGCGCTGCGTCGCGCCTGCCTGTTCGACGAACCCTACAAGACCCTGCTCAGGGCGCAGTCGCACCGCATCGGGGCCAAGATCTCGTTCCTGCAGCGGCGACTGTGGCCGCTGGCACTGCACATGCTGGCGTATCTGGCGTTGCTGCTGCTGGCAAAGCTGCGGCTTCCCTCCGCGCATCCGGCCGCGGAGGTGACATGAAGCGGCTGCTGTGTCTTCCCTCGACGTATCTCGGGCTGCCGATCCTGCTGGCCTGCGGACTTGCCCTGCTCACCTACGATCTCCCCGCGAATTACCTGCCGGGCCTGCTGTTGCTGGCGGCGAGCGCCGCGGCCATCGTGTGGTTCGACGTGCAGGCGGGAGTCAGGGTCCCCGGGCCGGCGTTGTTCCGTGCGCGTCAATACGCCGGCACCCGCGATGCGTTCGTCGCGCTGGCCTTCGCCGGCCTGATCGTCCTGTTCTGCCTGCTCGATCTTGGCTTGTTCCCGATTCCGCTGCTGGACAAGCCATCGTCGTATGCGGTGATGAAAAATGGCCGCGAGCATATCCGCCATGTCTCCGACATGTGCTGGGTGCTGCCTCCGATCGGACTGCTCTGCGCCAGGAGCAAGTGGCTGCGCAACGCGCTCATCGTCATCGGATTCCTGTTTCCGGTGCTGGTGATCGACCGCAACCGGTTGTTCGCCAGCGTGTTCTCGTTTGCCCTCGTCATCGTGTTGCGGCGGGACGAGGCAAGGCCGCTGCCGTGGAAGAGCGTCGGCTTGCTGGGGCTCGCCGGCAGCGGTGTTTTCTCCCTGCTCGGCATCCTGCGGTCCGGGCCGCTGGATCACATCACGCTGCCTTTCAGCGCCTTGTACCGTGCTTCGCCGCTGGGCATCAAATGGCTGCTGCTTTACGGCAGTGCCGGTCCCTACAACTTCAGCACGATCCTGGCCAGGCATTACTCCAATGCCAGCTTTCTCATCAACCAGGTGGTGCCGATGAATGGCTCGGTCGCAACCGCCGGCACGGATATCCCGCTGGACGCGCCGACCATCAACGTGGGCACCGAGTTCTTCCCGTTCCTGATGGCGCTGGGTCCGGTTGGCGCGGTGGCCGCGATCTTCGTCCTGTACGGCCTGTTGCGCTGGAGCGTGCAACGACTGCGCCGTACCGTACCGCTGTTTTCCCTGCTGATCTTCCTGCGCGTTGCCTATGTCTGCGTGATGTCACCGTTCGCGCCGCAGGCATTCACGTGGACGAACGTCGGTTTCATCGGCCTGTGTCTGGTCATGCAGGTCCTCGTGGCATGGCTGCCGAACCGGCGGCTGCGGGAAGCGAGCGGCGACGGGCCGGAAAGTGCCTCCGCAGCGGCTGTGCCAACCCTGTCTCCCTCCTCTTTCCAGTGAGCACCCAACCATGCAACAAGACGAAATCTATCTGATCGATCTCTGGCGGATCTTCTCGCGTGAGTGGAAATGGTTTGCGGCCGTGCTGGTCGTGGTCCTGATCGGCACCTATGCCTTCGCGCATCGGGCAAGGAACCAGTGGGATGCGACCGCATGGATCCAGATCGGCCAGGTCGGCCAGGTACCTTCGGGTCAGGATCCGAAGACTGAGCCGCTGCTGCGGGTCATCGAGCGCCTGCAGATGGTGCCATTCGAAAACGAGGTGATGGGCAGCCTCGGCTTTTCGCCCGATTCGCCCGAGGCACGGCTTTATCGCAAGAGCATCAAGCTGGAACCGCTGCCCTACGCCGGCCCGCTGATCCGTATGAGCCTGCGCGCATATTCGGCGCCACAGGCCCGGCAGTTCGCCCTGGCGACAGTCAATCAGCTGCATGCCATTCATCAAGGGCTTGAGGCCACGCCGCTAAAGCTGGCGCGCGCGCGTCTTGAGCAGATCCAGGCCGATCTGCACGATGCACGGGCAGAGCGGCATCGCCTGCAGCAGGCCGTCGCGCCCGCCGGCAAGGACGGCGCGACAGGCAAGGGCATCCAGGACCCGCTGCTCGCCAGCGTATTGCTGACCAGCAAGAACGCGGAGATCCGAGGCCTGGAGCTGTCCCGAAGCGATCTTGCCGATCGGCTCAGCACCACGTACACGTATCCGACGTCGCTGCTGGGATCGGTTTATGTTCCCGACAAGAGGGCATCCCCGAACCTGGCGTTGATATGGGGCGCCGGCATCCTGTTCGGGGCCTTCCTCGCGGGATTGACCGCGCTGGCTAGAGACGCCTTGCGGCGCCGGGCCCGCGTGTAGCGCTTGCCGACCGGCTGCATTCAACCAAAGCGGCCGATAGCGGCACTCACCGAGCAGATGAATGAAAGCGCCGAGGCGAATGCCATGGATCGACCGGAAGCCAGCCCTGACGGTCACGGGCTGCCTTGCGCTGGCACGGAGATCGATATGAACGGGCAACACAAACTTGAAGCCGGGCGCATGGGCGTGGCGGCCTCGAACGCGCCGCTGCGCCGCCAGCGCAGTGCACCGTTGAACGAGGCGCAGCTGCTCGAAACGCAGCGCGCCTTCGACAGCGTCGCCGCCGACTACGACGGTCCGCGCGGCAATAATGAGCTGATCCAGCGCATGCGACTGACCCTGTGGGACACCGTGCACAGCGAGCTTCAAGCCGGTGCCCGCCTGCTCGATCTGGGATGCGGCACCGGCATCGATGCGCTCGAATTCGCACGGCGCGGTTTCCACGTGGTGGCCACCGACTGGTCGCCGCGGATGGTCGAGCGCACGCAGGCGCGCGCCGAAGCCGCAGGCCTGCAATCCCGCGTCACGGCGGCGCATCTTGGCGTGCAACAGCTCGATCGACTCGAGGCCGGCTTCGACGGCATCTATTCGAATTTCGGGCCGCTGAATTGCGCACCTGACCTTGGCGTCGTCGCGGCCGAATGCGCGCGCCTGCTGCGCCCCGGTGGCAGCCTGGTGTTCTCGGTGATGGGCCGGATCTGCCCATGGGAGCTGGGTCATTACGCGTTGCGCGGCCGCTTCAAGCGGGCCGGCGTGCGCGCGGCCCGCGGCGCGACGGCGGTGGGGATGAACCAGCAGACGATCTGGACCTACTACTACCTGCCGCGCGAGTTCTACCGCGCTTTCGCCGAACAATTTTCGCTGCAGAGCTACCGCGCACTGAGCCTGTTCATGCCGCCACCTTATCTGGTCGATTACTACCGGCGCCGGCGTAGCTGGTGCGAGCGGCTGGGCCGGCTCGACGACCGCCTGGGTGCCATGCCGATGTTGCGCGACATGGGCGACCATTTCCTGATCGTGATGCGGCGGCGCTGAGTCCATGGACATTCTCCAGGCGGCGATGGACGTCAGCTTGTGCCGTGCGGTTTCCGTCACGTCGGAAGGTAGTTCGCGTGTGCCGTTGCCGATCCGGGCAGGACGAATCGGCTCATCGCTGGCTGCGCGGGCGTATCGGGTCGATCTTCGCGATCACCTGATCTTTCCCGGCCTGATCAACGCGCACGAGCATCTGCACGTCAACAGCGTGCCGCCACTGAAGACCGGCGCGCCGTTTCCCAACAGCTACGCCTGGATCGCGGCGTTCCAGGCGCATTTCGAGGAGCCTGCCGTCATCGCCGCGCTGCAGGTACCGAAGGCATTGCGGTTGTGGCACGGCGCGCTGAAGAATCTGCTCGCCGGCACCACCTGCGTGGTGCATCACGATCCCTGGCATCCGGCGTTTGACGCAACCAATTTTCCGGTCAGCCTGCTGCGCAATTACGGCTGGAGTTACGCACTGGGCTGGCCCGGTTATGGCCCGCCCGTCCAGCAGAGTTTTTCTGCCACGCCGGCCGATCGACCCTGGCTGATTCATCTCGCCGAAGGCACCGATGCGACGGCGCGGGCCGAGCTGACCGAGCTCGATCGACTGGGCTGCCTGGCGCCGAACAGCGTGCTGATCCATGGCGTGGGCTTGCGCGAGCAGGACGTCGATCGGGTGATCGCCAGTGGCGCCGCGGTGGTCTGGTGTCCGACCAGCAACCGCACCCTGCTCGGACGTTCGCTCGACCCCCGGCGTCTGCATGCGGCCGGTCGGCTGGCGCTGGGCAGCGACTCGCGGCTCAGCGGTGCGCGCGATCTGCTGGAGGAAATGCGTGGCATCGTCGCGCGCGGCGAACTCGACTCGAGCCAGTTGCTTGAGCTGGCCACGGGCCAGGCCGCACGCATCCTGCGCCTGCCCCTGCGCGGCAGCCTTGCGCCTGGCGCGCAAGCGGATCTGATGGTGGTCGAGGACCGTGGCGGCGATAAGGCTCACAGCCTGGTGGGCATCGAGCGCAGCCAGATCCGCGCAGTGGTGCGCGACGGCGTTCCACGGATTGCCGATCCCGATTTCGCCGAATGGTTTGCGGCCACCGGCGTGGACACCGTGCCGGTGACGCTGGACGGCAAGCCGAAACTGCTGGCCAGGCCGCTGGCCGATCCCGCGTTGATTGCGCTCGAACCCGGGCTCGAACTGAGCGTCGAACGGAACGAGGGCGAGCGCGATCTCGCCCGCGAAGCGCGATGCTACTGATGACGCGCCCGCCGATGCTCGAACCTGCCGAGGCCTATGCGCTGTGGGCGCCCAGTTATCCGGCGCATGCGCACAATCCGGTGATGCAGGCCGAGCAGCGCGCGATGCTCGCGCTGATGCCCGATGAGCTGCATGGGCAGGCCGTGCTCGACGTCGGCTGCGGCAGTGGACGCTACATGTTGCACGCGCTGCAGCGTGGCGCGGCGCGGGTGATCGGCGTGGATCTTTCGTCGCCGATGCTCGCGCGCGCCGGCACCGAGCTGGCCGCGTTGCAAGCGGATGCCGAGGTCGATCTGATCCAGGGCAGCCTGGCGGCGCTGCCGGTGCCGGATGCGCGGGCGAACCTGACCATCTGCGCCCTGGTCGTCGGACATCTCGACAACCTGCACCAGTCGCTGGCCGAACTGCGGCGGGTGACCCGGCCCGGTGGCACGCTGCTGTGCAGCGACGTGCATCCGATCGGGCATGCGCTGGGCTGGCGGCGCGATTTCAAAGCCGGCGACCGGCACTATGCCGTGCGGCATGTGCAGCATCTGTACAGCCATTGGCATGCGGCCTGCGC
>DASRUB010000034.1:0-15384 GCA_035655635.1 Rhodanobacter sp. | reverse complement strand
CAACGCAGGAGCAGTTGCCCGATGGCCGGTCGCGGATCGGGCACGCAAGTGCCTGATTCGCGTGAGCGAGTCCGGACAAATCCGCTGGGAGCGGATTTGAACAGCCGCAGGCTGGCCCGCAGGGTGCATGCCAAGGATGGCATGCATACATGTGCCGGACTCGCGATAGAAGAAAACCACAGGAAGTGGTTTTTTTCACAAGCGCCGATCGCCAGCGCGACCCAGCCCACGAGGTTTGCCATGAACCGCCGAGAATTCCTGCTTGCCGCCGCCAGTGCCGCCGTGGCCTTGCCGACGCTGTCCTTCACCGGTCGCCTGTTTGCCGCGCCGGCGAACTCGCCGCGTTTCCTGCTGGTGTTCCTGCGCGGCGGCTACGACTGCAACAACCTGCTGGTGCCCTGGGCCAGCGATTTCTACTACGAGTCGCGCCCCAGCCTGGCGATCGCCCGCCCCGACGCCGCCAACCCGAACAGTGCGATCGCGCTGGACGCGCAATGGGGGCTCAATCCGGTGCTGCGCGATTCGATTCTTCCGTTGTGGCAGAAAAAGCAGATCGCCTTCGTGCCATTCGCCGGCACCGACGACTTGTCGCGCAGCCATTTCGAGACGCAGAACAATATCGAATCCGGCCAGCCCACTGAGCACCAGGCCAGTTTTCGTTCCGGCTTCCTGGCGCGCCTGTCGGGCCAGCTCACCGGCGTGCCGGCGATCGCGTTCACCAGGAACCTGCCGCTGAGTTTCCAGGGAGCCGCCAAGGACATCCCCAACATCTCACTGAAGGCCGATCCGAAGGCGCGTTTCAACGCGAAACAATCAGCGATCCTGAGCGGCATGTACAAGGGCACGCCGCTGGCGGCCGCCACCGCGGATGGACTGGCGCTGCCTGCCACCATCTCCAGCGATTTGCGCAACGAGATGATCAAGGCCAGCCGCGGCGCGCCCAGTGCACGCAGTTTCGCCACCGAAACCCGGCGCATCGCCACGCTCATGCGCGACCAGTACCGGCTCGGCTTCGTCGACGTGGGCGGCTGGGACACCCACGTCAACCAGGGCAGCGTCACGGGCGGGCTGGCCAACAACCTGCGCAACCTCGGCGAAGGCCTGGCCGCCTACGCCGACGCGTTGGGCGACGCATGGAACGACACCACCGTGGTGGTGCTGTCCGAGTTCGGCCGCACCTTCCGCGAGAACGGCGACAAGGGCACCGATCATGGCCATGGCACAGTCCACTGGGTGCTCGGCGGCAAGGTCAACGGAGGTCGTGTCGCCGGCGAGCAGGTGGCGGTGAGCCCATCCAGCCTGCTGCAACATCGCGACTACCCGGTGCTGACCAACTATCGCGACATGCTTGGCGGGCTGTTCGGGCGTGTCTGGGGTCTTTCGCCAAGCCGCGTGCAATCGGTGTTTCCGCAGGCAAACCCGCGGGATCTGCAGTTGGTTTGAGCACCGGGTCGCTTGGCACCGCTCATGTCGCGGTGCTGGCCACCAGCAAGTGCTTGGCGAGGTGCCCGTGCAGGCGACCGAGCCCACGCACCATGTGCAGCGTGGCAAACAGCAGCACGATGCCCAGCACGCAAAACCCGACGGTGCCCGCCCATCCGGGGCCGTAGTAGCTGAAGCTGTCGGTGCTGATGTTGATCACGTCGAAACCGAAGGCCTTGATCAGCGGCGCGGCCATGAAACCAAGAGATACCGCCAACATGGTTACCGTGACCGTGAAATAGAGGATGCCCAGGGGCAGCATGAGCAGCATGTAGAAGATCGTGCTCCAGCTGCGTGCGTCCAGGAACATGGCGCCGATCCGCTTCAGCAGGGACTGGCCCTGCTCCGTCGGGTACTGCGGTCTGCGTGGCATGCGCACGCCCAGCATGGCTTCGACGATGCGTCCTTCCAGCAACGAGAGACCACGCACGCTGCTGAAGAAAAGCACGACGAACGGAATGCCTATGATCAGCACCGAGAAGCCACCCGACATCGAGATACCGGCAACGGCCCAGGTGAAGTAGAAAATACCGGTGACCAGCGACAGCATCATGTAAAACAGGGCGCCATAGGTGTGCCCATCCGCAGCAACACCGAAAAAACGCCCGACCAGCGAACGCCGGCGCGGCGGCGGCGGCGGACGGATCGCGCGCTGGATCTTGATTTCCTGGTCGCGGTAAATCTCGGCAACTTCGTCCGGTGCACCGTAGCTGCCCACCACGTGTTCGAGCATTTCCGCCTCGCCTCGCCCGGGCTGCTCGGCCAGCTCGGCCCGCAGATGTTCTTCGGCGTCGTACAGCGCATCCTGGATCAGCGCCGGATCGGCGCCACGCAAGGCCGTGCGCAACTGGTCCAGATACTCGGCAATCGTGTGTGGCGCATTCATGGGACCCCTCCTTGCAAGACGTTATCGACGGAATCACGGGTGGCATTCCACGCCGAGGTCCATTCGCGCAATGATTCGCGCCCGGGCTTTGTGATGCGGTAATAGCGACGAGGCGGCCCGCTCACCGAAGGCTCGACCTCGCTGGCCAGCAACCCGGCTGCTTCGAGGTTGCGCAGCACCGGATACAGCGCGCTCTGCTTGCCGGCGAGCACTCCTTCGCCGACCTCCTCCAGCCGCTTGGCAATCTGGTAGCCGTACATCGGCTGACGCGACTGGCCAAGTACCGCCAGCAGCACCAGCGACACCGTGCCACTGGACAGCTCCTTCTGGAACTTCTTCAAGTGGCTGCCGCTCTCATCCATCTGACTCACCCGCACTGCCCTATGGCGTGAAGTGAATCATAGTGTTCAGTTATGAATAGCGCGTGTGCCGGTAGTCATGTGTGTGCCCGGGGGCGGCAAGCTCTGCTAACTTGCCGGTCCAGCCAACGAGTCGCTCCGGGGGAACCGCCATGCCTGCATCTCACCTTGTCATCACCGCTACCTTGCTCGCCAGCCTTTTGATCGGGTCAGTGTCGGCAGCGAATAGCCAGCCACCCACACCGACCCGGTCGCAAATTCTGGCCAAATCCAAACCCGCCGAGTGGCGTACGCCCGACCCGGACAACCTGCTGGTGATGCAATTGCCCACCGGCCGAGTGCTGATCGAACTGGCGCCTGACTTCAGCCCGCTGCATGCGGCGAATATCCGCACGCTGGCGCGGCAGCATTATTTCGACGGGCTGGCGATCGTGCGGGTGCAGGACAACTTCGTCACGCAGTGGGGCGACCCGGCCAGCGACGACAACGGTGACAAGAGCAAGCTGCGGTCGCTGGGCAAGGCCCGCAGCACGCTGCCAGCGGAATACACCCGACCGATCGATCCGAAGCTCGAATGGACCGCCCTGCCCAATGGCGATGTCTACGCGCCCGAGGTCGGTTTCAGCGAAGGTTTTCCGGCAGCGCGTGACCCGGCGAGCGGGCAGGAATGGCTGACCCACTGCTACGGCATGGTCGGCGTGGGCCGTGACAACGGTCCGGAAACCGGCAACGGCAGCGAACTGTACGTGGTGATCGGCCAGGCCCCGCGCCGGCTTGATCGCAACCTGGCGATCGCCGGGCGCGTGCTGGAAGGCATGCCGCTGTTGTCCAGCTTGCCGCGCGGCGAGGGCCCAATGGGTTTCTATGCCAAGCCTGCGCAGCGCACGCCGATCCAGTCCGTACGACTGGCCTCCGAGCTGCCGCCCACGCAGCGTCCCACCGTCCAGGTGCTGCACACGGACAGTGCGACCTTCGCCGCGCTGCTGCATGCGCAGCGTGATCGGCACGACGCGTTCTACCAGGTGTCATCGGGAAAGGTCGGACTGTGCAGTGTCGACGTGCCCGTGCGCGATCCGAAGGCGGCCGCGTCGTCACCTTGAGGCCCGACTTGTCGACCTCGCCGACGCTGGGGCCGTTCAACACCGGTCGCCTGTTCGCCCTGGGAGTCTGGCCGCCGATTACAATGGGCGGATGAAAACCATCCAGCCTCCGATCGAAGTGCGCGGCAGCGCCACGCGCCCACTGGGCATGAGCCCGGCCCGCTTCCTGCGTGACTATTGGCAGAAGCGTCCGCTGCTGATCCGCCGTGCCTTCGCCGACTTCCAGCCACCGCTGCAACCGGACGATCTGGCCGGCCTGGCGTGCGAGCCCGCGGCGCTGGCCCGGTTGATCGTGCATGACGAAAAGCGCGACCGCTGGCAGGTCCATGCCGGCCCGTTGAACGAGGCCGACTTCGCGGCCACTCCGGAGCGCAACTGGACCTTGCTGGTACAAGATGTGGACAAGTGGGATGCCGACGTGGCCCGCCTGTTGCAGCACTTCAGCTTCCTGCCGAGCTGGCGGGTCGACGACGTGATGGTCTCCTACGCCGAACCCGGCGGCGGCGTCGGTGCGCATGTCGACCAGTACGATGTGTTCCTTCTGCAGGGCCTTGGCCAGCGCCACTGGGCCATCAGCGACGATCCGCTGGCGCCGAAAGCGTTCCGTCACGATGTCGAACTGAAGCAGTTGGTGCAGTTCGAGCCTACCCACGAATGGCTGCTCGACCCGGGCGACATGTTGTACCTGCCACCGGGCGTGCCACACGATGGCGTCGCGTTCGGAGGGCCCTGCATGACGTTCTCGATCGGCATGCGCGCGCCCTCGCAGGCGGAATTGACCGGCGACCTGGCCGACTACATTGCCGAACAGTTGCCCGACGAGCTGCGCTACGCCGATCCCGACCTCAAACCCGTCAAGGCCGCCGGCGAGATCGACCGCGCCGTGCTCGATCGCCTGAAACAGGCGTTGCCGTTCGCGGCCGTGTTGCGCGACGACTTGCTGCATGACTGGTTCGGTCGATTCATCACCCGCTACCGCAATGCCCAGGCACCCGCGCCGCTGGGCAGGCCCTTGAGCGCCGAGGCGCTGAACACGAAACTCGCCGGCGGCGCGCAGCTGCTGCGCCACCCGTGGTCACGCCTGGCCTGGAGCCGTGGCAAGACCGGCTGCGTGCTGTATGCCAGCGGCCAGGCCTACCCTGCGTCGCCGGCGCTGGCGCAAGCGCTGTGTGCGGAACGGGAACTGACGCCGGATCGCAAACTGCCTGCGGCGGACCGCGCTCTGCTGCTGGCACTGGTCAATGACGGCCACCTGTTGCTGCGCAAATCGCCACGGCGCCGATGAAACTGCAGAACTTCCATGTCGAGATCGCCGACTGGTCGCGCGAGGACCAGCGCGAGGTCTTGCTCGACCTTCGCCACCAAGTGTTTATCCAGGAACAGGGCGTGCCCGAGCAGCGCGAGCGCGACGGCCTCGATGGTGACTGCTGGCATGTGCTGGCGCGCGACGAGTCCGGCCAGCCGATTGGCTGCGGCAGGCTCACCCCGATGCACAAGATCGGTCGCATGGCGGTGCTGCCGGATTGGCGCGGCCGGGGGGTGGGCGCGGCCTTGCTGCGCGAGCTGATCAGCCGCGCGCGGACCCAGGGTTGGCCCGACGTGGCCCTGGACGCCCAGGTCAGCGCGATCGGATTCTATGAACGCGCCGGTTTCGTGGCACATGGCGAGGAATTCGAGGACGCCGGCATGGCGCATCGGGCGATGCGCCTGATGCTCGCCCATACGGACAACCGCCCGCAGCCGCCGCTGCACGATGTGGGTGCCCTTCCCGCCAGCACGCGCGAGGAAATCGCTGCAGCCCGGCTGCAACTGCTCGGCGATGCCCGTCATCGGCTGGCGATCCGGCTGCCGGTGCTCGACCAGGAGAGCTATGCCAGCGTGCCGGAGTTGGACCAATTGCGGCGCATCGCCATCTCCGGTCGCAGCGCGCTGATCCGCGTCCTGTTGCACGATCCAGACGCCGCCTTGCGCAACGACCACCGATTGATCGCACTGGCGCAGCGCCTGCCCAGCTCGATCCAGATCCGCATGCCAGTGGACGAGGTGGATCTCAACTGGGCCTCGGCGTGCCTGCTCAACGACGTGGGCGGCTACCTGTTCCTGCCGGACGCGGAACGTACCCAGGGACGCGCCGCCCGCAGCCACCGCGCCAACGCCGCGCCGCTGCAACAGCACTTCGACGAAGTGTGGGATCGCTCCGAACGCGCCAGCATGTTGCAGACGCTGGATATCTGAGCCCCCGGCCACGCGGGATGAACGGCAGCTGGCCTGCGATCCTCACCTTCAAAACGCGACAAGCCCGCCAGCTACAGGATGTAATGCACGAATGGCACTTACGTAGGGGCAATTCAACTTCCAACCGTTCGCGCTGAGAGGTTGTGAATAGTGCTCTTGCTTGAACTGATGCCATCCATGGCATCAGCCCTTCGGGCAGCGTTGCTGCTCAAGATGGCAATCCTGCCATCTTGTCCCTGCGCAGCGGGGGAAGGTGCCCGAAGGGCGGAAGGGGGCGCTTTTCGCGGTGCAAAAGCAGGATCAAGAGCACCCCCCATCCGCCTTTGGCACCTTCCCCCGCTTCGCAGAGGAAGGAAAAACTGGGCTCCACGCCAACCCATCGCCGGTATGTCCTTCGACTTCGGCCTTCGGCCTACGCTCAGGACGAACGGGACTTAAAGTAGGTGCCATTCGTGTAATGCGCCATTCGCGCTGCCATCGGCAAGCGTGAAGCCATGTCGTAACCCGCTTCCTGCCCGGTCACGGGTTGCCGCACTGCGGCACGCCAAGGGTATAATTCCGCGGATTATCCCCAGTCATCCGCATGAGCAGCCGGTCGGACTTGAAAACCGGCTGAAAATCACGACGTTTTTGCTTACACGGATGGCTGCAAGCCCCTTTCCATGCCGGTGGTGACGTGAGTACAAACCTGATCCGCGAGTTTTTCGATTCTTCCCAACTCGCAGGCGGCAACGCCGATTACGTGGAATCGCTGTATGACGCCTGGCTGGCCGACGCGACGGCTGTTCCTGCTGATTGGGCGAGCTATTTCGAGACATTCAAGGGACGCGAGTCGGGTGATGTCGCTCACGGCGGCGCCATCGCACGGATCGAAGCGGCGCAGAAGCAGCGCCACAACGGGACCGTCGCGGTCCCGATGAGCGACGAGTACGCGCGCAAGCAGGCCGGCGTGCTGCGCCTGCTGACCGCCTACCGCTCGCGCGGCCATCTGGCCGCCGACCTCGACCCGCTCGGCCTCACCGAAAAGATGACGGCGCCCGACCTGGGCCTGCCGTTCCACGGCCTGTCCGACGCCGACCTCGACACCGAGTTCGATACCGGCAACTACGCAGGCGGTGGCAAGCGACTGAAGCTGCGCGACCTGCTGGCCGTGCTGAAGAAGACCTACGCCAGCACGATCGGCGCGGAATTCATGCATATCAGCAATCATGAACAGCGCAACTGGATCTACAGCAGGCTCGAACAACAGGCGGGCGAAGCCGGACTGGATCAGGCGGGCAAACAGCGTGTGCTGGACGGTCTGACCGCGGCCGAAGGCCTGGAACGCTATCTGCACACGAAATACGTCGGCCAGAAGCGCTTCTCGCTGGAAGGCGGCGACAGCCTGATCCCGCTGATCGACGACGTGGTGCGCGCCGCTGGCGACAACGGCATCAAGGAACTGGTCATCGGCATGGCCCATCGCGGCCGCCTCAACATGCTGGTCAACATCCTGGGCAAGCCACCCAAGACCCTGTTCGACGAATTCGAAGGCAAGTTCGACAACGCCGACGATCCGGCCCATTCCGGCGACGTGAAGTACCACATGGGCTTCTCGGCCGACGTCAAGACGCCCAAGGGTGGCGTGCACGTGGCGCTGGCGTTCAATCCGTCGCACCTGGAAGTGGTGAACCCGGTCGTCACCGGCTCGGTGCGCGCGCGCCAGACCCGTCGCCGCGACACCTTGCACACCCAGTCGATGGCAGTGCTGATCCACGGCGACGCTGCGTTTGCCGGCCAGGGCGTGAACATGGAGTTGTTCAACATGTCGCAGGCCCGCGGCTTCAAGATCGGCGGCAGCCTGCATGTGGTGATCAACAACCAGGTCGGCTTCACCATTTCCAACCCGCAGGACGCGCGCTCGACCATGTACTGCACCGACCTGGCCAAGATGGTCAACGCGCCGGTGCTGCACGTGAATGGCGACGATCCCGAGGCGGTCATCCTGGTGACCCGGCTGGCCTACGATTTCCGCAAGCAGTTCCGCCGCGACGTGGTGATCGACCTGGTCTGCTATCGCCGTCACGGCCACAACGAGGCCGACGAACCCGCGGCCACGCAGCCGATGATGTACCAGATCATTCGCAAGCGTCCGACCGCGCGCGACCTGTACCAGCAGCAATTGGTCAAGCAAGGGCTGCTGTCCGAGGGCGAGGCAAAGAAGCAGTTCGACGCCTACCGCGACCGACTCGAAGCCGGCGCGCCGATGACCGAGCTGGATCCGTCGCCGACCCGCGACAGCCCCGTCAACTGGGCCCGCTTCCTCGACGGCAAGCTGTCGATGGCGGTCGACACCACGGTACCGAAGAAGAAACTGCGGGAGCTGGCCGACAAGATCCTCAGCATGCCCTCCGACATCACCTTGCAGGCCCGTGTCGCCAAGATCTACGACGACCGCCGCAAGATGGCCTCCGGCGAGCAGCCGGCGGACTGGGGTTTCGCCGAGAACCTGGCCTACGCCACCCTGATCGACGCGGGCTACGACATGCGTCTGGTCGGCCAGGACACCGGGCGCGGCACCTTCTTCCACCGGCATGCCGTATTGCACGACCAGAAGGACGGGCATACGTACATGCCGCTGGCCACGGTGCGCGGCGGCGCCGACGTCGAAGTGATCGACTCGCTGCTCAGCGAACTGGCCGTGATGGCCTTCGAGTACGGTTACTCCACTACCGATCCCGACACGTTGAACATCTGGGAGGCCCAGTTCGGCGATTTCGCCAACGGTGCGCAGGTGGTGATCGACCAGTTCATCAGCTCCGGCGAATCGAAGTGGAACCGTCTGTGCGGGCTGGTGCTGCTGCTGCCGCATGGCTACGAAGGCCAGGGCCCAGAGCACTCCTCCGCGCGCCTCGAACGCTTCCTGCAGCTGTGTGCGATGGACAACATGCAGGTGTGCGTGCCGACCACGCCGGCGCAGGATTTCCACATGATCCGCCGCCAGATGCTGCGCGATGTACGCAAGCCGCTGATCGTGATGACGCCGAAATCGCTGTTGCGGCACAAGCTGGCCGTGTCTTCGATGGACGAACTGGCCAACGGCAGCTTCCAGCTGGTCATTGGCGAACATCGCAAGCTGGCGGCGAAGAAGGTCAAGCGCGTGGTGCTGTGTTCGGGCAAGGTCTATTACGACCTGCTGGAAGACGCCGAGAAGCGCGAGTTGATCGACGTCGCGCTGGTCCGCGTCGAGCAGCTGTACCCGTTCCCGCGTCCCGAGGTCAGCGCCGAACTGGACAGGTATCCGTCCGCGAAGGAAGTGATCTGGTGCCAGGAAGAACCGATGAACCAGGGCGCATGGTTCCAGATCCGCCATCATCTGCAGGCGTGCACCGGAACGAAGCACAGTCTTTCGTACGCGGGTCGCGCGCGTTCACCGGCACCGGCTGCCGGTCACCACAACACCCATGTCGCCGAACAGACCGCGCTGGTTGAACAGGCGCTGGTCGGGTCGATCGGCACGGATCATTCGGCAGAATAAGCCTCCACGCACCGCGCGGCCAGGCAGGCCGCCTCGTTGATTTTCGCACTCACGCGCGCGCACACAAACTCCAAGGGCCGTCATGTCAATCGAACTCAAAGTCCCCGTCCTGCCCGAATCCGTCTCCGACGCCACCATCGCCAGTTGGCACAAGAAAGCAGGTGATGCGGTCGCTCGCGACGAGAACCTGGTCGATCTCGAAACCGACAAGGTGGTGCTCGAAGTCCCCTCGCCGGTCGATGGCGTGCTGAAGGAAATCAGGCACCAGGTCGGCGACACGGTGAACGGCGAACAGGTCATTGCGATCATCGAGGAAGGCGCCGCCGCGGCGGCCGCGCCGGCACCGGCGAAGGATGAGCCAAAGGCTGCCGCGCCGGCGCCGGCGCCGGGACTCGGGACTCGGGACACGGGACTCGGCAAAACCGCCGAACTCTCCCCTGCCGCCCAGCGTGTCGCCACCGAGAACAAGGTCGACACTTCCACCATCAGCGGCACCGGCCGGGATGGCCGCATCATCAAGGAAGACGTCGTCAACGCCGGCGCACAGAAGCCCGGGGCCGCTTCGCCGAGTCCCGAGTCCCGAGTCCCGAGTCCCGGTCCCCAAGGCTCACGCCCGGAAGAACGCGTGCCGATGACGCGCATGCGCGCGCGCATCGCCGAACGCCTGATGCAGTCGAAGAACTCGATCGCCATGCTCACCTCATTCAACGAAGTGAACCTGGCCGAAGTGGTGAAGATGCGCAAAGCCCTTGGCGACGCGTTCCAGAAGGAGCACGGTATCAAGCTCGGTTTCATGAGCTTCTTCGTCAAGGCCGCCGCCGAGGCGCTCAAGCGCTACCCGTATGTCAATGCCTCGGTCGACGGCAACGACGTGATCTACCACGGCTACCAGGACATCTCGATCGCGGTATCCACCGACCGGGGCCTGGTCACGCCGGTGCTGCGCGACGTACAGGACATGAGCTTCGCCGACGTCGAGAAAGGCATCGCCGACTACGCCACCAAGGCGCGCACGAACAAGCTGTCACTGGACGACCTGCAAGGCGGCACCTTCACCATCACCAACGGCGGCACCTTCGGCTCGCTGCTGTCCACCCCGATCGTCAACCCGCCGCAAAGCGCGATCCTGGGCATGCACACGATCAAGGAACGCGCCATCGTCGAGAACGGCCAGATCATCGCCGCGCCGATGATGTACATCGCGATCAGCTACGACCACCGCATCATCGACGGCAAGGACGCAGTGCTGTTCCTGGTCGACATCAAGAATCAGCTGGAGAATCCGCAAAGGATGCTTTTGGGCCTGTAAGGCCCAAAAGCATCCGGGATTCGGGAGACGGGATTCGGGATTCGTAAAAGCGCGCAGCTGGCGCCTTTTAGAATCCTCACCCCGCCCGGGTCCCGCGCGACATTCGGGACGGGCCTCGGCGCCGCACGCCTTTGCTCTTACAAATCCCGAATCCCAAATCCCGAATCCCGTGAGTGAATGCAATGAGCGAACAATCAAAATACGATGTCATCGTCATCGGCGCCGGCCCGGCCGGCTATGTGGCTGCGATCCGCGCCGCACAGCTGGGCCTGAAAACCGCCTGCGTCGACGCGTTCGCCGGCAAGGACGGCAAGCAGGCGCTCGGCGGCACCTGCCTCAACGTGGGCTGCATTCCGTCCAAGGCGCTGCTGGATTCTTCGCGCCAGTTCCACAACCTCACGCACAGCTTCGGCGTGCACGGCATCACCGCCGACAACGCGAAGATCGACGTGCCGACCTTCATCGGCCGCAAGGACAAGATCGTCAAGCAGTTCACCGGCGGCGTGGCGCAGTTGTTCAAGGCGAACAAGGTCACGCCGTACTTCGGTACCGGCAAGCTGCTCAAGGGCAACAACGTCGAGATCACCGGTGCCGACGGCGCCAAGCAAACCATCAGCGCCACCAACGTGATCCTCGCCTCCGGCTCGGTGCCGATCGAACTGCCGTTCGCGAAGTTCGACGGCAAGGCGATCGTCGACAACGCCGGCGCGCTGGACTTCACCGAAGTACCGAAGCGCCTGGGCGTGATCGGTGCTGGCGTGATCGGCCTGGAGCTGGGCAGCGTGTGGAGCCGCCTCGGCGCCGAAGTCACCATCATCGAGGCGCTGCCGGAGTTCCTCTCTGTCGCCGATGCCGACGTGGCCAAGGTGGCCGCGAGGGAATTCGCCAAGCAGGGCTTGACCATCAAGCTCAACGCCAAGCTCAACAAGGCCGAGCCGAAGAAGGACGGTGTGCACCTCACCTACACCGACAAGGACGGCGAGCAGAAGCTCATCGTCGACAAGCTGCTGGTCGCCGTGGGTCGTCGTGCCTACACTGCTGGCCTGCTGGCTGACGACAGCGGCGTGAAGCTGGACGAGCGTGGCCGCATCGTGGTCGATGAGCACTGCCACACCGGCGTCGATGGCGTATGGGCGATCGGCGATGCCGTGCGCGGCCCGATGCTGGCGCACAAGGGTTCCGAGGAAGGCGTGGCGGTGGCCGAGTGGATCGCCGGCAAGGCCGGCCACGTGAACTACGACACCATTCCCTGGGTGATCTACACCGAGCCGGAAATCGCCTGGGCCGGCAAGACCGAGCAACAGCTCAAGGACGAAGGCGTGCCGTACAAGGTCGGCAGTTTCCCGTTTGCCGCGAACGGCCGTGCCGTGGCGATGAACGAGGCCATCGGTCAGGTCAAGATGATCGCCCACGCCGAGACCGACCGTATCCTTGGCGTGCACATGGTCGGTCCGGGTGTCTCCGAGCTGATCGCCGAATGCGTGGTCGCGATGGAGTTCAAAGGCTCGTCCGAGGACATGGCGCGCATCGTCCACGCGCATCCGACGCTCTCCGAGGCCGTGCACGAGGCGGCGTTGTCGGTCGACAAACGCGCCATCCACAAGGGCAACTGAGCGCAGGATGCGCTCATCCCGAACAGCACATGGATGTGCGTTGATCCGGGATCCAGAGCCTTCACTCGACGACGGCCCGTTCCTGGCGACATGGGCGGGCCTGTTTGCTTTTTTGCACGAGCCCGCTTGCGGGCGATGCTCTTGCAAATCCCGAATCCCAAATCCCCCTAAAAGAGCATCGCCCGCAAGCGGGCTCCCACCCACTCAGGCAAGTCCATGCCCCAACCTACTGCCATTTGCGTCTACTGCGGCTCCAGCAGCGGCAGGCATCCCGAATATGCCGAGCAGGCCGCCGCCTTCGGCAACGAGATGGCGCGCCGCGGCACCAGCCTGGTCTATGGCGGCGGCAACGTAGGCCTGATGGGTGTCCTCGCCGACGCGGTGCTGGCCGGTGGCGGCAAGGTGATCGGCGTGATTCCGCGTCAGCTGGTGGAGCTGGAAGTGGCCCACCCGGGCCTGAGCGAACTGGTGGTGGTCGAGACCATGCACCAGCGCAAGACACGCATGTACGAGTTGTCGAATGCGTTCGTCGCCCTGCCCGGCGGTTTCGGCACCATGGACGAGATGTTCGAGATGCTGACCTGGGCACAGCTCGGCCTGCATCGCTACCCGTGCGCGTTTCTTGACGTGCGCGGCTACTACCGCGACCTGCGTTCGATGATGGAACACATGGTCGCTGAAGACTTCGTCAAACCCGGCCAACGCGACAGCGTGTGGTTCGGCGATTCGATGGACGTCTTGTTCGACTGGATGGCCAGCTACGATGGTGGCAATGCATCGCGCGTGATCGGTCCCGCCAGCGTCAAGGCCTGATCGCTCGCCGCCCATTGGAGAGATCGTGATGACGACATGCCGCGCCTTTCGCATCCACAACGACGATGCGGGTTACCGCGCCGGCATCGAGACGATGGACACCGACGCACTGTCGCCTGGCGAAGTGTTGATCAAGGTCGCGTACTCATCGGTCAACTACAAGGACGCGCTGGCCGGTACCGGCAAGGGCCGCATCCTGCGCCGCTATCCGCTCAATGGCGGCATCGACGTGGCCGGCCGGGTGATGGCTTCCACCGATCCGGCGTTCAAGGAGGGCGAAGCCGTGCTGTGCACCGGCAGCGGGCTGTCGGAAACCCGCGACGGCGGCTACGCAGAGTACGCACGACTGGATGCGCGCTGGACGATCCCGTTGCCACCGGGCCTGAGCCTGCGCGAAAGCATGATCCTGGGCACCGCCGGCTTCACCGCCGCACTGGCCTTGCTGCGCATGCAGGACAACCGCCAGCAGCCTGAGCTGGGTCCGATCGCGGTGACCGGTGCCAGCGGTGGTGTCGGCCAACTTGCGATCGACATCTTTACCCGCGCCGGTTATACGGTGCACGCGATCAGCGGCAAGGTCGACCATTTCGACTTCCTGCGCGAGCTGGGCGCCAGCGCATGCCTCGACCGGCACCAGCTCGCCTTCAGCGGCAAGCCGATGGACTCGGCGCGCTTCGGCGGTGCGCTGGACAATGTCGGCGACGGGATGCTCGCTGGCCTGCTGCCGCTGATCAACCCGTACGGCAACGTGGCCATCTGCGGCAATGCCGGCGGCATCGCCTTCGACAGCACGGTCATGCCGTTCATCATCCGCGGCGTGAGCCTGCTCGGCGTGGCCTCGGCCGGTACCGCAAGGGATATCCGCGAGGCCATCTGGCAGCACCTCGCCAGCGACTGGAAACCGCGGTGGCTGGATCGCATTGCGACGCAAGAGGTTGGGCTGGACCAATTGCCGGGCATCTTCGAGCGCATGCTCGCCGGCGAATCGTTCGGGCGCACCGTGGTGCGCATCGACCATACGCTTTGACGCTGGCCTGCTTGGAAGTACCATCGTCACGTCTTAGTATCACCGAAACTCGCAGGGAACCCTCAACTCATGGCACGTATCCTGATCGTCGACGACTCCCCGTCGCAATTGCTGGGCATCAAGCGGATCGTCGAGAAACTCGGGCATGAGGTGCTTTCTGCCGAAGACGGCGCCGCGGGCGTGGAAGTGGCCAAAGCGGAAATGCCCGACCTGATCCTGATGGACGTGGTCATGCCGAACCTCAACGGCTTCCAGGCCACCCGCACGATCAGCAAGAACGCCGATACCGCGCACATTCCGATCATCCTGGTGACCACCAAGGATCAGGAAACCGACAAAGTCTGGGGCATGCGCCAGGGCGCCAAGGCCTATGTCACCAAGCCGATCAAGGAAGAGGAACTGGTCAAGGCGCTCGAAGAATTTCTGCCCCACTGAGGCGACCCATGGAGCGCCGGCGTCTCGCCGGCATGCTTTGGCGGGCAGGATGCCCGCGCTCCCAGTGACCGCACAGCCGGATTTGCAAGCCCGCCAGGCTCCTAGCCCTTGCGGTAATCCTGGTACGACTTCTCCTCGACCAGTTGCGAGCCCAGCTTGAGGTTGATCGCGCGCTTGAACGTCGCACGCTCGTCGTTGCGGAAATATACCGAGCGCGCCAGCTCGATGAACTCGTGGTCGAACTCCTGCGCGCGTTCCTTCAGGCGAATCTTGTCCTCGATGTCCCACAACAGCTCGTTGACAGCAAACAGGTTGGCGCGTTCAACGCCGATATCGTTCTGCGCGGCCGCGTCGTTGGCCCAGGTGGCGTTGAGCAGATCCAGCTCGTTGCGCACGTTGGCCAGCTTGGCGGCGTCGCCGATGCGCTGCGACTTGATCTCGAGGATGGTGATCTTGTCGATCAGCTCGCCGTAGGACACTGGGGTTTGAATCAGGCTCATGAACTTGTTTCCGTCAAAGAATGATGTTCAGGCAGCGGAGCGAAACGCGCCCTGCTGCACCAGTGCGCAGACCGTGCGCACGTCGCCGTCCATCGCGCGGTCGCGATG
>DASRUB010000033.1:0-2708 GCA_035655635.1 Rhodanobacter sp. | reverse complement strand
CAAGAATTGGGGTTATACCGAGCTGGCTGAGCACGAATACAAGGAATCGATCGAGGAAATGAAGCACGCCGACCGCCTGATCGAGCGCATCCTGTTCCTCGATGGCTTGCCCAACCTGCAACGCCTGGGCAAGTTGCGCATTGGCGAGAACCCGGCGGAGGCGCTGCAGGGCGACCTGGACCTGGAAATGGCGGCCACCACGGACCTGCGCGAAGGGATCGCCTACAGCGAAGGCGTTGCGGACTATGTGAGCCGTGATCTGTTCAAGAACATCCTGCACGATGAGGAAGAACACATCGACTGGCTGGAAACCCAGTTCAACGTGATCAAGGACATCGGCACCGAGCGTTACCTGCAGAGCAAGCTGCAAAGCTGATACCGCGTCACGAACCAGGACGCCGCCGCGCCGGGCCAGCGCTGGCGTGCGCCTGTTCCTTGACGCTTTCGTCACGGCCGGGCTATACCTTGCCTTTTGCCGGACCGATCTTTCATGGGTTCACGACCACCACCGCGCCTTGTGGTGCGCAGGCACGACGATGTCGGCCAGCGCTGGCGCCGCCTGTGGTGGGGCTTGGCGTGGCTGGGCAGCCTGCTGGCCGTGGGCTTGCTGGTGTTTTTCCTCGGCAACGGACGCAGCACGCCGGCAACGGTCGATCACAAGCAGCAGCGTGCGCAGCTGGCCGAAATCAACGACCTGAAACAGCAGGTGGCGAACCTGCAGCGCGCGGGTCAGGTCAACGAGGTCGCCACCGTTGCCTTGCGCGGCACGCTGGCGCAGCGCGAGAAGGAGCTCAGCGCCCTGCGCTCGGACCTGGGCTTCTACTCGCGCCTGGTGAGCGGCAATGGCCAACGCCAGGGATTGAAGCTGCAGGAAGTGAAGCTGCAACCGATCAACGGCTCGCGCGGCTGGACTCTGATCCTCAGCCTGACCCAGAACGCCAGGCGCGGCAGCGAGATCAGCGGCCATGTCACCGTGAGCGTGGAAGGCCTGCGCAACGACAAGGTGATCACGCTCGCCTGGCCAGCGCTGGGCGACGACGCGCAGAAGGACGGCTTGCCGTTCCGCTTCACCTATTTCGAGCAGTTGCAGGGCACGATCGTGCTGCCGGGGGATTTCCGACCCACCCGGCTGCGCATCGAAATCCGGCCGGAAAGCGGCGAGGCGGTCAGTCGCGCTGTTGCCTGGAGTGCCGCGCTCAGCGGCAATATCACCACCGCCGAGGGAGACCGAGATGCTCAACCGTAGACGCAGCGACCGCAACAATGCCAGTTCCGAAACGAGCCTGATCGCGCGCGGCACGGTGATCCGTGGCGACCTTCGGTTCAACGGCGCATTGCACCTGGACGGGCGCATCGAGGGCACCGTGCTGGCCGAGGGCGACGATGCCGTGTTCACGCTGAGCGAGCACGGCGAGGTGCAGGGCGAAGTGCATGTGCCACATGCGGTGATCAATGGCCACATCACTGGCGATGTGCACGTGGGCGTGCGGCTGGAGCTGGCGCCACGGGCGCGCATCGACGGCGACCTGCGCTACCACACGCTGGAAATGGCCGCCGGCGCCCAGGTCAACGGACGCATCGCGCGCCTGGCCGAGGAAGGGCAGCGCGCGCTGGCCGCGCCGGATGCCAGCTCGGTCGATTCAGATGATGAGGCAGTTCCGGCCTGACGCGGTATGCTTGCACTCATCTGCCACGTCCCCATCTAGATAGCCATGGAAACCATCGTCGCAATCCCCGACTACCGCAGCAGCGGCGCCCCGCTCGAGTTCACCTCGGCGGCCGCGCACAAGGTGCATGAGCTGATTGCCGAGGAAGGCAATCCGCAGCTGAAGCTGCGCGTGTACATCAGCGGGGGTGGCTGTTCCGGTTTCCAGTACGGCTTCACCTTCGACGAGGCGCAGGCCGAGGACGATCTGGCGATCGAACGCGAGGGCGTCACCCTGTTGTGCGATCCGCTCTCCCTGCAATACCTCAGCGGCGCGCAGATCGACTACGCCGAGAACCTCAGCGGCGCGCAGTTCGTGATCAGCAACCCGAACGCGAAGACCACCTGCGGCTGCGGCTCGTCGTTCACCGCCTGAGTACGGCGACATGGACCAGGCCAGGCTGGCGCGCCCCAACACCTTTGCCGGGCTGAGCCTGGTACTCGACCGCTCCGCCGAGCACCGCGATGAAGCGGACTGGATTGCCGCACAGGCGAACGCGGACAGCGCACGCTACATGCTGTTGGACGCGGCCGGTGACGCGTTCCTGCACAACGATGGCGACGCACTGCGCTGGCTTGACGCGCGCGAACGCGAGCGATGGTTGGCGGACACTCCCGCCAGTCTGCTCGGCATCGCGCACGACCGCCCACATTTTCTGCTGGTGCTGGATGAGGCGACACGCATCGACGCGCTGGAAGGCGCACTCGACGCACGCCGGATGAGCCTGCGCCACGCCGGCCTGCTGCTCGGCGCCGACGAGGCCGGCCTGTTCGCCTACGCCAAGGGGTTGTCGCACTGGCAACGCGAGACACGTTTCTGCGCGCACTGCGGTGCGCCACTGCAGCTGGTTTCCGCCGGCCATCGCGCGCAGTGCACCAATCCCGAGTGCGCGCGCCTGCATTTTCCGCGCACCGATGCGGCGGTGATCATGCTGGTGGAACACGAAGGCGCCTGCCTGCTTGGTCGCCAGGCTGGTTGGCCGCCGCATCGCTATTCCACCCT
>DASRUB010000032.1:0-2899 GCA_035655635.1 Rhodanobacter sp. | reverse complement strand
TTGAACGGCGTCAGCGTGTAGATGGCCGGCTGACCGCCGGGACCACAGAGATGGCCAGTGAAGTCGGCGGCAACGGTCTGCTTGCCGATCGCGAGAGTGACGATGGCGGGCGACTCGCAATGGCCATGGTCGTAGACGTCGCCGGAGACCCAGCGCATGTCACTGCTGACGCTTGCGCCGGGCGCAAGCGTGATGGGTGTCGATGCGCGACGGGAGTCGGGTAAATCCTGCGCGGCAATATTCAGCCGCTGCCTGTTTGCATCCGTGAAAGCTGGCAGTGGCTGCGCGGCAATCGTGCACGCGGACGTTCCGGTATTGAGCAATACCAGCGTTGTGCCGGAGTGGGACATGCCGTTGAAGCGGCCGTTGCCATCGTCGAGGCTGAAGTCCAGTTGGAGCGCCGGGCAGGTGCCTGGCTGGGCCCCGGCCGAACTTGCCGTGGCTGAACTTGTCCCGGCCGAACTGACTTGCGGCGGTTGCGACGAACATGCCGCGAGGGCCAGCAGCGGCAGGCCGATGACGAGCGCGCGGTGCATTTTCATCCAGCCCGGGGAGGAGGGGCATCGGCCACCGTCTGCATTGGACGACGGCCATGTTGCAGGTCGTGTATTCATGCGCGCAATCCGTCAGGAGAACGAACGCTCACGCTAACACGCTCGTTGTTGTTGATCGCAGCTTACGCGTGGCGTTGGCCCAGGAGCTGATGCATCGGGTCTCAGCGCGCTGACGACGTGCCGGCCGATGCCGGCGTCGCCGGCCTGAACGGTACCGCAGGCCCGGGCTTGAGCCCATTGCGCCATAGCGCCAGCTGTTGCTCGATGCCATCACCGATGTCGATCTGCGGTTCGGAAGGGGTCAGCTTGTCCTGCTTTTCCCACGTTGCGATTTCCCCTCTGGCACGCTTGAACGCGTCGACGAAATTGTCGGTGTGGTTCAGCGCATCTTCCAGCCAGGCATGCCCGAAGTAGGTGATGTCCGATTCGCTGCCGCAGCCGAATGAGCTGCGGTCGCTGCGCGCGGCGGTGAGTATCAGCGTGCCGGGGCCACGTAGCGGCGGCACGAAGCCACCGGAATAGCAGGCGTTGATCACCAGCACCTTCCATTTGAAGTGATGCATGGAAAGGATGCCCGCCAGGTCTTGCGCGCCAATCTGGTCCAGCGGCAGCGGATCCATGTCGACCAGCAAGCTGTGATCCTCGCTGCCGTGGCTTGTGACGTACAGCAGCAGGATGTCTTCCGACTGCATGACCTGGTCGAGCCCGCGGAGTGCTGCCTCCAGGTTGCTCCAGCTGGCCAGCGGATGCGTGGTCATCGTGGCCGGGTTGTTTTCCAGTATCAGGCTGTGGGCGGTGGGGCCGAAGCGGGTGGTGAAGAGTTGCGCGGCGTACTCCGCCTCGTTGCGGAACACGTCCTCGCCGCCATCGCCGGCGAAAGTCAGCAGGTACAGGTTCGGCTTGCCCACCACGCGCGGAGAAAGTGTCGCCAGTGCATTGCGGACCATGCGCGGTTGCGCATAGATCACCTGTTCCGGGCTTGGACCCGAATCCGGCCAGTCTCGGCTGGCCAGGGCGTTGTCGTCGGTGACTTCAGTGGAGCTTTGCGATGCGATGGTGGCAACTGTCGCGGGCGTCGCTAGTGTCATCTGGGTTGACGTGGAGCTCGGCGCGCGACCCGGTATCCACAGCATCAGCAGGACGCCAGCGGCAAACGACAACAGGATGGTCAGGGCGGTCCGCATGGCGTGGCTCGCGCGTCAGGCCGTCACGGTGACGGTGTCGAAATCACGATACACCGCATGGCGAGGCGCTGCGGGCAGCGGTTGCGGTTCGCGTATCAGCCAGCCGGTGTGGAACCCGGCAGCCTTCGCCGCGTCGAGTTCTTCGACGATGTCGGACAGGAACAGCAGGTGCCGGGGTTGCTCCCCGATGGCGTCCGCGATGCGGCGGTAAGACCCGGTCTCACGCTTGGGCCCGGTTTCGGTGTCGAAATAGCCGGCGAACAACGGCGTCAGGTCGCCGGCCTCGCTGTAGCGGAAAAAAAGCTGCTGGGCCGCCACCGAGCCGGAGGAATAGACATACAGGCGCAGGCCATCGGCACGCCATTCGCGCAGGCGCGCGGCGACTTCCGGATACATGTGGGCACGATAGGCGCCGGATTCGTAGCCATCCTTCCAGATCATTCCCTGCAGGGCCTTCAGTGCGGTGGATTTGCGATCCTGGTCGATCCATCCGAGCAGCAGTTCGACCACTTCCTGGCGGCCGGCTTCGATCATCCCGGCCTCCCGCGCCGCTTCATGCAGCCAGTGCTGCACCTCGGGCTGGTCGCCATGGGTTTCGATGAAGGCGGGCAGGCGCTTGCGTGCGTACGGGAAAAGTACGTCGCGGACGAAGCTGATCGAGCTGGTGGTGCCTTCGATATCGGTGATGATGGCGCGGATTTCGACCATTGGGGGCGGGATTCGGGATTCGGGATTGGGGATTGGGGATTGGGGATTGGGGAGGAGCATCGCCCGCGAGCGGGCTCCTACGGGTGTTGCAGGAGGGGCGACATCCGCGGGAACTGCTCGGCAATTTCATCGCCGGTGAAGTTTGCCACCCAGCCTTCCTTGTTGGTGAACAGGCGGATCGCCACGAAATAAGGTGACTCGCTCATGTCGAACCAGTGGCGGGTGCCGTCCGGCACGCCGATCAGGTCGCCCTGTTCGCACAGGATGTCGTAGACCTTGCCGTCGACGTGCAGGGTGAACTGACCGGAGCCTGCGACGAAAAAGCGCACCTCGTCTTCGCTGTGGGTGTGTTCGCTGAGGAACTTCTGGCGCAGCGTGGCACGCTCGGGATGATCGGGCGTCAGGCTGATCACGTCGACGGCCTGGTAGCCGGCCTCGCCCATCAGGCGATCG
>DASRUB010000031.1:0-2418 GCA_035655635.1 Rhodanobacter sp. | reverse complement strand
AGGAGAGCATCAGTTCGATCGCGCGTGACCTGACACTGTCTCGTCCGACCGTTCGCAAGCATTGCCGCACTCAATCCGAACCGATCTACCGCCGTGACAAGCAGCCGACGCCGATGTTGGGGGCATTCCAGGCGACGCTGGAAACTTGGCTGAGGACCGAACGCCTGCTTCCCAAAGCCCAGCGCCGTACTGCGCGTCGGTTGTTCGAGGGCTTGCAGGTCGAAGGTTACCGCGGCGCCTACGACAGCGTGCAACGGTTCGTGCAACGCTGGAAGGCGGCCAAATCCGGGCCGGCCCTGACGCAAGCCTTCGTTCCGCTGGCGTTTGCGCCTGGCGAGGTCTGTCAGTTCGATTGGAGCCACGAGCATGTTGAACTCGGTGGTGTCATGCAGACGATCAAGGTCGCGCATTTCCGCCTGACGTTCAGCCGCCAGATGTTCGTCGTGGCCTACCCGCGAGAGACTCAGGAGATGGTGTTCGACGCGCATAACCGGGCGTTTGCCTTCTTCGGCGGGGTGCCCCAGCGCATGGTCTATGACAACCTCAAGGCGGTCGTGGAAACGATCCTCAGTGGCAAGGAACGCTTGTTCAATCGCCGCTTCATGGTGCTGGCCAACCATTATCTGTTCGAACCGGTCGCTTGCACCCCGGCCTCGGGCTGGGAGAACGGGCAGGTCGAGAACCAGGTCGGCAACATCCGGGAATGGTTGTTCACGCCGCTGGCACGGTTTGCCCGCTTCGCGGCGTTGAACGAATGGCTGGCCACGCGCTGCCGGGAACTGGCTGCGCGCAAGCATCCGGTCACGCACTTCGTTCACGGCACGTGAACGTGCCGAAGTGCGGAGGTGACCCCGGAGCAGTCGATCGCCACTTGCTTCATTACCGAGCGGCTTGCTTTACGGCAGATCCCGGCGACCTTCGATGGGTATGTGGAGCATATGCTGCGGGTGTCCAGCACCTGCCTCGTGGTGCTGGATCGCAACCGTTACAGCGTTCCGGCGGCGTTTGCGGGTCGTGCGGTATCGGTGCGCAGCACGGCGAGCGAGGTGCGCGTCGTGGCGGACGGAGCGGTGATCGCCGAACACGCGCGCCGCTTCGGGCGTGATCAGTTGATCTGCGATCCCTGGCATTACCTGCCGATATTGGAACGAAAGCCCGGCGCGTTGCGCAATGGCGTGCCGTTCCTCGATTGGAATCTGCCCACTTCCATTCGGCTTGTGCGCGACCGCATCCTTAAGCAGCCCAAGGGCGATCGGGCCTTCGTCGAGTTGCTGCTGATGGCGCGCGAGGTCGGTCTGGAACCGCTGCAAGTGGCTTGTGAGCTGGTGCTGGACGGCACCGTCGTCACGGCGTCCGTCGTGCTGAACGAGATGCGTCGGCTGGTCGCGCCGGGGCAACCGATCATGCTGAACGTGCCCGACATGCTGAAGCTCCAGATCGAACCGCTCGCCGATTGCGGCCGCTACGACCATTTGCGCGAGGTGAGCCATGTCCTCCACTAACCCCATTGGCATTGACCGCCTGGCTCAACTCGGCGCGCTGCATCTGTATGGCATGGCGACGGCCTGGAGCGAGTTGCTGGCCGAGGGGCCGCGGCGGCCGGTGCAACCCGAGGCCTGGCTGGATCGG
Source organism: Rhodanobacter sp. (assembly GCA_035655635.1). Taxonomy (GTDB): domain Bacteria; phylum Pseudomonadota; class Gammaproteobacteria; order Xanthomonadales; family Rhodanobacteraceae; genus Rhodanobacter. The sequence continues at coordinate 789 of DASRUB010000031.1, read as the reverse complement.
CTGATCGAGGCCGAACTGGCCGATCGTCAGGTTCGCAGCCTGCGTTACCAGCTCAAGGCGGCGCGGTTCCCGGTGCATCGGGATCTGACCGGGATCGATTGGGCGGAAACGCCGTTGCCACACGCCCAGATCGAACAATTGGCAAGCGCGGCCTTTATGGAAACGGCGCACAATTTGATCCTGGTCGGCGGAACGGGCACCGGGAAGACGCACCTGGCGACGGCTTTGGGTGTGGCCGCCATCCATCAGGGCAAACGCGTGCGATTCTTTAACGCCGTCGAGCTGGTCAACCAGTTGGAGCGGGAGAAACAGCAGGGCAAGGCTGGGAATATGGCCCGGCAACTGGTGCAGACCGACGCCGTGATCCTCGACGAACTGGGCTATCTGCCGTTCCCGGCCTCCGGTGGCGCGTTGCTGTTCCACCTGATCAGTCAGCTTTACGAGAAGACCTCGCTGATCGTCACCACGAATTTGTCGTTCGCCGAATGGGTGACGGTTTTCGGGAACGCCAAAATGACCACGGCCTTGCTCGATCGCATCACCCACCACTGCGATATCCTGGAAACTGGCAACGATTCGTTCCGCTTTAAACAGCGTCAGAAACAGCCAAAAGCGGGCTGACCAAGTGGAAACTTTTGGACGCTGTTACCCGGAAACTATTCAACGCTGATTGACAGCACTGGCTGCCGCACGTAAGGCGAAGGCACCTGTGCTGGTCGCCAAGCTGGACCGGCTATCGCGCGACGTGGCGTTTATCTCCGGTCTCATGGCACAGCGGGTCCCGTTCAT
>DASRUB010000030.1:0-6597 GCA_035655635.1 Rhodanobacter sp. | reverse complement strand
TCAACAAGCACTTCGATCTGCAGCTGAATCTGTACAACCTGTTCGACAAGGACTACGTCGCCTCGATCAACAAGAGCGGTTACCGTTACATCCCCGGCGTGTCGCGCTCGGCGATGCTGACTGCCAACTTCAGCTTCTGACCGGGCCAACGCGCCTACCGATTCGCAGGTGATCCATGCTGCTGCACATTCCCGACGTCCTGACTGCCGAACAAGTCACGCAGATGCGCACCGCACTCGAGACGGCGAACTGGATCGATGGTCGCGAGACGGTCGGCGCGCAGGGTGCGCGCGTCAAGCACAACCAGCAACTGGCCGACGACTCGCCGCTGCGGTGGCAACTGGGCCAACACGTGCAGGCCGCGCTGGCACGGCATCCGCTGTACCACGCGGCAAGCCTGCCCTTGCGCATGCTGGCGCCCCGCTTCAACCGTTATGCGGATGGTGGCCAGTACGGCTTCCACGTCGACGGCGCGGTGATGGCCTTGCCCGGCGAAAGCGGCCAGTTGCGCAGCGATATCTCCTGCACGCTGTTCCTCAATCAGCCGGAGGATTACGACGGCGGCGAACTGATCGTCAGCGACACCTACGGCGAACACGAAGTGAAGCTGCCGGCCGGCGACCTGATCGTGTATCCGTCCAGCAGCCTGCATCGCGTCGCGCCCGTCACCCGCGGTGCACGGTTGGCGTCATTCTTCTGGGTGCAGAGCCTGATTCGCGATGACAGCCAACGCCGTCTGCTGTTCGAGCTGGATACCTCGATCCAGACGCTCACCCGCTCCGGCGCCGATGCCGCCGCCGTGGTGCAGCTGACCGGCGTCTACCACAACCTGCTACGACAATGGAGCGAGACCTGAGGTATCGGACGCCAGACAACGGTTCCCTCGACGCCACGCACGGCGGATAATCGTCGACCCCCAAAGCAAGATGGCGACGCAATGTTCGTACCCGGTCAACGCTGGATCTCCTCCGCTGAACCCGAACTTGGCCTCGGCACCGTCCTGCGCGTCGAAGGGCGCGGCGTGCAGGTACTGTTTGCCAAGGCCGGCGTGCTCAGGCCGTATGCGATCGATTCGGCGCCGCTGCTGCGGGCCGAGTTTCGCGCCGGCCAGCGCGTAGCCGGCAAGGGCATCGCCTTCCTGGTCGAGCGCGTGGAGATCCGCGACGAGCTGCTGATCTACCGCGGCGAAGGTCGCGAACTGGAAGAGGGCCAGCTCGACGACGAACAAAGCGTGAGCCAGGCCGATGACCGCCTGATCGGTGGCCGCACCGATTCGGTGGCGCTGTTCGAGCTGCGCCTGGAAGGACTTCGCCGGCGCGCCGAGGCGCGCCGATCGCCGATGTGGGGACTGGCCGCCGCGCGGATCGGGCTGGTGCCGCATCAATTGCGCGTGGCCGGCATCGCTTCCGCCCGACGACCGCCACGCGTGCTGCTGGCCGACGAGGTGGGCCTGGGCAAGACCATCGAGGCGGGCATGATCATCGCGCGCCAGCTCGCTACCGGCCGCGCGTCGCGGGTGTTGCTGCTGCTGCCCGAGACCCTGGTCTACCAGTGGTTCGTCGAGCTGTTGCGCCGTTTCAACCTCAGCTTTGCGATCTACGATGAAGAACGCTGCGAAGCGCTGGAACAATCCGGCGATCCCGGCAATCCGTTCGAGGACGAGCAACTGGTGATCGCCGATTTCGGCTTTCTCGAAAACTCGCCGAAACACGCGCGACAATTGCTGGAAGCGCCATGGGACCTGCTGGTGGTCGACGAAGCGCATCACCTGGCGTGGTCGCCGGAACAAGCCAGTCCGCGCTATCGCATGGTCGAGCAGCTGGCCCGGACGATCCCCGGCGTGATCCTGCTGACCGCCACCCCGGAACAGCTCGGTCGCAGCGGCCATTTCGCCCGACTGCGCCTGCTCGACCCGCAGCGCTATCACGATCTGGACGGCTATCTGGCCGAAGCGGAAACCTGGCAGGCGCTGTCGAAGATCGCCGATCGGCTGCTCGATGGCGAGACGCTGGAGGACAGCCAGCGCGCCATCCTCGCCGAGGCGTTCGGCGCTGATGAGACACTCACCGCGCAGTTGGCGGATTCGACCAAACCAGCCAATGCGCGCGAGCTGCTCGCGGCGCTGATCGACCGCCACGGCACCGGTCGCGCGATGTTCCGCAACAACCGTGCTGGCGTGGGTGGTTTTCCGAAACGCCTGCCCGAATGGCACCTGATCGACACCGACGACGTGGACGAAAGCACGCGCCAGGCGCTGCTGGCCGAGTTCCATGCCGACATCCAGCAACCGCCGGCGCTGTTCGAAATGGACTACAGCGCCGACCCGCGCGTGGACGCCCTGGTCGAACTGCTCGAGAAACATCCGCAGGACAAGTTCCTGCTGATCTGCCGCAGCCAGGTCAAGGTGCTGGCGCTGGAGGAGGTGTTGCGCACCCGCAGCGGCATTCGCGTGGCGCGATTCCATGAAGGCCTGGGTATCGTGCAGCGCGACCGCAATGCGGCCTATTTCGCCCAGCCCGATGGCGCACGACTGCTGTTGTGTTCGGAAATCGGCTCGGAAGGGCGCAACTTCCAGTTCGCGCACCGGTTGGTGCTGTGGGATCTGCCGCTGGATCCGGACCTGCTGGAACAGCGTATCGGGCGACTCGACCGCATCGGGCAGAAGCACGACATCGACATCCATATCCTCGCCATCGCCGACAGCGCGCAACACGTGCTGGCGCGCTGGTTCGATCAAGGCGTCGATGCGTTCCGCATGAGCCCGGCGGACGGTCGCGAATTGCTGCGCCGTTTCGGCGAGCCACTGGCCCGCCTGGCCGACGAACACGCGCGCGGCGATGACAACCGCGACCAGGAACTGGACGCCCTGCTGGCCGAGACACGAGCCGGCCACGAACAAATGGCCGAGCTGATCCGTGGCGGGCGCGACCATCTGCTGGAGCTGGCAGCCAGTCGCGACCTGCACGCCGACGAACTGCCGCAGGCATTCGCCCGCGAAGACCACGACCCGGCCCGCGACGCCTTCATCCAGCGCCTGCTCGAAGCGTTCGGCATCCACGTCGAGGAGCTTGGTGGCCAGGTGCTGCTGCTCGATCCGCAATACCTGTCCACCGATGCCTTGCCCGGCTTCGCCGACGGCCCGCAATCGATGACCTTCTCGCGCGAGGTGGCGTTGGCGCGCGAAGAGCTGCCGCTGCTGCGGCTGGACCATCCGCTGATTGCCGGCACGCTCGATCTGGCCCTGTCCGGCGAGCAGGGTAATGCCGCGTTCATGGTCGATGATGTGCTGCCACCCCGCACGGCCTTGTTGCAGGCGGTGTACGTGCTGGAATGTGTAGCGGACCGGCGGCTGGATGCCGAACGCTTCCTGCCGCCGCTGCCGATCGTGGTCACCGTCGATACCCGGCTGGTCGAGCGTGCCGACTTTGCGCCCAGCGAAACCGCGCTGCGGAAGGCTGGCGACCGCAACATCGAGGTGGCGCGCTACCGCAAGTTCCTGGGCAAGCTGGTGCCGCCGATGCTTGCCCGTACCGAAGCAGTGGCCGCCGCCCACGGCCAGGCCAGCATCGACGCGGCGCTGACCTTGGCCACCGAGACCCTGGATGCCGAGCTCTCGCGCCTGCTGGCCATGCGCGCGGTGAATCCATCCATCAGCGATGCGGAGATCGCCGCCGTCACCGACGAACGCAACGCTCTGCTCGCCACCCTGCCCTCATCGCGCCTGCGCCTGGATGCGGTGCGCTTCGTGGTCAGCGCGGACTTCCTGGCGTTGCGCTGAGAGGTTTTGACTATTCAATCTCTCAGCCCGGCCATGGCGAGGGCATGGATGCTCGAGTTGAGGCAACGCAGGAGCAGTTGCCCGATGGCCGGTCGCGAATCGAGCACGCAAGTGCTTGATTCGCGTGAGCGAGTACGGGCCTGTACCGGACTCGCGATAGAAGAAAATCACAGGAAGTGATTTTTTTCACAGGCTCTGAGTCCAACTCGTTCCCCAACTTCCGCAACGCCGTAGGGCGGGCACTGCCCGCCGCCATCCCCGCAAATCCAGGGCAGAAGCCGAAAAATCGGCGGGCATTGCCCGCCCTACGCAGCCGCGCACCCCCCCGCGGCCCGCGCGGATTTGCGGGCACTGCGCTGACATTCAGCGCATCAGCCGCCGCTTCGGCTTGATCGGAAACTTGCCGCGCCAGTACTCGATCAGCACGATGCCGCCGACCATGCCGCCGAGATGGGCGAAATGGGCTACGCCGGCCTGGGTGCCGGTGACGCCCATGTACAGCTCAATCGCCGCGTAGCCGGTGACAAACAGCCACGCCGGAATCGGGATCGGCAGGAAGATCAGCATCATTTTCTCGTGCGGATACATCATGCCGAACGCGAGCAGCAGGCCAAAGATCGCGCCCGAGGCACCCAGCGTCGGATAGAAGCCGTGGGTGAACCAGTGCACCACGATCAACTGGGCCAGCGCGGCGACGATCGCACAGACGAAGTAATAGATGATGAAATTGCGCGCACCGAAGGTGCGCTCGATGGCGCCGCCAAACATCCACAACGCGAACATGTTGAACAGGATATGGGTTACCCCTCCATGCATGAACGCGTAGGTCACCAACTGCCAGGGGCGAAAGCCGACTGAAACGAGTCCGTTCGCCGTCTGGAAAATATGGTCCGCGCCCCACGGCCACAGCGCGAAATACTGCAGCAGGAGTTCGCCGAAGAACTGCTGCAGCAGGAACACCACGACGTTGGCGATCAGCAGGTTGCGCGTGACGGGTGGCAAGTCAAAAGGCATCGGGCGGCTTCCATGGGATCGGACAAGCGTAACGGTGATGGGCAGATATGGCCATGCAGCGAACAGGACGGTGGCAGAAGCCGCGCTGCGTTGACCGGGCATGTGCCAAATCGTTCACAGCACCCACCACGGCGCCGCCGCGAGGATCCGATCCAAATGAAAAAGCCGCCATGCGGCGGCTTTTCACGCGATCGCGAGGATCCGACTCAACCCCTGTTGGCGGCCAGTGCCATCGCTTCCGGCCGCTTGGCGCCCGCGAAGCGCTTGGCCCAGTAGCCATCGTCCAGGCTCGAAATCTCCACCGACTTGCCGGTGGTCGGCGAATGGATGAAGCGACCATTCGAAATGTAGATGCCCACGTGCGAGATGCGATGGTGGCGGCCGCCGGTATGGAAGAACACCAGGTCGCCGGGTTTCATGTCCGCCCGCTTGACCTTGATTCCGGCCATGAACTGGGCGGCCGAATTGTTGGGCAGTTGCAGGCCGATGGCATGGGCGAACACGTAGCGGACGAATCCGCTGCAATCGAAACCGGTAGAGGGGTTGTGGCCGCCGCGTACATAGCGAATGTCGCGAAGGCCCATGGCCGCGGCCAGCAAGGCCTTGCGCAGGTCGGTGATGTTCTGTTTCGCGTTGCTGGTCGCGGTGGATTGATCGCTGCCTGACTGACCTTCAATCCCGGCCGTAGCGATCGAGCCGGGTGTCGCCACACGGGCCAGCAGCGCCTGGACGTTGTCCGGAAGCACCGATTGGCCCAGGCCTGATGCCGGAGCGAACGCCGGCAGCGGATGCAACAGCGGCGATGCCACGCTGGCGGCGACGGATACGCTGATGACCGGGTTGTCGGCAGTCTGGGGTTCGGTGGCGTGAAGCGGTCCGGAGAGGAACAGCACCGTGGCAAGCACGGCGAACACGGTCAGTCGTTTGATGGGCATGCAGGGAAAGTCCCCAGATATACAGAGGGTTTGCCGCCTGCAGAGGCTGACGACGTGATGAAGTCGTGAACTTAGCAAAAGGACACAGGCCAGATGTTCGATCGAGGTTAACTGAACCCTGTCGTTTCAGAAAAACCGGACGCAGCACACATTCCCGCAAGCCCTTGATCCAGCGAGACTTACGCTTGGGCTGGCGGCTCTGGCCAGTAATACGAATCCGGGTAAGGCCGACTGCCGAAAATCGCCGTGCCGATCCGCACTTCGCTCGCGCCTTCGGCAATGGCAAGCGCAAAGTCACCGCTCATGCCCATCGAAAGCCTTGGCAATTCATGACCCTGGACAGCCGCCTGATCGCGCAGCTCGCGCAACCGGCGGAAACAGGCACGTACCTCGTCCGGCTCGCTGGAATGAATCGCCAGGGTCATCAGACCACGCACCCGCAAGGTGTCGTAGCCGCGCAGCGCATCCAGAAAACCGGGTAGTCGTTCAGGTGGCAGTCCGTATTTGCTGGGCTCCGGCGAGGTCTTCACCTGCACCAGCACGTCGATGGCACGACCTTCGTGTTGCAGCCGCCGATCCAGGGCCTCGGCCAGTTCCAGCCGATCCAGCGACTGCACTTCACTGGCCAGTCGTGCCGCATCCTTCGCCTTGTTGGTCTGCAGGTGACCGATCATCACCCAGTCGATGCCGCAATCGGCCAGCGGCGCGGCCTTCTCGCGGATCTCTTGCGTCTTGTTCTCGCCGAAGCGGTGCATGCCCAGCGCCACCCCGGCCCGGATGACCCCCGGGCCAAAAGTCTTGCTGACCGGCAGGATGGTGACTTCGGATGGATCGCGACGGGCGTCGGCGCAGGCCGCATTCACGCGACGG
>DASRUB010000029.1:0-7363 GCA_035655635.1 Rhodanobacter sp. | reverse complement strand
CACGGCCAGCACGGCGAGCACGAACAGGATCAGGAAGATCACGAACAGCACTTTGGCGATGGTGGCGGTGGCGCCCGACACACCGCGGAAACCGAGCAGACCGGTGACAAACGAGACGATGGCAAAGATGATGGCCCACTTCAGCATGGGATTCTCCAGCAAAGGCGAGGATGGTCGGCGTTTTTTAGCTGGAGCGGCGTGAAGGCGATGCATCGTCGGACTCGCCGCAGATGCCGTGGGCCACAAGCTGTCTGCTGGGGCACGCGGTCTTGCGCTGTGCGGGTGAAGCGCGCTATTTCCCGGACGTGGTGAACTGGCAGCGGCTGCGTCGGCGCCGACGTCATCTGGCTTTCGTGGTGATCACAGCGCTGCTGATCGGCGTGGCCCTGGTGTTGCTGGCCACGCGGGCGCATTGAGCGCTCAGAGGCTGTGAATAGTCGACGGGCTGGCGTGGAGCCCGGTTTTTCATCCCGACACCCGATCGGTGCCGCGCGCGCCAGACTTCGCTTGTCGGGCTGAAGCCCGACCTACCCCCGTGGGTCGGGATTCATCCCGACACCCGATCGGTGCCATGCGCGCAAGACCTCGCTTGTCGGGCTGAAGCCCGACCCACCCCCCGTAGGTCGGGATTCATCCCGACACCCAACTCAGCCTGCGAGACGGGCCTTGATCTTGCCGGAGACCACGGCCATGTCGGCGCGGCCGGCGGCCTTCGCTTTTACGGCAGCGACCACCTTGCCCATGTCGCGCGGCGAGCTGGCGCCGGTCTCGGCGATGGCGGCGGTGACCAGGGCATCCACTTCGGCTTCGTCCAGCTTGGTCGGCAGATAGGTCTCGATCACGACCATCTCGGCGCGCTCGATGGCGGACAGGTCGTCGCGACCGGCGGCATCGAACTGGCTGATCGAATCGCGCCGCTGCTTGAGCATCTTCTCCAGCGTGGCCAGCACCTGCGTGTCGTCCAGTTCGATCCGCTCGTCCACCTCGCGCTGCTTGAGCGCGGCCAGCATCAGCCGGATCACGCCCAGGCGCTGTTTTTCGCCGCTGCGCATGGCGGCTTTCATGTCGTCGGTGAGCTGCTGCTTCAGGGGCATGGCGATGGCCTTGGCGGTGGGGGAATCAAAGCGGTATGGCGAAAACGACAAAGCCGGCGTTGTCGCGAGGACAACACCGGCCAGGTCTCATCTGCTGTGCTTGCGGCGGCTGCGAGTACCCGCGCCGGCCGGTTTCCCTGGGACTCGGCGCCGTGGCGCCGCAAGACCCTCCGCTCAGGCGGCGGGTCGGGAAACTCAGTACAGGCGGACTTTGCGCGAAACGTCACGCGACAGGCGACGCAGGTGACGCTTCACCGCGGCGGCGCGCTTGCGCTTGCGCTCCTGGGTCGGCTTCTCGTAGAACTCACGCTTGCGCGTTTCGGCCAGCACACCGGCCTTTTCGCAGGTACGCTTGAAACGACGCAGAGCGATCTCGAACGGCTCGTTCTCGCGAACTTTTACGTTGGGCATGGAATCTCCGGGTGGTAATCTGCCTGCTCTTGCAGGACAGTGGAATGTGGTGAGCCGCGAATTATACCGTGGATAACAGAAATTTTTCAAAGCCCGGCCCGATGAAGCCGGTGACCGGCGTGGTGCTGGGCATCGAGACCTCCTGTGACGAGACCGGGGTGGCGCTGCTGCGCTGGGAACCGGACGCGCCGGGGCATGGCCTGCTGGCCCACACGCTATACAGCCAGATCAAGCTGCATGCGGACTACGGCGGGGTGGTGCCTGAACTGGCCAGCCGCGACCATGTGCGCAAGCTGCTGCCGCTGATTCGCGAAGCGCTGGCCCAGGCTGGGCTGGGCGTGCAGGACCTGGGCGGGGTGGCTTATACCGCCGGGCCGGGCCTGGTCGGCGCCTTGCTGGTGGGGGCATCCGTCGGGCGCGCGCTGGCCTGGGCACTGGGCGTGCCGGCCATCGGCGTGCATCACATGGAAGGTCATCTGCTGGCGCCCTTGCTGGAGGAGGACCCGCCGGAGCCGCCGTTCGTGGCTTTGCTGGTGTCCGGCGGGCATTCGATGCTGGTCGAGGTGAAGGCAATCGGCCAGTACACGATACTGGGCGATACGCTGGACGACGCGGCCGGCGAGGCCTTCGACAAGACGGCCAAGCTGATGGGCCTGCCTTATCCCGGCGGGCCGGCGCTGGCCAGGCTGGCCGAGCAGGGCCAGCCCGGAGCGTTCCATTTTTCCCGACCGATGACCAACCGGCCGGGGCTGGATTTCAGTTTTTCCGGCCTGAAAACCCAGGTGCTGCTGGCCTGGCAGAAGTCCGACCAGGGCGAGCAGACCCGCGCGGACATCGCCCGCGCCTTCGAGGAAGCGATCGTCGACACGCTGATCATCAAATGCCGCCGCGCGCTGGAGGCCAGCGGTGCGCAGCGGCTGGTGATTGCCGGGGGCGTCGGTGCCAACCGCCGGTTGCGGGCGGACCTGGCAGCTGCCGGCGAACACGATGGCTTCCGCGTGTATTTCCCCCGGCTGGCCTTTTGCACCGACAACGGCGCCATGATCGCGCTGGCCGGTGCGATCCGCCTGGCCAGCGGCCAGCATCAGGACGCAACCGTTGAGGTGCGTCCGCGCTGGGACCTGCAGACGTTGCCGGCAGCGTGAGCATCTGCGTCGTAGGGCGGGCCATGCCCGCCGGCTCTTCTGCACCCATGCAATCACCACTGCGTCCGGCCGGGCAACAGGCCCTTTAACTCGGCCTCGGTGAGGTTGCGCCACTGGCCAACTTTCAGGTGCGCCAGTTTGACATTGTCGATGCGCACGCGGCGCAGCTGGGTCACGCGGTAACCGAACGCCGCCGCCATCAACCGGATCTGCCGGTTCAGTCCCTGGGTCAGCACGATCGCAAAGCCGAATTTGGCGATCCTGCGTACGCGGCAGTGCTGGGTCATCTGCCCATGGATGCGTACGCCGCGGCTCATGCCGGTGATGAAGTCGTCGGTCACCGCCTTGTTCACGCCCACCAGGTATTCCTTCTCGTGCTGGTTTTCCGCGCGCAATATTTCGTTGACGATGTCACCGTTGCTGGTGAGCAGGATCAGCCCTTCGGAATCCTTGTCCAGTCGGCCGATCGGGAAGATCCGCTGTGGGTGGTCCACGAAATCGGTGATGTTGCCGGCCACGCCCTGGTCGGTGGTGCAGGTGACGCCGACAGGTTTGTTCAGTGCGATGTAGACGGCCTTCTTGGCCGACGGCGTGGCGGCCAGCACGCGCATGCGCACGATCTCGCCGTCCACCCGTACTTCGTCGCCATCCAGGGCCTTGGCACCCGTCGTGACCACCTCGCCATTGATGCTGACACGCCCGGCCAGCAACCACTCGTCTGCCTCGCGGCGCGAACACAGGCCGGCTTCGCTGATGTATTTGTTGACGCGCATGGGGCTCTATCCGCTTTTTGTAGGAGCGGCTTCAGCCGCGATGCTGTTACCCGGGACCGATCACAAAGGCATCGCGGCTGAAGCCGCTCCTACGGGTGATGTCATGACCTCAGCCCCACACCACGCTTGAGCAGCTGGATTGCCGCGATGGCCAGTGCCGCGATGAACACCAGCATGATCACGAACGCCCAGCCCACCGACACGTCGCTGATGCCCAGCACGCCATAGCGGAACGCATTGACCATGTACAGGATCGGGTTGATTCGCGACAACGCCTGCCATGGCTCGGCCAGCATCTTGATCGAAAAGAATACGCCGCCGAGGTAGGTCAGCGGAGTGATCACGAAAGTCGGCACCAGCGCGATGTCGTCGAACTTGGTGGCGAACACCGCGTTGATGAAGCCGGCCAGCGCAAAGATGACCGCGCCCAGCGTGACCGAGGCCAGTGCGATGAAGGGATGCGCGACATGCAGCGAGGTGAAGAACAGCGCCACCAGCAGCACCAACGCGCCGACCACCAGGCCGCGCGCAACGGCGCCGATGACATAGCCGGAAAGAATCGCCCAGTTCGCCATCGGCGACACCAGCATTTCTTCTACCGAACGCTGGAACTTGGCGCCGTAGAACGAGCTGGAAATGTTCATGTAGCTGTTGTTGATGATGGTCATCATCACCAGTCCGGGCACGATGTACTGCATGTAGCTGAAGTCGCCCTCGATCTTGCCGATGCGGCTGCCGATCAGCTTGCCGAAGATCACGAAATACAGCGTCATCGTGATGATCGGCGGGATCAGGGTCTGCGTCCAGATGCGCATGATGCGGATGATTTCGCGTCGCGCGACGGTGTACAGCGCGACGAGATTGGTCGAGGCGATCATGCGCCATTCTCCGTGGCCGGCGCTCGGTCATGCGTGACCAGGCGCACGAACAGCTCTTCCAGACGATTGGACTTGGTCCGCATCGATTTGACGGTCACGCCACTGTCGGTGAGTGCCGCAAACAGCGAGTTGAGATCCTGCTTGCGCGCCATCTCCGCCTCCAGCGTGTTGTCGTCGATGCGGCGAAAGCTGATGCCGCTCAGCTGCGGAAGTTCCGCGGGCGCATGCTCGACATCGAGCACGAAGGTTTCCACGTCCAGCGTCGAGAGCAGGTGCCGCATGTTGGTGTTCTCGACGATGCTGCCGTGGTCGATGATGGCGATATTGCGGCACAGCTGCTCCGCTTCCTCCAGATAATGCGTGGTGAGGATCACCGTGGTGCCCGCGGCGTTGATGCCCTTGACGAACTGCCACATCGAACGGCGGATCTCGATGTCGACGCCGGCGGTGGGCTCATCCAGGATCAGCAGCTTCGGTTCGTTCATCATCGCGCGCGCGATCATCAGGCGCCGTTTCATGCCGCCGGACATCTCACGCGACTGGTGGAAGGCCTTGTCCCACAGGCGCAGTTCCTTCAGGTACTTTTCCGCACGTTCGGCGGCAAGCTTGCGCGGAATACCGTAGAAACCCGCTTCGTTGACGCAGATGTCGAACGGCTTCTCGAACTGGTTGAAGTTGATCTCCTGCGGCACCAGCCCGATCAGCTGCATCGCCTCGCTGCGCTGTTTGGTCACCGACTTGCCGAACACCTTGGCGTCACCGCCGGTAGCGTTGACCAGCGAGGATAAAATGCCGATCAGGGTCGACTTGCCGGCACCGTTGGGACCGAGCAGCGCAAAAAAGTCCCCGGGCTGCACGGTCAGGCTCACGCCCTTGAGCGCTTCGACGCCGCTGCGATAGGTCTTGCGCAGGTTGTCGACGACCAGCGCGGGGGGCGAATCGTTGTGCATTGCGGACATGGGCTGCGCCGAGAGGGTCAAGCGGCTTATTATACGGGGCTGACTCCTGTCGTCCGGGTTCGCCCGACGCACACACTGTTTCCGGAAACCTCATGGCCGACCACTTCCAGCTTCGTCTCGTCGACGACCACATGCTTGCGCCGGCGGTGCGCCACCTCGTGTTCGAACGCGTCGACGGCCAGCCGCTGGTGTTCCAGCCCGGTCAGTTCCTGCAAGTGCACTTCCATTACGACGATGGCACGGCGACCAAACGCAGCTATTCCGTCGCCACGGTCGGCGCGGGTGGCGCGCCGGGCACGGCGGACGAAGTCGGGCGCATCGAGATCGCGGTGAGCTACGTGGAAGGTGGCGCCGCCACCCGCCTGCTGGGTGACTTGCCAGTCGGGGGCGTCATCGATGCCAGCGGACCCTACGGTCGCTTCTGCCTGCAGCAAGCCGACACCCATCCACGTTACCTGCTGCTGGCTACCGGTACCGGCGTCACCCCCTACCGGGCGATGCTGCCGCAGATCGAGAAGTTGCTGGCCGCCGGTGATCGCCAGGTCTTGCTGTTGTACGGGGCGCGCAACGAACAGGAGTTGCTCTACGGCGAGCAGTTCGAGGCCTTTGCGCAGACGCATCCCGGTTTCATTTTTCATGGCTGCCTCAGCCGCCAGGCGCGCGCTGAGCCGCGCTCCACCGACCGCAGCGGCCACGTGCAGAATGTGCTGGCCGAACTCGGCCCCAGTGCCGAGCGCGACATCGCCTACCTGTGCGGCAACCCGAACATGGTCGATGCCGCGTATGCCGCACTGCAGGAGTTCGGCCTGCCGGTACGCCAGATCCGACGCGAGAAGTACATCTCGTCGCGTTGATCAAGGTCGGTGTCGTGCTGCCGCGGCAGTATGGGCGTCGGGATGAATCCCGACCTACGGGGTAGGTCGGGATTCATCCTGACAAGCGAGGTCTCAGGCATCGGGCAACCGCTCCATGCGTTGCCTCAACCATCCATGCCTTCGCCATGGACGGCCTGAGAGGTTGATAGTCACAACCTCTCAGCGCGGTGGCGCGGTCAGTTCGCGGGCGTCGAGATAGCCGTCGCGGTTGCGGTCGAGCTTGCGAAACTGGTTGCGCAGGTTGCGCTGGAACGCCTTCAGCGTGATCGGCTGGCCGCGGCCACCGGGGAGTTCATCGCGCGAAATCACGCCGTCACCGTTCCGATCCATGCGGTCGAAGCCCCGACTCATGTACGCCACGTACTCCGCGACGCTGACCTTGCCGTCACCGTTGCGGTCGAATTGCCGGAGATAGTTCTCACGTGAATCCTGCGCGTTCAGCGCCGTCGCTGCCAGCAACACGATCGCACCAAGAAAGAGTCCGCGCGCGCAGACGTTCATGCGCACGGTCAGCGGTTGCTGCCGTGGAGGCCGATGAACTGCAGGAACTCGGTGCGCGTGCGTGCGTCGTCGCGGAAGCTGCCCAGCATCTGGCTGGTCACCATCGACACCCCGCGTTTGTGCACGCCGCGCGTGGTCATGCACTGGTGGCTGGCGTCGATCACCACCGCCACGCCGGCCGGCTGCAGGGTTTCCTGGATGCAATGGGCGATCTGTGCGGTAAGTTTTTCCTGCACCTGCAGGCGCCGCGCAAAGCCATCGACCACGCGCGCCAGCTTGCTGATGCCGACCACCCGGTTGGTCGGCATGTAGCCCACGTGCGCACGGCCGATGATCGGGGCCAGGTGATGCTCGCAGTGGCTCTCGAACTGGATGTCGCGCAGCACCACCATCTGGTCGTAGCCGGCCACTTCCTTGAAGGTGCGCCGCAGGAATTCGCCTGGATCGGATTCGTAGCCGGAAAACCAGTCGCGATAAGCCTTGACCACGCGCTTCGGGGTGTCGAGCAAGCCCTCCCGCGCCGGGTCGTCGCCAGCCCAGCGCAGCAGTGTGCGCACGGCGTCTTCGGCCTGTTCGCGAGTCACATCGGGGGATTTATGCGGATCGCTCATGCGGATGCCTCAGGTGTGCGGACATGCCAGTTTAGCGTCCGCGTCAAATCGCGTCTGCGCCGCGATGGTTCCGATGCGCCGGGTCTTGTGTAGGAGCGCACCCTGTGCGCGAGCTC
>DASRUB010000028.1:0-9997 GCA_035655635.1 Rhodanobacter sp. | reverse complement strand
GATCATGCCGGACAAGGCCAGTCCCCAACCGACCAACGGTATGAATTGCCCGATGAGCGGCGGGTCGGGCGCTGGAAAGGTGATTGGAATCACATCTCACGGGGCGATGGTCGACGCGGGGAGCCCGCGGCAGCGTCTTGTTCGCGGTTATTCCGCGTGGGGGCCCTGATGTAGCTGTGCGGTAGAATTCGGGTAGTGACGTTCGCGGAGACGGCCATGTCCACACAACTCGCCACCCTTGAAGCTGAAGCGCTGAAGCTGTCCCCTGAAGACCGCGTACTACTGGCTGATCATGTCCTCGCAAGCTTTACGCGGGCGAGATGAGATAGAGGAAGCTTGGGGCGCCAATTTTGGCGTGGCCGCACCTTATGCCTTTTCTTCGCGTCCGTCGGGGCCCAACAAATCGCTGCAGCCTACCGTCATCCCGCTACGCGGGCTGCCGGCGGCTGAGCTCAGGCGATATCGCGTCCTGATCAGCCTCGAAGTTCAGCCGACGTATCCTTCTCCCATCGGCGACTGAAAGGAGTCCTTTGCGGGTGAGAAGGTGGCGCGAAGCGACGGATGAGGGTTCGGCCGTAGCGAGGACGCACAACCCGGAGGGTTGTCAAAGCGCGCTCCGCCCGTACCCTCTCCCCAACCCCTCTCCCGGGGGGAGAGGGGCTTTGCATGGTTGTCAAAGCGCGCTTCGGCCGAACCCGGGCAAGCTCAGTCCGGTCATGGTTCAGCGGTACACCTCGCGGCGGTTACCCACGCGAACCACCAGAATGCACAGCGCCCCGTCCTGAATGTCCGCGATGATGCGGTAGTCGCCGACTCGATACTTCCAGAAATCGCCAAGCTTGGAACCTTTCAACACCTCGCCGATACTGCGTGGGTTATCAAGTTTGGCGACCCGCTCGAACAAAAATTTTGCGATGCGTTTCGCCGACTCATGGCCGAGTTTGTCCAGCTCTCGCGCCGCAGCGCGATCGAACTCAATCCTCCACGCCATACTTCTTCATCACGTCTTCGAGAGGAATCGTGGTCGCACGGCCGGCGCGGATTTCGAGCAAACGCTGTTCGGCCAGATACAGGTCTTCCAGGTCGTCGATGTGTTCAACGATCGCTTCCCGCACGTAATAGGTCTTCGTGCGCCCTGTGGCTTTTGCCAGCGCCTCCAGGCGATGCTCGATGGATTCAGGTAGTCGAATGGCAAGCATGAGCTTTACTCCGTATGATTGCTATACAAGTATAACGTCATTTGAAACACAGCTGCCTGCCTGGAATTCTGCATGGACGACCGTCGACACATCATCTCATCGCTTGCCGCGCATCGCGTCGGCGCCTGCCTGGATATCCATCCGTGATGCCCACTCGCCTCGACATCTGCCGCCCTGACGACTGGCACGTGCACCTGCGCGATGGCGCCGCGCTTGGCTCGGTGGTTGCCGATACTGCCCGCCGGTTCGCTCGTGCCATCGTGATGCCGAACCTCAGGCCGCCGGTGACGACGGTGGCACAAAGCGACGCCTACCGTCAGCGGATTCTCGCCGCGCTGCCGCCGGGCACGCACTTCGAACCGCTGATGACGCTCTACCTCACCGAGGCCACGACGGCGCAGGAAATCGAGCGGGCCAAGGCCAGCGGCAGCGTGTTTGCCGTCAAGTATTACCCGGCTGGCGCCACCACCAATTCGCAGGATGGCGTGCGCGACCTCACCCGCGTCTACCCCGTGCTCGACGCGATGCAACGGCATGACCTGCCCTTGCTGCTGCACGGCGAGGTGACCGATCCGACCATCGACATCTTCGATCGCGAGCGCGTTTTCATCGAGCGGCATCTGCTGCCGCTGCGAGCGAGGTTTCCCGGCTTGCGCATGGTGCTCGAACACATCACCACGCGCGATGCGGTCGAGTTCGTGAGTGCGGCTCCGGCCAACCTGGCCGCAACGATCACGGCGCATCACCTGCTGCTGAACCGCAACGCGCTGTTCGAGGGCGGCATCAACCCGCATCACTATTGCCTGCCGATCTTGAAGCGCGAAACGCATCGCGCGGCCCTGCTGCAAGCTGCCACCAGCGGCAATCCGCGCTTCTTCCTGGGCACCGACAGCGCACCGCATGCGCGCCACGCGAAGGAATCCGCTTGCGGCTGCGCCGGCATGTACACCGCGCACGCGGCCATCGAACTGTATGCCGAAGCGTTCGAGCAAGCTGGCAAACTCGACCAGCTCGAAGCGTTCGCCAGTTTCCACGGTCCGGATTTCTATCGCCTGCCGCGCAATCGCGAACGCGTGATCCTGGAAAAACGCCCGTGGAACGTGCCCGCGGAGCTCGCCCTGGGCGACGCCGTCTGCGTACCGATGCGTGCAGGCAAAAGCGTGGCGTGGTCGCTGCTCGATTCCGAGATACCCGCCGGTGCCACCGCGTAACTGCCAATGCAAAAGGCCCGGTCGCTGGAATCAAGCGGCTTGCCGAAAGCAAGTCCGCT
The DNA here is from genome assembly GCA_035655635.1 of Rhodanobacter sp. GTDB lineage: Bacteria > Pseudomonadota > Gammaproteobacteria > Xanthomonadales > Rhodanobacteraceae > Rhodanobacter. Next base: position 7,528 of record DASRUB010000028.1, on the reverse strand, counting down.
TGATTGACCAGGCTCGGCCCGCGGCAGGCAGGGCTTGCTACCTTGAATTAACGCATATACAATAAATACCAGATGAGCCACGATCCCGCCAAGCGCCGAGCGAACCTGCGCAAGCACAAGATCGACTTGCCCGGCTGCATGGAAGCCTTTGATAGCCCTATGCTCACGCGGGAGGATGACCGCGAAGACTACGGAGAGTTGCGGTTGGTGAGCCTGGGTTGGGCGCATGGGAAAGTGGTTGTGTTGGTATGGACCGACCGCGAGGAAGGCCCGAGATTGATCTCTTGCCGAGAGGCCGAACCCCATGAACGAGAAGCTTACGACCGCGCTTACCCGAAAGGCTGACGTGCCCTACAACCCAAAAAGCAAAACCGCCACCCTTGAATATTGGGAAAGTGCAATCGCCCACAAAGGCGTGGCAGAACTGCGCGCCAAGCGTGGCCGCCCCACGAAAGCAGCCGCAGAGCGCAAGGAACAGATTGCCTTGCGAGTGGACAAGGAAGTTTTGGAGTGGTACCGCGCACAAGGGAACGGTTGGCAGACCCGCATGAACGCGGTCTTGAAAGCATTTCGAGATGCGACGATCTGAATGCGCGGGTGAGAAGGTGGCGCGAAGCGACGGATGAGGGTTCGGCCATAGCGTGATTTGGCCAGCCGAACATGTGCTTCATGCGCTTCGCCCCGACCCCAAAGCAAGACCTTGAGCTTGCCCGCAAACGTATGAAAGAGGTGCGTCATGGCTAAGAAGAACATTCATGTTGGCAGCAGCTTCGATCACTTGCTGGCCGATGACGGTCACCTTGAAGACGCGACTGCCGTTGCCATCAAGCGCGTGATCACCTGGCAGTTCGAGCAGGCCTTGAAGTTGTCCGGCATCAACAAGACAACGATGGCCGAGCGCATGCACACCAGCCGCGCCGCACTCGGTCGTTTACTGGACGAAAACGATATTGGTCTCACGCTGGACACGCTCAGCCGTGGCGCCCAAGCACTTGGCTACCGCGTCAAAGTGGAGCTGGTAGCAGCCTGAGCTACCCAACTTCGACCTGTTCAGAAGTCTACCGCTGCATGATTTGATCGTTCGCCCACCAGCTCACGAATGCCTGGCGTCAGCGAGCCCGCATGGACGGCCGGATGCTGAAATCCGCACTTTTTCCTGGGCACCGACAGCGCGCCGCATGCGCGCCACGCGAAGGAATCCGCCTGCGGCTGCGCCGGCGTGTACACCGCGCACGCGGCCATCGAACTGTATGCCGAAGCATTCGAGCAAGCCGGCAAACTCGACCAGCTCGAAGCGTTCGCCAGTTTCCACGGGCCGGATTTCTATCGCCTGCCGCGCAATCGCGAACGCGTGATCCTGGAAAAGCGTCCGTGGCATGTTCCCGCGGAGTTCACGCTGGGTGATGCGACCTGCGTACCGATGCGCGCGGGGGAGAGCGTGGCGTGGTCGCTGCAGGAGCCCGAGACAGCTGCCGGTGCCGGACCAACGCAAGCGATCAGACCTTCAGCATCGAAGGGCTGGTTTGCTTCGTAATGCACACGCATTACAATACAAGCGTCACCATTCAACAGGACCGTCGTCATGGCCACCAACGCACTGGTACAAACCCGCATCGATTCCGCCGTGAAAGAACGGGCGGCGGCGGTGCTGGATCAATTGGGCCTGACGGTTTCCGATGCCGTGCGCATCCTGTTGACGCGGACGGCCAATGAGGGCGCGCTGCCGTTCGCGCTGGCCATCAACCCAGCTGCCCACGATGCATGGTTCAGGGGAAAGATACAGCAGGCACTGGACGACTCGCGCCCGGCAAGCCCACATGACCAGGTCGAAGCCGAGTTCATCAAGCGCAAGACAGCCGCCCGGCGGAATGCCGCGGGCAAGGTGTGAAGCTGGAATGGGCGGCTACGCGATCGAGGATCGCGTCGCCATTTTCGAGTACATCGAAGCTGACAACCCGCGGGGAGCGGCGATCGTCGATGACCGCATCCGCTCGCAGGTGCGGCAGCTGATCCGCCACCCGGAAAGTGGGCGCATCGGCCGCGTGCCGGGAACCCGCGAGCTTGTCATCGACCGCACACCGTACATCGCCGCGTACCGCATTGCCGGCGACACGGTACGCATCCTTCGTGTACTGCACGGCGCGCAGCAGTGGCCTGACGCACTGCTTCAATCGCGCGACTGACGCGTCAAACCGGGCTTTTTTGCGAGGTGCGCGCGCCCTTCTTCGCTACCTCGCTCGCTGCTGAGCCGACGGCTGAACAACTCGTAGATACAATGTAGATACCTTAGCTCCAGTGGAGTAATCTCCATCGAACTTAGATGAGGGTTGATCCATGGCCGTTCTCAAGATGTGGGGCAACAGTGCAGCCCTGCGCATCCCTGCAGCAGTACTCGAGGCAGCCAACTTCAGAGTCGATCAGCAACTTGAGCTCAGGGCTGAAGCTGGCAGAATCGTGATCGAATCCCGGGTTCCCGCGTATAGCCTGGACGATCTGGTTGCCGCCATGACGCCGGAAAACACGCCAACCTTCCATCCGTCCGCTCAGGCGGTTGGCGGTGAGGTCATTGAATGGTAGATGCAGCCTGGGTTCCGCGCCGAAGCGAAATAATTCATCTGGATGATATGGGCGGCGCAGGTCACGAGCAGAAAGGCGACCGGCCTCATCTTGTCCTGACGGGACAAGGCTACAACGACAAGTCCGGGCTTGTTGTCTGCGTTCCGATTACCACCAGGATGAAAGGGTTTCCGTTTGAAGTCCCGTTGTCCGACCTGAACAAACCTTCCGCAGCACTCACTCATCAAGTGACAACGGTAGATTGGCGTGCCCGGAAGGCATTTCCCAGAGGTTTTGCAAACAGGGGAGAAATGCTGGAAGTAGAGGCAAGACTCAAAGCGCTCCTCGGGCTCTAACCTCAAAGCACCGAAACGCCATCTCCGTGGGTGGTGTTTTTTGCGCCTCACGCAATCGTCAAAAATGCAAAGGGCTGCGAGCTTTCAAGCTCGCAGCCCTTTGCATTTACTGGTGCCGGAAATAGGAATCGAACCTACGACCTACGCATTACGAATGCGCCGCTCTACCAACTGAGCTATTCCGGCAAAGAACCGACGATTTTACGGGGCGTGCCGCGGTGGCGCAAGCTCGGGCGCTTCGCGTCAGAAACTTGTCGAACCGGCTCCTCCCAGCACACGCAGTTCCTTGGGCAGCGCAAAGGTGATGTTTTCCTGCTCGCCGTCGAGCTCGTGTACCTCGCCGGCGCCCCACGACTGCAGGCGGGCGATCACGTCGCGCACCAGCTTGTCGGGTGCGGACGCACCGGCGGTCAGGCCGATCCGGTTGACGCCATCGAGCCAGCTTCGCTCGATATGTTCGGCGCCGTCGATCAGGAACGAGCGCACGCCCTGCTTCTCGGCAAGTTCGCGCAGGCGGTTGGAATTGGAGCTGTTGACCGAACCGACCACCAGCATCAGGTCGACCGCATCGGCGAGCCGGCGCACCGCGTCCTGGCGGTTCTGCGTGGCGTAGCAGATATCGTCCTTGCGCGGACCTTCGATGCCGGGGAATCTCGCGCGCAACGCCTCGATGATGGCCTTGGTGTCATCCACCGACAGCGTGGTCTGGGTCACATAGGACAGCTGATCGGGAAATTTCGGGTGGAGCCGCTCGACGGATTCCAGCGACTCGACCAGCAGGATCTCGCCTGGGTTTGCCGGATTCCACTGCCCCATGGTGCCTTCGACTTCGGGATGGCCGGCATGGCCGACCAGCACCACGCTGCGCCCGATCCGGCCCAGCCGCGCCACTTCCATATGCACCTTGGTCACCAGCGGACAGGTGGCATCGAAGACTTTCAGCTGCCGCTGCCCGGCTTCCTCACGTACCGCCTGCGACACACCATGCGCGCTGAAAATCACGGTGGCGCCGTCCGGCACCTCGTGCAGTTCCTCCACGAACACCGCACCATCGGCGCGCAGCTTTTCGACCACGTAGCGGTTGTGCACCACTTCATGCCGCACGTAAATCGGCGCGCCGTAGGATTCCAGCGCGCGCTCGACGATCGCGATGGCGCGATCGACGCCGGCACAGAAACCGCGGGGATTGGCGAGCAGGATGTCCACAGCTACCTCATTCAGCCACGTTCGGCCCAGTACAGGGGCCGCCGGCGTTTGTGCATGATGGCGAGGATACGAACTTCATCGCCAGTCACCCGATACAACAGTTGATATGGAAAGCGACCTACGCTTTTGCGGCGCACATCACCGCGCAACGGCTATCCAGCAAGTGGATGGTCCAGGATCTCCGCCAAGGCGGACTCCACGACCATCAGAAACCGCCGCCCCAGACCGGACGCTTCCGATTCGTAATAGTTCACCGCTTCGCGCAACTCGGCTTCGGCGAGACGGTTGAACGAAGCCACAAAACTCATCCAAGCATAGCCTTCAACTCGGCAATAACCTGTTGTGCCGGAACCGACGCAAGTTTCCCATTCTGGACAGCCGCGTCACGACGCTGCGCTTCATCCAGCCATAGGCGTTCGACCTCATCCGCAGAGAGATCGTCCAGGCTTTCCAGCAGCCGACCGGCCATGCTCGCGCGCTCCCGAGCATCGAGCTTGAGCGCTTCCTCGATCAGATCAAGTTGATTCACGATACGCCTCCGCGGTCGGCATGCGACAGGAGAACATTATCGCATGCTGTCCCCGGACTTGCCGGCGAACAGGCCGAACGCGATCAGCATCACGGCGCCCACGGTGATGCCGCAATCGGCCAGGTTGAACACCGGGTAGTTCCACTGGTGGAAGTAGACCTGGATGAAGTCGGTGACCTGCGCCGCATGCAGGCGATCGATCAAGTTGCCGATGGCGCCGCCGATGATCAAACCCAACGGCATGGCGGTGCGCCAGTCGCGCCGCGGCGTGCGTGCCAACCACACCACCAGCACCGCGCTGATCAGCACCGCCAGCACCACGAAGAACCAGCGCTGCCAACCGGAGCCATCGGCCAGGAAACTGAATGCGGCGCCGGAGTTGAACGCCAGCGTCCAGTTCAGGAAACCGGGAATGACTTCATGCGGCGCACCCATCGGCTGCAGCGCATGCACCGCCCACCACTTGCTGAGTTGATCGAGTGCGATGACGGCGGCGGAGAGCCACAGCCAGAAGAGTGCGTTGGGTTTGGTCATGGTGTGGGCTCGATGGGTGTCGGGTGGAGTGGGCAGAGCGTGCCCCCTTCCGCCCTTCGGGCACCTTCCCCCGCAAGCAGGGGAAGGAAGCGTCTGGCCTGGTTTCCTTCCCCCGCAAGCGAGGGAAGGAAGCGGAAGCGCCTGGCGTCTGGCCTGGTTTCCTTCCCCCGCTTGCGGGGGAAGGTGGCCGACAGGCCGGATGGGGGCATGCCTTCAGAATCAGAACCAGCGGCGGTTTTCGCCGGGTCCCTCGATGTTGCCGACGCAGCGGCCGCACAGCTCGGGGTGTTCCGCGTGGCTGCCCACGTCGTCACGCCGATGCCAGCAGCGCACGCATTTGGCCGCTGCGCTGACACTGGCGGACACCCAGGCCTCGGCACCATCGAGTTCAACCCTCGCTGCATCGCCGGGACGCGGCGTCAGTGGCGCCAGCTCCAGCTCGGAAGTGATGAAGAAAAAGCGCAGTTCATCGGCGCTTTCGGCATAACGTGCCTGCAACGCCGCATCGGCATGGACGACCAGCTTCGCCTCCAGCGCTGCACCGATCTGCTCGGCCTTGCGCATGCCTTCGAGCACGCGCGAAGCGGTGTCGCGAATGGCCAGCAGGTCGGCCCAGTAACGGCGTTGTCCGGGCGAGCCCTGGCACGCCGCCAGGCCGTCGTACCAGGTTTCGAACAGCACGCTTTCGCCGCGTTCGCCCGGCATCGCCTGCCAGATTTCCTCGGCGGTGAAGCTCAGCACCGGCGCCAGCCAGCGCACCAGCGCCTCGGCGATGCGGTACATCGCGCCTTGCGCGCTGCGTCGACCACGGCTGTCGGTCGGCATGGTGTAGAGCCGATCCTTGGTGATGTCCAGATACAGTGCACCCAGTTCGTTGGTGCAGAAATTCTGGATGCGCGCCACGACTTCCGGAAAGTCGTAGCGCTCATAGGCGGCCAGCACCGCCTGCTGCACGTCGAACGCCTGCTGCACGACCCACTGGTCCAGCAGCAGGCTGTCTTCCACCGGCAGCAGGTGTCGCGTCGGGTCGAAGCCGTCGAGATTGCCGAGCAGGAACTTCGCGGTGTTGCGGATGCGCCGATAGGTGTCGGAGACACGCTTGAGGATCTCGTCGGAGACGGTCATCTCGTTGCGATAGTCCGCCGAGGCGACCCACAGTCGCAGCACGTCGGCGCCGAGCGTGTCCATCACCTTCTGCGGCGCCACCACGTTGCCCAGCGACTTGGACATCTTGCGGCCGTTGGCATCCACCGCGAAACCATGGGTGAGCACATCCTGGTACGGCGCGCGGCCGAAAATCGCCGACGAGGTCAGCAACGAGGACTGGAACCAGCCGCGATGCTGATCGGAGCCTTCCAAGTACATCACCTTGTAATGCGTCGCCGTGCCCTGCTGCAGTTCCGGGCGTTGGCCGATCACGGCGTAATGGGTGACGCCCGAATCGAACCAGACGTCCAGCACGTCGGTGACTTTTTCGTAATCGTTCGCGTCGTCGCCCAGCAGTTCGGCCGGGTCCAGCGTGAACCACGCATCGACGCCGCCCTGCTCCACTTTCTTAGCTACCTGTTCCAGCAGCGCGACGGAATCGGGATGCGGCTCCTGCGTGGCCTTGTGCACGAACAGTGCGATCGGCACGCCCCAGGTGCGCTGGCGCGAGATGCACCAGTCCGGTCTCCCGGCCACCATGCCGGCGATGCGCTCCTCGCCCCAGCCCGGTACCCAGCGCACGGACTTGATCGCGGTGAGCGCGGTCTCGCGCAGCTTTGCCTGCTCCATCGAGATGAACCACTGTGGCGTAGTGCGATAGATCACCGGCGTCTTGTGGCGCCAACAGTTCGGATAGCTGTGTTCGATCTTGGCGAAGGCGAGCAACAGGCCGCGCTGGCGCAGCACCTCGACGATCGCGTCGTTGGCCTTCCAGATATGCATGCCGCCGAGCTCGAGGCTGTCGGCGACCGGCGTGTCGGCACGGTAGGTACCGCGCGGCTCGATGTAATTGAGCAGTTCGATGCCGTACTCGCGCGCCACCACGAAGTCCTCGACGCCGTGGTCGGGCGCGGTGTGTACCGCGCCGGTGCCGTCTTCGGCGCTGACGTGCTCGCCCAGGATCACCGGCACTTCGCGCGGGTAGAAGGGGTGGTGGAGTTTCAGGCCTTCGAGGGCTTTGCCTTCGGCGTGGCCGAGTGCCAGAGCTCCCCCATCCGCCCTTCGGGCACCTTCCCCCGCTTGCGGGGGAAGGAAGGTGTTGTAGCGGGCGCGCACCTTGTCGACCAGCGCGCTGGCAACCACCAGCAACACGCGACGACCGTCGCGCGACGGCCCTTCGATCAGTGCGTATTCGAGGTCA
>DASRUB010000027.1:0-4593 GCA_035655635.1 Rhodanobacter sp. | reverse complement strand
GCGGAAATCGCCAACGTCCTCACCCACAACGTCGAGCTCATCGTGCAGGGTTTCAGCGCCCTGCAGCAATTGCTGATCGCCGGCGTCACGGCCGCCGTCAGTCTCGGTTTCGCGTTCTGGGTATCGCCACCCTTGATGCTGGCGGCGCCGCTGCTCGCCGGTCTGGGGCTGCTGGCGTCGCGGGCCTATGGGCGCGAGCAATCGCTGGTCGGTCGTCAATACGTCGTGGACATGACGCGACTGTTCTGGCACAGCGAGGATTTTCCGCGACGCCTGCGCCACGTCCGCTCGTTCGAGAAGGAAGCCGTGGAGAAAGCCAGTTACGGCGCCATTGCCGCCCGGCTGTGCCACGGCTACCGGCGGCAACTGGAGCTGGTGGCTTCCGGGCGGCTGATGCTCGAGCTGCTGGCGGCGGCGGGGATCGCCGCGCTGTTCGTGCTCGCCCATCGCTGGCACGGCATCGACCAGTCGTCGCTGATTGCGGTTTGCCTGCTGCTGGGGCGCCTGCTGCCTTATCTGGTGTCGACCCGGCAGAGCTTTCAGCAGCTGCGTTCGGCCGCGCCGGCATTCGAACTGTGGCAGCGATACATGAATCTGGATTCGGCCCGGTCATCCGCGGCGCCATCGCACGCGGCGACTTCCGCTGGTGCGCTGCATATCAAGCGGATGCGACTGATACCGCCAGCTTGCGGCCTCGAAGTCCGCGACCTGGTGCTGGTGCCCGGCGAACTGACCCTGATTGCGGGCGACTCCGGCATCGGCAAGAGCAGCCTGGTCGATGTTCTGGCCGGCATGATGACGCCGGTGACTTTTACGGCACGCGCCGGCGAACGGCCGATCGACTTTGACGAGTACCGCGAACTCGTGCGGCATGGCGCCTACGTCAGCCAGAACGTCCGACCCTGGCAGCATTCCGTGCGCGAGTGCCTGCTGTGGGCCGCGCCGGAAGCCACCGACGAGATGCTGCGCAGCGCGCTGGCGGATGTCGGCCTCGACAAGCGACTGACGGACTCGCCGCACGGCCTCGATACGACACTGCACAGTTCGTCGAGCCGGCTCTCCGGCGGCGAGCTGCAGCGCCTGCTGCTGGCCCAGGTCATCCTGCGGCAACCATTCCTGGCTTTGCTGGACGAGGCCACCAGCGCGCTCGATACCGCCTCCGAGATCGTGGTGCTTTCCGCGCTGAAACGCCGCCTGCCGCAGACCATCCTGATCGCCGTATCGCACCGGCTTGGCGTGGCGGCAATCGCCGACCAATGTCTGAACATCGGTAGTAATCTCTTTACGACGATTGCCGGGCAATCGGACTCGCGGCGCACCGCCCTTCAGCCATGAAGGGCCCGTTCTGGCCGAGTCATGTTTCGACACGCATCAGAGCAAGGCGTTGGTGCGATTGGTGGGCCCACCAGGACTTGAACCTGGAACCAGCGGATTATGAGTCCGATGCTCTAACCAATTGAGCTATAGGCCCGCGCAAGGGCGGAAGTTTACCGCAGCGTGCGGGTTGCATACGAGGATGGCGGGGGGAAGTCAGTGGTGCAGGCGGTTGTTCGAGGGTAGGCTTGCCGTCCCCCCACAGACCGGAGAATACGCATGAACACCGAAGCGATTGCGAAACGGTTGGTCTAGTTGTGCCGCGAAGGCAAGTACGAGGACGCGCAGCGCGAGCTGTATGCGGACGATGCCGTGAGCATCGAGCCGGACGGTTTGCCACCTGGCGCTCTTGGCAGCGTGCAGGGACTGGCAGCGATCTACGAGAAGGGGCGCCAGTTCGGCGCGATGATCGAGGCCGTGCATGGCGGCAGCGTGAGCGAGCCGGTGATCGCGGAGAACTGGTTCAGCATCGCGCTGACGATGGACGTGACGATGAAGGGCCGCGGCCGGGTGAACATGAGCGAGATCTGCGTGTACCGCGTGCATGGCAGCAAGATCGTGCGCGAGCAGTTCTTCTACGACATCGGCTGAACCCGTGAAATGAAGAAGCCCCGCATGAGCGGGACTTCTTCGGTGTTGCGATGACGCAATGAGACTATTCGACGTCGAGGAACGAGCGCAGCTGTTCGGAGCGGCTCGGGTGACGCAGCTTGCGCAGCGCCTTGGCTTCGATCTGCCGGATCCGCTCGCGGGTCACGTCGAACTGCTTGCCGACTTCTTCCAGCGTGTGGTCGGTGTTCATGTCGATGCCGAAACGCATGCGCAACACTTTCGCTTCGCGCGGGGTCAGCCCGCCGAGCACGTCGCGCACGGTTTCCATCAGGCCGGTTTCGGTGGCCGAGTCGACCGGCGAGCTGGCGTTGCCGTCTTCGATGAAGTCGCCCAGGTGGGAATCCTCGTCGTCGCCGATCGGGGTTTCCATGGAGATCGGTTCCTTCGCGATCTTCAGCACCTTGCGGATCTTGTCCTCGGGCATCTCCATTTCCTTGGCCAGCTCTTCCGGCGTGGCCTCGCGGCCGAACTGCTGCAGCATCTGGCGGGAAATGCGGTTCAACTTGTTGATCGTCTCGATCATGTGCACCGGGATGCGGATGGTCCTGGCTTGATCGGCGATGCTGCGGGTGATCGCCTGGCGAATCCACCAGGTGGCGTAGGTCGAGAACTTGTAGCCGCGGCGGTATTCGAACTTGTCGACCGCCTTCATCAGGCCGATGTTGCCTTCCTGGATCAGGTCGAGGAATTGCAGGCCGCGGTTGGTGTACTTCTTGGCGATCGAGATCACCAGGCGCAGGTTCGCCTCGACCATTTCCTTCTTGGCGCGACGGGCTTTCGCCTCACCGCTGGCCATGGCGCGGTTGATGTCCTTGATGTCGATCAGCGGCAGGAACAGCTTGCGCTCGATGGTGGCGAGTTTTTCCTGCTCGGTATCGATCGCCTCGCGATGCACCTTGATATTCGGCGACCATTTCTGCCGCTTGCGGCTCAGCTCGGCCACCCACTCGAGGTTACCCTCGTTGCTGGGGAAGGTCTTGATGAATTCGGCCTTGGGCATCTTCACTTGCTTGACGAAGATGTCCAGCAGCACGCGCTCGTGGTGGCGGATATCGCCCACCACTTCGCGCAGCTTGCGCACGAAGCCGTCGATCAGCGCGCTGGGCAGCTTGAGCTTGAGGAATTCCTCGGCCATCTGGTCGCGCAGCTTGACGATCTTCTTGTCGGTGATGCTGCCGGCCTTGGGTGCCGCCTTCTGGAACTTGGTGTAGTGATCGCGCAGCAACTCGAAGCGGCGCTTGACCTCTTCCGGGTCGGGGCCGGTCGGACCTGCCTCTTCCTCTTCCTCTTCAGCGTCCTCGTCGTCGCCGTCGGACTCCTCGTCGTCGCCGCGCTCGGCGGCCTCGGCAGCCGCGGCTTCCTTTTCCTTGCGGGCCAGGTCGGCGGCCTCTTCCAGGTCGAGGAAGCCGGCCAGGATCTCGCTGAGGCGGCGCTTGCCGTCCAGGTGCTGGTCGTATTCCTCCAGCAGCAGTTCGATGGTCAGCGGGAAGCTGGCCAGCGCGGTCTGCACCTGCCCCAGGCCCTCTTCGATGCGCTTGGCGATGGCGATCTCGCCTTCGCGGGTAAGCAGCTCGACCGTACCCATTTCGCGCATGTACATGCGCACCGGATCGGTGGTGCGGCCGACTTCGGCATCGACGGCTGACAACAGGGCGACGGCTTCCTCGGCGGCGGACTCATCGTCGCCGGAACCATTGCCGGGCGCCGCATTGTCGGAGATGGTGTCGGTGTCGGGGGCCGCGTCATGCACCTCGATGCCGACGCCCTTGAGCACCGCCATGATGTCTTCGATCTGCTCCGGATCGACGACGTCGTCGGGCAGGTGGTCGTTGATCTCGGCGTAGGTCAGGTAGCCCTGCTCCAGACCCTTGGCGATGAGGGCCTTGATTTCCGACTGTTGCTCGTGGGGAGCTTTGCTATTCATGGATTAACCGACCGTCTGACGAGGTTCAAGAACCGGACATTATAGCGATGTGCTGCTTTTCTGACCAGTTTTCAAGTGAGAAATTCGACTGCCCGCCTACGCAAAAATCGCGCCAAACCGAGGGGTTGGCGCACATGGCCATGCGGCGCGGGCAGGCTTGGGTTCACGCCGTGTCCAGCCAGAAGGTGACCGGGCCGTCGTTGACCAGCTGGATCATCATATGGGCACCGAAACGCCCGGTTTCCACCCCCGGATGCGCGATCCGCGCCAATTCCAGCAGCCGATCGAACCAGCGTCGCGCCTGCTCGGGCGGCGCCGCGCGGGTGAAGCTGGGGCGCATGCCGGAACGGGTGTCGGCGGCCAGGGTGAACTGGCTGACCAGCAGCAGGCCGGCGCCGGTGTCGCTGAGCGAGCGATTCATCCTGCCGGCGGCGTCGGCGAACACGCGGTAACCGAGCAGCCGTTCCAGCATGCGCCCGGCCTGCGCCTCGCCGTCGTCCGGTTGCACCGCCACCAAGGCGAGCAGGCCGGCGCCGATCGAGCCGATGGTCTCGTCATCGACCCGGACGCTGGCGCAGGTGACACGTTGGATCAGGGCGATCATTTGTTCGGGATTCGGGATTCGGGATTCGGGATTCGGGATTCGGGATTCGGGATTCGGGATTCGGGATTCGGGATTCGGG
>DASRUB010000026.1:0-6889 GCA_035655635.1 Rhodanobacter sp. | reverse complement strand
CCCACCGCTGGCTTTTCACCGCCATCACGGGCCACTTCACCGCCTCGCCGATGCTTCAACCGACCACGCGGGTACCCACCCTCGGATCCGTCACGCTCCCATTTCCTCTCACGACCGCTCCCGCACTATTCAAATCTCCATGGAACAGCAGCGCCCCATGACGACCCTCGCGTCGTAATTCCCGCGGTTTCCTCCCTTGAGGATTGTCCAACGCCTGCCCGATACAACGTCGGCAGACTGGGAACGTCTGCGCGTGGGCAGGCGTCGGACAACCCTTAACAGATTTTTCGGACGGTCGCAGCCTGAGCCGGGTTGCCCGATACCAGACATTGGCGATTTGCTGACCTGGTCACGTTGCCGACGATCGGTCTTCTTGGAAGTTTCCGCATTCAAGGGGCAGAACCCTCAACGATGCTACTGCCGTCCATTCCAGGGCTACCCATTGTGAACACGCGATGATCCAAGAAGCTGAAACGAGCCAAAGCCAAATCTGAGGGGATTTGATTTCCTCCGTCCCGACTTGCCAAGCGCGGAGAGGTTTCACGTGCCCTTCGTGTGGCAATGGCGAGTATGACCGCGACGTCGACTGCGACGCCGGCTCGCAACCGCCATGGCTCAAGCATTGATCGTGACTCAAACAAAGAACACCGGGATCAAAGCGAGCCTTGCGGCGAGTCCGTTGTGGGCGAAGACTTCGCAAACAACGTTTTTGGCAATTGCAGGAGGCCACAATGCTCAGCATTGAACGCAGCCTGCTGGAACGAGCACCGTGGCTGGCCCGCTATCCGGTGGTCGCCAACGCCCTGACCTCGCTGCTGAAAGGCGTATCCAACGAAGATCGCTTCAATGATCTGCTCAAACAGGCTGGCGAGGCGCACGGATTTGAGTTCGTCGACCGAATGCTGGAACTGTTGGGCACGAGTTATCACAGCGCCCCAGGGCAGCTTGCGCACGTTCCCGCGCAAGGCTCACTGCTGGTGGTCGCAAATCATCCGCTTGGCATACAGGACGCGCTGACCTTGTTGCAGTGGCTGGGCAGCTTGCGTCGCGACGTGCGGGTGCTCGGCAATGACTGGCTGGCGACGGTTCCGGCCCTCAGTAACCTGCTGTTGCCCGTCGATGTATTTGGCCATGGTGCCAGGTCATGTGCGCGCGCCATCTATCGCGCCCTGGAAAACGGCGAAGCGCTGATCATTTTTCCGGCCGGCGAGGTTTCGCGGTGGAACGCTGGCAGCGTGCGCGATGGTACGTGGTCCGACGGCTTCGCCAGACTGGCATTTCACAGTCGCGCACCCGTACTACCGGTGCACGTCGACGCGCGCAACTCGGCGATGTTTTACGCTGTGTCGATGCTGTCCAAGCCACTGAGTACGGCACTGCTGCCGCGCGAGGGTACCGCCCGAGGAAGTCGCCGAATCCGCCTCGACACAGACGGGTTGATCAGCGCCAACGAACTGGAACAGCGCAGCGGCGGGTCGTCCCGGCACGCAGCCGATCTTGTACGTCGGCATGTCTACCAGTTGGGGCGAACTGATCGGCCCGCTGAGTTCGGCGTAGTGCGTTTGGCGCGCTCGGAATGTCCGGACGCGATCGAGGCGGAGCTCGGGAAGGCCATGAAACTGGCCGATCTGGTTGATGGCAAGCAGCTGTATTTGTACACCGGCGAAATCGACAGCCCACTCATGCGCGAGATCGGCCGCTTGCGCGAATTGACCTTCCGCACGGTGAGCGAAGGTACCGGTGCGTGCCGTGATCTCGACACCTACGATTCGCACTACGAGCATCTGCTGCTGTGGGATGCTGCGGCACAATGTATTGCCGGGGCATACCGTCTTGGCCATGCCGGTCGGCTGATCGGCCAGCGCGGCATCGCGGGCTTGTATACCTCGACCCTGTTCGAATTTTCTGTCGAATTGCAGCCGCAGCTCGCACACGGACTGGAGCTTGGCCGCAGTTTTGTCGCGCCGGCGTACTGGAACTCCCGCGCGCTCAATCAACTGTGGCAGGGCATTGGCCTGTACCTGCAAAGGAATCCGCAACTACGCTATCTGTTCGGTCCGGTGAGTATGCCGATCACGCTGCCACGCGAGGCGCGCGAATGGATTGCAACCGCGCATCTTGAGTATTTCGGCAAACTGGGCCTGGCCACGGCACGACGGCCGTTTGTCGTCTCGCCTCAAGTCGTTCGGCATGTGCAGCAGGCCTGCGAGGGACTGGATGCTTCAGCAGGCCTGGGCAAGTTGAAACAGCACCTGGATGCACTGGGCGTCAGCCTGCCCATGCTTTATCGACAATATGTCGATCTGGTCGAGCCGGGCGGAGCGCAGTTTCTCGCTTTTGGCGACGACCCGGCTTTTTCCGGATGCGTTGACGGACTGGTCTGGCTTGACCTGGCCATGCTCAAGCCAGGCAAGCGAGCGCGCTACCTGGGCCAGCGAATGCCTGCCGGTGGCCATGCACGATCATTGAACCAAGCTCCCGGCATGCAAGCGGGGAGCGAGCACGCAGGTGCCACGACGCCGGTGGCCTGCGCGGTCGTTGCCTCATGATGATTTCACCCGCAGGCGGAGCAAGCACACGTATTCCGGCGTCGCCATCCAGACACGCAGCGAACGCCGGGTGGACAGTTTTGGTCGCCGCGATAGCTACCGTAGTGGAAGCACAGCGATGATTCCTGATCGAAACATCGTCCCGCGCGATGCCCCGATGCAGCAAGGTAACGCGAGCCTTGTGCGTGCGTTTGAGACCTTCGTGGACCGCAAGTCTTTTCCCTGTCTGGGCGCAAAGGCCGCGCTGAAGCGGCAGGCACTGGAATGCGTTTGCGCAAGTGATATCCGCAGTGCCAGTCGGGACCGATGCATTACCCGCGAACTGCAGTCGTTCGCCGCCAGGACCGGCACGGATGACACGTTCGTCAGCAAGGCGATTCTTTTTCCGGGTTCGCCTTTGCTGACCGAAATCGAGTTCGAGGCAGCGCTGTGGGAGCGTTTGCATGCGATTCACCTGATTGACCGCGAACAACATGCCTGGGACAGCAGCGTGAGCGACGATCCACAAACACCTCATTTCAGCATGAGCATTGGTGGCCGCGGATTCTTTGTCGTCGGCATGCATCCGCACGCAAGCAGGCCTGCGCGTCGCTTTCAGTGTCCGGTGATGGTGTTCAACTTGCACAGTCAGTTCGAGCAGTTGCGCGCCGATGGCCGCTACGAAAACTTGCGCGCAGCCATCATCACCCGTGACGTGATGTTTTGCGGCTCAAGCAATCCCATGCTGGCTGTGCATGGACAGCGCTCCGAAGCGCGCCAATACAGTGGTCGACAGGTGGGCGATGACTGGGTATGCCCGTTTGTGCGTCCATCAGTGGAGCTTCCCGAATGATCCAGGTGATTGAGCCGCGCAGCGGTGTCGCCTTTGAACTCAAGAGCGGCGAGCGCCTGAAAGTCATTGATCCGCAGGGCGAGCAAGTGGCTGATCTGGTCGCGTTCAATCGCGCGGACACGCGTGACGCACTGTCTTCCGGGCGCAGCATCGATTATGCCAGCAAGCTGTTCCTCGGCTTGGGCGATCACCTTTACTCCAACCGCAGCACCGTACTGCTGGATATTGTCGAGGACACCGTCGGGCGACACGACTTCCTGCTGTCGCCCTGTTCGGCCGAGATGTTCCGCATCATCTACCACGACGAGCATCCGCATCGCGGCTGCTTTGGCAACCTTGCCGAGGCATTGCAACCGTTCGGCATCGCCTCCGATGCCATCCCAACCGCCTTCAATGTTTTCATGAACGTACAGGTGGACGGCCAAAGTGGCGTGATCAGCGTGGAACCACCGCTCAGTCGTGCCGGGGATTTCATCATCTTCGAGGCGCAGACGGATCTGGTGATCGGTCTCACCGCGTGCTCCGCTGGCCAGTCGAACAACTTTTCCTACAAACCGATCCATTACGAAGTGATTCGCGGTGAATGACTCGCAGTTGCCTGGCATCGGCACCGATCCGTCCGTGGCGCGTTCTGAAAAAGTCGGCGCATTCGAACGCCTGCCGAAATGGCTCAACCTGATTCCCATGCTGCTGCAGTGGGCATGGCTCGGTTTGCGTTATGGCAGCATCACGCTGCCCTCCAGCGCGAATCCGCACATCACGGCGGGTGGGCTGGTCGGCGACACCAAGTCCGAGTACTTCGAGGGCATGGGTCCGTTGGCGCGCGCGCGAGTTGCTCCGTTCGTGATGCTGCGTCCGCACGGCCGCTCGTCATCATCGGATGCTTTGGCCGTATTGCGTCGAAGCGGACTGGACTTTCCGGTGGTAGCCAAGCCGGACCTTGGTTGGTGCGGCTACGGCGTGCGGCGAATCGACAACTCGCAGGCGTTGGAGGCCTATCTTGCTGCCTTTCCCCACGGTGCTTCGTTGATGTTGCAGGCGTATCTGGACGACCCTGGCGAAGCCGGCATCTTCTACGTACGTCATCCGCAACAGTCTCACGGCCGACTACTGGGCATACTTCTGCGCCACTATCCGCAAGTCATCGGCGATGGCGCAAGCACGGTTGCGCAACTGGTCGGCGCCGACGCGCGGCTACGACGCACCACTGGCAATGCGGAACATGAGTGCGACTATCGCGGCGCCTATGTGCCAGCCATGGCTGAAGTCGTGCGGCTATCGCTGATTGCGTCCACGCGCGTGGGCGGACGCTACGAAGATGGCTCAGATTGCGCCACGCCGGAATTGACCGCAGCCATCGAGACCATTGCGCAAGACATGCCGCAATTTCATGTCGGCCGCTTCGATGTTCGTTACCGCGCACTGCAGGATCTGCGCTGCGGACGATTCACCATCATGGAGGTGAACGGAGCCGGCTCCGAGGCCGTGCACGCGTGGGATCCGAAGTACTCCATTGCCGAGGTCTACGGGATTGTCTTTGCCAAGCAGCGTCTGCTGTTTTCCATTGCGGCGGCCAATCGGAGGCAAGGCCACCTGCCCATCAGCATGCTCGCGCTGGCCCGCCATCACCTGCATCAGCAGCGGTTGATCAAGCAGTACCCGAAATCAAATTGACTCAGTTCGCTACTTTGCGTGGTCGCCACGCCTCGAACGCGACGAATGCCGCGGCCGCCAGTGTGAATGGCACAAGGCTGTAGGTCAGGCGATAGCACAGCATGGCGGCGAGAACACCGGCGCGCGAGTGGGCCGGAAACGCTGCCAGCACGATCACCTCGAATACGCCCAACCCGCCGGGCACGTGACTGAGCAGGCCGGCGACCACTGCACACACATAGATAGGCAAAAAGTCGTTGAATGGTGGCGCGGTGCCAGTCGGAAGCAGCACGTACAGTGCGCCAATCGCGGCGACCATCTCGATGCCACCGACGACCATCTGTGAGGTCGCCGAAACGGCATCCGGAAAGTCCAGGTTCCAGCGCACGATACGCAGCGATCGCGGCGTTCCTCTTAGCCAGGCGAGGAAAGCCAGCAACAAGAGCAGCATGCAAATTCCGAGCGGAAGCCCCCAACCGGAGGCAAGCGTCGGCTGCCACAGCAATGCCAACATGGTCACCACCGCAAAGCCCATCGCCACACCAAAGCCGGCCAGCACGACAATCCGTGCGATGTCACCTTTGCCCAGACCCACCGTGGCATAGATCCGATAGCGAACTACGCCGCCGGTGACTGCTGGAAAACCCAACGTATTGGAAAATGCGTGTGACACCGCACCGGCAAATGCCGCCAACTTCGTAGATACGCGCTTTGGTGCGGTCAATCGCGAGGCGATCACATCCAGCGTTGCCAGCATGCAAAAACTCACCAGGCTGCCCGCCAATGAGGCCGCAATACGGCCGGCCGGAAGCGATGACCATGCCATGGCGACACCGCGCCAGTCGATCGCCAGCAAAGAGCTCTGCGACATCCACGCCACGACGGCCAGTGCAACTAAGGCGGTGACCCACGAGAGCTTCTGATGCTTGGGCATATTCCAAAGGGTAGCGAAAATTGAGCATCATGACCTGCTGTCGAGAATAAGCGTACTGGGCTTGAGCAGGCAGATTGTTTCAGACTGGCGCCGGCCAACATCGGTCTTCCCAGCGGCCCCGATGTACTAGCTCGCACGGCCGACGGCCCTGCATCTGTGATCGATGATCATCCAGTCCCGGAAGCGGCCGTTCGCCACTGGCTGAAACGGGTCGAAAGCAGACTTTCAAGGCCGAATTCTGCAGTACCTTCCGCTTCGGATGAGGATGAAATATGTCCGCAGCACCTACTGCGCGCGGAAGCTCCGCTGTTGCTCTGGCTCTTCTGAAAAGTGCGGGCCACGATGGCCCGCTGCTCTACCCGGGGCCCCTGTGCGGCGGTGAGTCGGGGACGACAGGCCGCGAAGCGGGAGTCGACTCCTTTTCGCCAGCACAAGGATGTGCTGTCGAAAAGCCCGGCCCCGGCTCACGGACTTGCCGCCCATGGATGGGCGGCAAGCGCCAAGCGGGGTGGCCTTCTCTTTTGGTTACTTTTCTCTTGGCCACGCAAGAGAAAAGTAACTCGGCTGCCGAAGGCAGACGAAAGCTCCAAGGCTTGGCCACGCAAGAGGACACGCAAGAGCATCGCGACTGAAGTCGCTCCTACAAACATAGACACAAATACAAATGGCGCTCAGAGCCAGCGGCCGTAGCGCCGCATATAGACCACCTTCACCAACTGGGTCAGCGCGCAGTACGCCACCACGGTCAGCGCCAACCACGCGAAGTACACCGGCGGCATTTCCATCATGCCGATCTTGCTGCCGAGCACGGTGTACGGCAGCAGCATGCCGATCACGATGATCGCGGTGGTCAGGCCCAGCACCGGCGCCGAGGCGCTGCTCTGCAGGAACGGAATCCGGCGCGTGCGGATCATGTGCACC
>DASRUB010000025.1:0-2714 GCA_035655635.1 Rhodanobacter sp. | reverse complement strand
AATCTCCTGAATGCAAAACCTGCAGACGGTCCGTGCGATAAAACACACCCATGTGCTCGCCCTTGGTGCCACCTTCCCTGCCCTGCCCGAACCAGGCATAGCCCGGAAGATGCGCGGCCAGGTATTCACCTTGTTCCTCGGTCAGCTCCTGGGTGCCAAGCAGATCCGGATGCACGGCCTTGATCACCTGCACCATCAGGTCGCGCCGGTTGACCCAGGCGTTCATGCCGGTATCCACCGGCACACGGACATTGAAGGTCATGACCCGAAGCGGCGCATTGGCGGCAATACACGGGCCGCCCACGCCCAGCGAGAGCACGCAGACAAGGATCGAAAGCCGGTGGCGCAGGTTCATCTCACAACTCCGTGCATGACGGGATGGCGGCGCCCTGAGCCTAGGAGTCTGGGCGGTAGAAACCAAGCAGGCGAGGCAAAGTCGTTTTGAGGCAGATTTCGTGACGATTTGAAGGCCCATAGTGGTTCTATGGGCCGAATAGCGGCGCGGAAGATGACCAAAACGGCGCAGCCGCAGCCGCTTGGTTTCTACCGCCCAGGCTCCCAGGCCTTGCCCTGCTCCACCAGCGTCAATGCCATCTTGCCGTGCAGCTACACCAACAGCGCTCATTCAAATGCGGCGAAACACGGCAGGTCGATGGATTTCCCACGAACCGACAATCTGCAGCCAGCTCTCCTGCGCGACGGTCGCGGTGCAAGGTCCGAGTGTGCAGATGCGGATTTCGCGTGTGGCTGCCTGCGCCTTCAACATGTCCAGCACTTCGCGCAGCATCGCGCCCTCGAACGGCGTGTACAGGTAGAACACCGTGCCTGCCGCAAGATCGGCCGTCCGCACGTCGCCTTGCACAAACGTCACCCGATCGAGGTTCAGCGCTTGCGCACAGCGCCGCGCGCATTCGACATGGGCCGCTTCCCACTCGATGCCGATGCAGCGTGCGCCGGTACAAATGGAAGCCAGCAGGGGAACATGGCCCAGTCCCGAACCCAGATCGATCAGTACGTCACGCTGATCGAGTGCGCTGCGCGCGAGCATGTCGAAGATATGCCGTGCCGGCGTGGGCTGGTAGAACACCATCTCCGCCGCCAGCCCCGCAAGCGGGGGTTCGGACTCGTCGATCTGCAGGACACCGCTGACCAGCGCATCGAGATAATCATAGCTGTCGCCGCGGGCCTGCGCTTCAGCATCGCTATCCGGATCGGCCGCGCGCACCCGTTCAAGCAATCTGTGCGCACCCACGCCACGCTGGATGTCCTGGCGAATGCTCTGATACAGCCGGCCATCGATAGCTTCAAGCTCGGCGCACAAAGCCTCGATGCGATCGCGCAGTTCAGGAACCACCGCCAGTTCGGGCAGCTGACCACAGAAACGCCAGGTCTCAAGACGGTCAAGCACATCGCTGCGCTCGCGCAACCGACCCGGCTCGCGCAGCGCACGATCCTGTTCCAGTTCACTGATGAAGGTTTGCAGCGCGCGACTCATTCGTCGCCCATTCCTATGCCTGGTGGAGAACAAGACAACCGGCAGCTCACACCTTGCCCTGCTCCACCAACGTCAGCGCCACCTTGTCGCGCAGATACACCGGCAGCGCCAGCTCCTGTGCCAGCACATGGCCGGCTTGAAACTCCTGCAGCGCCAGCTCGGCGACATGCGCAGCCTGCGGATAGCGCATGCCATCCGCCGAATGCAGGATGCCGGTGAGGCGCTGGCTCAGCGCGGCGGCGTAGGTGGCCCAGCCGCTGCCGACCACTTGCCACGCGCTGGCTTCGGGCAGTGTCAGAGACTCGGCGGTGCAGATGCGTTCGTCGTCCAGCGCGATCAGGCCGCCGTTGTCGTCGCGGCGGTAGCTGGCGGCGTAAATCTCGCCCATGCGCGCGTCGATCACGGCGAGGATCGCAGTGTCTTCTTCTTCCGGCGCTTCCAGCGCCAGTGCGGCCAGCGAGGAAATGGTGATCACCGGCAGATCGAGAGCCAGCGCCATGCCCTGCGCCAGCGAGACGGCGAGGCGCACGCCGGTGAATGCCCCCGGACCCCGGCCGACCGCGATCGCATCCAGCGCCAGGCGGCTGATGCCGGCTTCGGCCAGCAACGCGTCGGCCATCGGCAACACCAGCTCGGTGTGGCGGCGTGGAGCGATTTCGCTGCGGGCGATCAGCTCATCGCCGTGGATCAGCGCGACGGAGCAGGATTCGGTGGCGGTTTCGATCGCGAGCAGGTTCATGGTCGCTCCATGATAGCGGCTGGCGGCTCGGACGACGTGGGGGCGTACGCATACCAGTCGATGCGGCGGGTCAGGTACATCATCAGGCCGACCATCGCCAGCAGCACCAGCGCGCCGATCAGCAGCGCGTATTGCTCGGCCGCGATCAACCCGTACAGCATCGCGTAGATCAGCCCCAGCACGCCGCCCAGCAACAGGCCGGCACGCCGCGCATGCAGCACCGCCATCGCATAACCGCCGACCAGCAGGGCCACCGCGGCCGCAGCCAGTGCGTATGCCGGCCCGAAACCGATCTGCTCGGACAGTGCCAACAGCACCACGTAGAACGTGGCCAGCGCCGCGCCGACCAGCAGGTATTGCACCGGATGCACGCGCAGCCGTTTGAGCACCTCGAACAGGAAGAACGCCACGAAGGTCATCGCGATGAACAGCAACCCATATTTCCCCGCGCGCACGTTGCGCTGGTACACGTCGACGGGC
>DASRUB010000024.1:0-2029 GCA_035655635.1 Rhodanobacter sp. | reverse complement strand
GCACTGGTGCGCAGCGAGTACGAACGCGGTCGCGGCGTGCCGTGCATCTGGGCGGTCCACCAGGACGTCAGTGGCCACGCCGAAGCGAAGACCAGGGCCTACGCCGACGGCATCGGCGGCGGTCGCGCGATGATCATCAAGACCGATTTCAAGGAAGAGACCGAGACCGACCTGTTCGGCGAGCAGGCCGTGCTTTGCGGCGGCGCCAGCGAGCTGGTCATCAAGGGCTTCGAGACCCTGGTCGAAGCCGGCTATCAGCCGGAGATCGCCTATTACGAGGTGATGCACGAGCTGAAGCTGATCGTGGACCTGTTCTACGAGGGCGGCCTGAGCAAGATGCTCCAGTTCGTCTCCGAAACCGCCCAGTACGGCGATTACGTCAGCGGTCCGCGGGTGGTCGACGCCGGCGTCAAGGCACGCATGAAAGACGTGCTGCGCGAGATCCAGGACGGCACTTTTGCGCGCAACTGGACGGCCGAATATGCCGCCGGCCTGCCCAACTACAAGAAGCTCAAGCAGGCCGACCTGGATCATCCGATCGAGAAAGTCGGCGCGAAGTTGCGCGCACAGATGCCGTGGCTGCAACCGAGCGCAGCGAAAGCCGCCGTCGAACCACTGAAGAAAGTCGGCTGAGCCCGTTCCAGGCCGCCGGCGTACGTCCTCAGCGGCCCATCACATCACCGTAAAAACATTATGAGGTTTGCCATGAAACGCTTCCATATCGCCCTGGCCGTTGCCGACCTGGACGCTTCCATCACCGACTACAGCGCCCGCCTGGGCACGCAGCCGCAAGCCGTGGTCGCGGGCACCTACGCGATGTGGCGCACCGACCAGCTCAACTTCTCGATCAACCAGCAACCCGAGCATGCAGGCCAGCTGCGCCACGTCGGCTTCGAAGATGACGACGCCCACGGCTTCACCTGCGATGCCGACGTCAACGGCATCGCGTGGGAGAACTTTTCGGCCCTGGCGCAGGAGCTGCGCATCATTTCGGCTTACGGCATCCCGGTGCACGAGCCGATGGCGGAAGAACTGATCCGCAACTAGCAGCCCCGTGGCACGCCGCCACACCGTCGCACGACCCGCCGGGCCATCCGGCGCATCCAGGAAATGCATTGTGACCACAGCACCCCTGACAGCCAGCGCTGCCACCGCCTTCCGCGCCGACCCGGCACGGCTCGCGAGCGCGCCGTCCAGCGGCGCCGAGGCGATCGCACAGGTACTCGCCGACGAGGGCGTGGACGTGATGTTCGGCTATTCCGGCGGCGCGATCCTGCCGGTGTACGACGCGATATTTCGCTACAACGCCCTGCATCCCCGCGTTGACGGTAGCGAGCCGTTGCGGTTGATCGTGCCGGCCAACGAGCAGGGCGCGGGGTTCATGGCGGCTGGCTATGCGCGCGCCTCGGGCAGGGTCGGCGTGGCGATCGTCACTAGCGGACCCGGCGCCACCAACATCGTCACGCCGGTGCGCGATTCGATGGCCGACTCGATTCCGCTGGTGGTGATCTGCGGCCAGGTCGGCACCGCGGCGATCGGCAGCGACGCGTTCCAGGAAGCTCCCGTCAGCAACATCATGGGCGCGTGTGCCAAGCATGTGTTCCTGGTCACCGATGCCTCGCGACTGGAAGCCACCGTGCGCACCGCGTTCACCCTGGCGCGCAGCGGCCGCCCGGGCCCGGTGGTGGTCGACGTGCCCAAGGACGTGCAGAACGCCGCGGTCGACTGGCAAGGCAGCGGCGAGCTGCTGCTCAGCGGTTACCGGGCGCGCCTGCGCGCGGTCGAGCAATCCAGCCTGGGCGATGCCGACTGCGCCGCGTTCTTCAGCGCACTGATGCAGGCACGACGCCCGCTGATCTACGCCGGCGGTGGCGTGATCGCGGCAGCGGCGGCACCGGCGCTGCGCGCCTTCGTCGACGCGTTCGGCCTGCCGGTGACGACCACCCTGATGGGCCTGGGCGCGTTCGATACCACTCACCCGCTGGCCCTGCACATGCTCGGCATGCACGGCACCGCCTACGCGAACTAC
>DASRUB010000023.1:0-3456 GCA_035655635.1 Rhodanobacter sp. | reverse complement strand
CGGCTGTGGGCGCAGGCCCGTATCGCCGACCTGACGGATCAGGCGGCTCGTGGCGGCGAATCGGCGGCGTTGGTGCAGGAGATCACCGATACCGCGCTGGCCGCGCACCTGGTCAGCCGTTACACCAGCCTGGTGGCCGTGGATCGCACACCGTCGCGCAGCGCCGACGCCGCACTCCGGCACGAGCAGATTCCCAATGTGATGCCAGCGGGCACCCACTTCGTACAAACCGCTACCCCGGCTGAGCTGGAACTGTGGCTGGCGCTGTGTGCGCTGTGGCTCGCCGCACTCGCGTGGTGGATGCAGAGGGCGCGGTCATGAAGGGAATACGTGGGTGGCGCTGGCTGATGTTCGGCGCCTTGATGCTGGCTGCCGGGCTGGGCCTGGATGGCGTCTGGATCCACGCCAAGGCGGCGCTGGCGCAACTGCTGCTGGGTCGCGCATGGACACGCTCCGATCACGGCCGCGAAGCCCGGCGGCCGTGGCCATGGGCCGACATGGCACCGATCGCCAGGCTCAGCGTGCCGCGACTGCATCAGGATCTGATCGTGCTCGACGACGACAGCGGCCAGGCGCTGGCCTTTGGCCCGGGCTGGACCCCTGGCAGCGCCGTGCCGGGCACGCACGGGCTCAGCGTGATCAGTGCCCATCGCGACACCCAGTTCCGGTTCCTGCAGATGCTGTGGCCCGGTGACCGGCTGCATGTCGATGGCCCGCAAGGCGCCAGCGACTACCAGGTGACCGGCAGCCGGATCATCGACAGCCGGCACACACGCCTTCCCGCGGCCGACAGCGCCGACGGGTTGTGGCTGGTCACCTGCTATCCATTCGATGCGATCGTGCCCGGCGGCCCGCTGCGCTACGTGGTTCAGGCGCAGCGCACAAACCTGAACGGATCGACTGGCCATCCGGCGTCAACGATGGGAACCAATGTCGATCGACCCGGTCCGACCTAGTGATTGGCGGACATTCCTCTTTGCCGTGGAACGTGTCGATGCGAAGGTTGCCCCTCCCTCCGGAATCTTCGCATCGGCACACGCCAATCGATGGTGTTTCCTCTCACGTCTCCGACGACGTTTGACCCGGCGCTCTTGCGCCGGGTCCTTTTGCGCGCGGGCCCTGGGAGCCGCTTACCCGATCGCCTCGCGCATGGCGGCGGAGTTCCTTATCCGATCGCCTTGCGCATGGCGGCGATCTCGGCCTGATAGTCGTCCGCGTGGAAGATCGCCGAGCCGGCCACGAAGGTGTCGGCACCGGCCGCGGCGATCGCGCCAATGTTTTCAGCCGTGACGCCGCCGTCCACTTCCAGCCGGATCGGGCGGCCACTGGCCTCGATGCGTGCACGCGCCTGGCGCAACTTGTCCAGCGTGCCGGGGATGAATTGCTGCCCGCCAAAACCCGGGTTCACCGACATGATCAGGATGATGTCCAGCTTGTCCATCACGTAGTCAAGGTGATCCAGCGGCGTGGCCGGGTTGAACACCAGCCCGGCCTGGCAGCCGGATTCCCTGATCAGGCCCAGCGTGCGGTCGACGTGTTCGCTGGCCTCGGGATGGAAGCTGATCACGCTGGCGCCGGCCCTGGCGAAATCCGGCACGATGCGGTCCACCGGCTTGATCATCAGGTGCACGTCGATCGGCGCGCTGATGCCGTAATCACGCAGCGATTTCAGCACCATCGGGCCGATCGTGAGGTTCGGCACGTAATGGTTGTCCATCACGTCGAAATGCACCCAGTCGGCACCCGCGGTCAGCGCCGCGGCGGTGTCTTCGCCAAGCCGCGCGAAATCGGCGGCGAGAATGGATGGGGCGATGATCGGGGATTGCTTGGGCATGGCGGTTAGCGTCCAGGTCGAAGATGTCTGACGTCTATTGTAGGAGCCCGCTGGCGGGCGATGCCGTGGATTTGATCTGCCCATCGTGCATCAGAGCAAAAGCATCGCCCGCGAGCGGGCTCCTACTTGAACCCCCGCGCTTCCTTGATGCGGTCATACGCCGCGTTGATGTCGCTGGCGCGCGATTCGGCCTGCCGACGCATGTCTTCGGGCAGGTCGCCGAGGCGGTCGGGGTGGTGTTCGGAAATCAGCTTGCGATAGGCGCGTTTGATCGCGCGCTCGTCGGCTTTGGGGTCGATGCCCAGCACTGCATAGGGGTCTGGTCCCTGCGACGTGCGTTGCGGCGGCACGTAGCCGCTGCCAGTGTTCCACGAACGGCTGCGACCCTGGGGGCCGGCGCCGGCATGCCACGCGTATCCCTTCATCGCCATCAGCGCCATCAATTCCATGTCGCTGATTCGCAGCGCGAAGGCGAGCTGGCGCAGGATCGACATCTTCTCGGGGCCGGGGTTGCCTTCGGCCAGTACCGTCTCGATCACCACGTCGAGCACCGGAAAGGCGTGATCGCGGCGCATGCCGACCCAGTTGCGCAACTCGGCGATGGTGCGCGTCACATCGAACTCGGGCTGCTTGCCGACGTTGAAGCTGACCACCGCCTGCTTGCGCTGCTCGCCGGTGAGGCCCATCCGCGTCATCAGCCGCTCGGCCACCGCGATCTCGGCTTCGGATACACGACCATCGGCCTTGGCCACTGCACCGAGCAGGGTGAACAGCGGCCCCACGAAACCGCCGGCTTCAGGCGTGGCCTGCTGGCGCTGGCTGTGGCGCAGGTTGTCGAAGATGAAGCCGATCACTGCCCCGACCACGGCGCCCGGCATGTGCCCGATCAGCAGCCCGAACATGCCGAACCAGAACGTGTAGGCGAAACTCACGGATGCACCGGCGGCTGCGGCGACTGCACGCTGTACCAGCGTGCCAGTGCATCGAGCTCGGCCTGGTTCAGCGGGCCGGTCGCGGCGCGCATCACCGGCACGTTGCGACGGCCGTCGCGGTATTGCTTCAACGCGTCACGCAGATAGTCCAGTCGCTGCCCGGCCAGGTTCGGCACGCCCGGCATGTGGGCATGGCCGGTTTCGCCATGGCAGGCGGCGCACAGACCCAACCGGCTCGGCTTGACCGGCGTTTGGGCAAAGCTTGGCAAGGCGGCAAGGCAGAGCGCCGCGATCAGGAGTATGCGCATCGGCAACACATGGGGTTAAAAGGCATGGGGCTAAAGGTCGCCAATTCTAGCAGCGCACCCGCCATTCACTGCAGCGCGTTTCCGGCACGGCAGCGACAGCCGCTAGAATGGGAGCTTCCTCATCCGTGGAACCCGTCGTCGTGCCTACCACCCTGCCGCAATCGAACCTGCCCGGCCTCGAACTGATCCACCGCGGCAAGGTGCGCGATGTCTACGCATTGTCCGACGATCGGCTGTTGATGGTGGCCACCGATCGCCTGTCGGCATTCGATGTGGTGATGCCCAACCCGATCCCCGGCAAGGGCGAGATGCTGACCCAGATGTCCAACTTCTGGTTCGGCAAGACCGCGCACCTGGTGCCCAATCACCTGCTCGACGTGCC
>DASRUB010000022.1:0-3721 GCA_035655635.1 Rhodanobacter sp. | reverse complement strand
GCTATTACGGCTTCCTGTCGAACGTCCTCGCAGCCCGCGGCGAGTTCGACGGGGCCGAACAGGCCGCGCGCAAGGCCGTGGCCCTGCAGCCGGACGACCCGGCGAACCTGCTGAAACTGGTAGTGATCTTGGACACTCGCGGCCATACCGATGAAGCGATCCGCACCGTAAGCAAGGCGCTGGCCTTGCAGCCGGACTATCCCGGCGCGCACGCGATGCTCGCGGCACTCGACATTCGCCGCGGCGATCCGGCCGCCGCGTTGCGCAATGCCGCCAAGGAAACCGACCCGGACCAGAAGGCCTACGCGGTGGCGCTGGCCAGACAGGCCGGCCCCGATCACGCCGCGGCGGACGCGGCACTCAACGCGTATATCGACAAATATGGCAGGCAAGATCCGCCCGACTACGGCGGGATTGCCGAGATGTACGCGCTGCGCAAGCAACCGGATGCCATGTTCCAATGGCTGCAACGCGGCGTGGCCCAGCACGATAACGTGACGATCGGCAACCTGCTCCCGGACAGTCTGCTGTTTCCGTACCAACACGACCCGCGCTTCGCCGCGCTGCTCCAGAAGGTCGGCCTGCCGGTGCCGGGCGAAACCCCGCCCGCGGCCTCCAGCTCCACCGCCTCTCCGTAGGAGCGCACCCTGTGCGCGATGCTCTTCGTCACGTAACGGAAAGCATCGCGCACAGGGTGCGCTCCTACAAAAACGCAAGCATCGATTCGGCCATAGGAACGGCGGCCCTCCCCAACCAATCACGAACGCGGGCGGTGATTCCGTCCGCAGGGACCTGCTGGAGGCGCTGCTGGCCACAGCGCTTGCGCTGGGTGGCACCGGATCGGGAGCGGCCGCATCAGCGATGTCCTGGTGACCACGCACTTTCGCCCAGGCGATGATTTGCAGACCACGATCACGCCATGCAACGTTTTACAACGATCATCTGCCGCGGACGGCGCTCGGCCACAAGACACTGCTGCAAGCGGTGCGCGCGTGGCCAGAGCAAAAGCCGGAACTGTTTGCGTCCACCTGATGCGACTGTCGTCAAACGTCCGCGCGGGCCGTGCGCTGCCTTGACATGATTGCTGTCGTACGGTAGACAACATCGACGGCACTTCGGGGAGGAGTTCGCCATGATTTTCCAGAACGCGATCTGGACTATTACGCTTGTTGGCATGGGCCTGGTTACCTTGGGCTTCGTCTACGCGATCAGCCAGACCGGGAAACCCGCCGATCCGGCGCAGGCCGAACGGTCGTACCGGGCCTCCAACGTATTGCGCCGATGGCTGTTCCTGGCATTGCTGCTGGTGGGGTTCGGGGTTTCCTACGCCAGCCTCAGGCACTTTCCGATTCCTCTGCAACATGCGCCGCTGCAGGCCAGCCAGGTCGTCGATGTAGTCGGCCACCAGTGGACCTGGGATATCAGCGAAACCCGATTCAAGGTCGGCGTACCGATCGAATTCCGCGTGACCAGCGACGACGTCAACCACGGTTTCGCGATCTACGCCCCGGATGGCCGCATCGTCATCCAGACCCAGGCGATGCCGGGGTTCACCAACAAGCTGCTGTATACCTTCCGCACGCCGGGTACGTACAAGATCATGTGCCTCGAATACTGCGGAGTTGCACATCATGGGATGACCGCGGAGCTCAACGTCGTCGCTGACGGAGGCAAGTCATGAGCGCACTTACCTTGTACCCGGACAACGAGCGGCTGCCTCGCAACGAGCGCATCGTCTTCAATCTCTACATGATCAGCGCCGTACTGCTGTTCCTGCTGATGATGCTGCTCGGCCTGACCATGCGCATGACGCAGGCGACCTGGACCGGCGTGTCGGTCACCCTGTTCTACCAGATGATGACGATGCACGGAGCCGGCATGGTCGGCACCATGAGTCTGGCCTCCACGGCGGTCATGTGGTTTTTCCTGCGCAAGTACGTGACCCTGCACCTGTGGGCGTTCCTGGCCAACTACATACTTTTCCTGCTCGGCGCGCTGTGCATCATCTATTCGGTCTTCGTCGGCGGCTTCGCCAGCGCATGGACGTTCCTGTATCCGCTGCCGGTGCATTCGATGGGCCTGTGGAGCACCAATGCCGCGGCCTTGTTCATGGTCGGCTACCTGTTGATCGGCGTCGGCATGCTGCTTTACTACCTGGATGCGGCGGCGGCGATCATCCGGCGTTTCGGCAACCTCGGCCGCGGGCTGGGCCTGCAATGGCTGTTCCGCGGCGAGATCGATCCGAACCATCCGAAGGCGGTCGTCGCCAGTACCATGGTGATCATCGCCAACTCGCTCGGCATCCTGGCCGGCGCGGTGGTGCTGGTGATGTGCCTGATCAACGCCTACGATCCGGCGGTGACGCTCAACGCTCTGGTGGTCAAGAACCTGATCTACTGGTTCGGCCACATGCTCATCAACGCCACGATCTACATGGGCGTGATCGCCGTCTATGAACTGCTGCCCCGCTACACGGGCAAGCCCTACGGCATCTCGAGGCCATTCCTGTGGTCGTGGGCGGTCAGCACACTGTTCGTGATCATTGTTTTTCCGCATCACCTGCTGATGGATTACGCCGAGCCGCGCTGGATGCTGGTGATGGGCCAGCTGGTTTCCTACGGTGCCGGGTTCCCGGTATTCCTGGTGACCGCGTACGGCGTGCTGACCAACATCCACCGCTCCGGCCTGCGCTGGAAGATGCCTTCGATGCTGGCCGTGCTGGCGCTGTTCGGCTGGGCCGCGGGCATCGTGCCTGCGATCATCGACGGCACCATCAGCGTCAACAAGGTGATGCACAACACCCAGTGGGTGCCGGGCCATTTCCACTTCTACCTGCTGCTCGGTGTGCTGCCGATGATCCTCACCCTGCTCTACCACGTCGTCGGCAGCCGCGCGCGGGCGCCGGCCAACAGCCGCACGGATCGGCTCGGCCTTCTCCTGTACGTCGTGGGCGGTATCTGCTTCTGCATGGTGTTTTTGTATGCCGGCCACATGAGCGTGGCGCGGCGCTTCGCCGTGCATCTGCCGGAATGGGTGCCTTACGACCAGGCCGGCTCGATCGCCGCGATGGTGCTGATCCTGGGCATGCTGCTGTTCGCCATCCGCATCATCGTCGGCTTGCTGAAGGCACCGACCGATGTCGATCCTGCGCACCCTGCTGGCTAGCTGCATCCTGCTGTTGCTCGGCGGTACCGTGCTGACGGCCGCCACCGACGGGTTCCGTGCCTTCACCACCGAAACCGCGCGACGGGTGGCGGTGCTTCGGCATCCGCCGCAGGTCCCGGCGGTGTCGCTGGAGACGCAGACCGGCACGCGGATCAACCTGGCCGACCTGCGCGGCAAGTGGGTGCTGGTCGACTTCATCTATACCCGCTGCATCAGCTATTGCCAGGTCCTTGGTGGCGAGTTCGCCCAACTGCAGGAGCAACTCGCCGCGCCGATTGCGCAGGACAAGCTGGTGCTGCTCAGCATCAGTTTCGACCCACGGCACGACACGCCTGCCGAGCTGGCCGCGTACCAGGAACGCTTCCGCCGCCGCGGTACCGGCTGGCTGGCCGCGCGGCCGCTGCGCAAGGATGACCTGACGCAGTTGCTGCGCACCTTCGGCGTCACCGTCATCCCCGACGAGCTGGGCGGTTACGTGCACAACACCGCCATCACGATCGTCGATCCGCAGGGCCGACCGGTGCAGATCCTCGATATGGGCGACCCGAAGGCCGTT
>DASRUB010000021.1:0-30888 GCA_035655635.1 Rhodanobacter sp. | reverse complement strand
CCTGCGTCCGTGCACTCCGCGCGGCGTGATGACCTTGCTTGGTCACACCGATCGACCCGTGCGCGGACAGCACGCCGTAGTCGTGGGCGTGTCCAACCACGTGGGGCGGCCGTTGGTGCTGGAACTGATGATCGCCGGTTGTACCACCACCTCGTGCCATCGATTCACCCGCGACCTGGAAGGTTTCGTGCGCCAGGCCGATATCGTGATCGTGGCGGTCGGCAAGCCCGGACTGGTCCGCGGCGAATGGATCAAGCCCGGCGCGGTGGTGATCGACGTGGGCATCAACCGGCTGGATGACGGCCGGCTGGTCGGCGATGTGGAGTTCGCGCCCGCTGCCGAACGCGCCAGCTGGATCACGCCGGTGCCTGGAGGCGTGGGCCCGATGACCGTGGCGACCCTGATGGAGAACACGCTGGAAGCGGCCGAGGCGCGAACTCCGTAGAGGACGTCCAGATTCACTGCGCGCCGTAGGGCGGACACTGTCCGCCGACCTTCGCCTGATACCAAATGAGAGCGGCGGACAGTGTCCGCCCTACGCGTTCTGCCGCGGTCATCGGCCGCACGGCTAGCGAGCATCACGGCGTGGCGCGTATAATCCCCTCTTTGCAGCGGGACTTTTCCATGCGCATTCTCGCCGAGGCCCTGACCTACGACGACGTTTATCTGGTTCCGGGCCACTCCATCGTGTTGCCCCGCGATGTCGACACCTCCGCGCGGTTCACGCGCAACCTGCGCCTCAATATCCCGCTGGTGTCCGCCGCGATGGACACCGTGACCGAAGCACGGCTCGCCATCACCATGGCGCAGAACGGCGGCATCGGCATCATCCACAAGAACATGACGGTCGAGCAGCAGGCGGCCGAAGTGCGGCTGGTCAAGAAGTTCGAGGCCGGCGTCATTCGCAGCCCGATCACGGTCGGCCCGGATACCTCGATCAGCGAAGTGCTGCGGCTGACCCATGCGCACAACATCTCCGGCGTGCCGGTGGTGGAAGGCAATCGGCTGGTCGGCATCGTCACCAGCCGCGACCTGCGCTTCGAACGCAAGCACGACGATCCGGTGCGCAACATCATGACCCGGCATGACAAGCTGGTGACGGTGAAGGAGGGCGCCAGCCAGGACGACGTGATGCTGCTGCTGCACAAGCATCGCATCGAGAAGGTGCTGGTGGTCAACGACGAATTCCAGTTGCGCGGACTGATCACGGTCAAGGACATCCAGAAGGCGCGCGACAATCCGCACGCCGCCAAGGATCACCACGAGGCGCTGCTGGTCGGCGCCGCGGTGGGCGTGGGCGGCGACACCGAGCAGCGCGTGGCCGCGCTGGTTGACGCCGGCGTCGATGTGCTGGTGGTGGATACCGCGCACGGACATTCGCAGGGCGTGATCGATCGCGTGGCCTGGGTCAAGAAGCACTTCAGCCAGGTGCAGGTCGTCGCCGGCAACATCGTTACTGGCGAAGCCGCGCGTGCGCTGCTCGACGTCGGCGCGGATGCGGTCAAGGTCGGCGTGGGCCCGGGATCGATCTGCACCACTCGCGTGGTGGCCGGTGTCGGCGTGCCGCAGATCACCGCGATCGACATGGTCGCCACGGCACTCAAGGACGAAATCCCGCTGATCGCCGATGGCGGCATCCGCTACTCCGGCGACATCCCCAAGGCGCTCGCCGCCGGCGCTTCCACCGTGATGCTCGGCTCGATGTTCGCCGGCACCGAGGAGTCGCCGGGCGAAGTCGAACTGTTCCAGGGTCGCTCGTACAAGAGCTATCGCGGCATGGGTTCGATCGGCGCGATGCAGCTCGGTTCGAAGGATCGCTATTTCCAGGACGATGCCGACGCGGACAAGCTGGTACCCGAGGGCATCGAAGGCAGGGTGCCGTACCGCGGCCCCCTGCGCAATATCATTCACCAGCTGATCGGTGGTCTGCGTGCATCGATGGGGTATCTCGGCACCGCCACCATCGAGGACGTGCGACACAAGGCACAGTTCGTCAAGGTGACCTCGGCCGGCATCACCGAAGCGCACCCGCACGACATCCAGATCACCAAGGAAGCGCCGAATTACCGGCTGAATTCCTGAGAGCCGGGATTTGGGATTGGGGAGTCGGGATTCGGAAAAGCCGCATGCCGAACCCCACCCGAATACTGACTCTCCACTCCCTACGCGCAGCGCCGCCATGACCGAATCCCGAATCCCCAATCCCCAATCCCGGCTCCACAACGACAAGATCCTGATACTCGACTTCGGTGCGCAGTACACCCAGCTGATTGCGCGGCGCATTCGTGAACTTGGGGTGTACTGCGAGATCTGGGCGTGGGATCACGAGCCGACGGAAATCGCCGGCTTTGGCGCACAAGGCATCATCCTGTCGGGCGGTCCCGAGTCCACCACCCTGGCCGGAGCACCGACGGCGCCGCAGCAGGCCCTCGACGCCGGCGTGCCAATCCTTGGCATCTGCTACGGCATGCAGACCCTGGCGGTGCAGCTGGGTGGCACCACGGAAGCGGCCGGTGCCCGCGAATTCGGTCATGCGTGCGTGGACATGGTTGGCCCCAGCGATCTGTTCGACGGGCTCAGCGATCGTCCGGACGCACACAAGCTCGATGTCTGGATGAGCCATGGCGACCACGTGACCACGGTGCCTCCGGGTTTCGTGGTGACCGGCAGCACCGATCGCATTCCCGTGGCGGTGATGGAGAACGCGGAAAAGCGCTGGTACGGCGTGCAGTTCCATCCTGAAGTGACGCATACGAAGCAGGGCGGGGCGCTGTTGAAGCGTTTCATCACCGAGATTTGCGGTTGCGCCACGCTATGGACCGCGGCCAATATCATCGATGACCAGATCGCCCGCGTGCGCGAGCAGGTTGGCGATGACCATGTCCTGCTGGGGCTTTCAGGCGGCGTCGACTCGTCCGTGGTCGCCGCCTTGCTGCACAAGGCGATCGGCGATCGGTTGACCTGCGTATTCGTCGATACCGGGCTGCTGCGCTGGCAGGAAGGCGACCAGGTGATGGCCACGATGGCTGCTGCCGCTGACGAGCACGGCATGGGCGTCAAGGTGATCCGCGTCGATGCTGCCGACCGCTATTTCAAGGCGCTCGAAGGCGTGGCCGATCCGGAAGCCAAGCGCAAGATCATCGGCGGCTTGTTCGTGGAGATCTTCGATGAGGAATCGGAGAAGCTGATCGCTGCCGGGGGCAGGGTGAAGTGGCTGGCCCAGGGCACCATTTATCCCGACGTGATCGAGTCGGCCGGCAGCAAGACTGGCAAGGCCCATGTCATCAAGAGCCATCACAACGTGGGCGGCCTGCCCGCGCACATGAAACTGAAACTGGTCGAACCGCTGCGCGAGCTGTTCAAGGACGAAGTGCGCCGGATCGGCGTGGAACTCGGCCTGCCGCGTGCGATGGTCTATCGCCATCCGTTCCCGGGCCCGGGCCTGGGCGTGCGCATCCTCGGCGAAGTGAAGCGTGAGTACGCCGAGTTGCTGGCCCGGGCCGACGCGATCTTCATCGACGAACTGCGCAAGGCCGACTTGTATGACAAGACCAGCCAGGCCTTCGCCGTATTCCTGCCGGTGAAATCGGTCGGGGTGGTCGGCGATACGCGGGCCTATGAATGGGTGATCGCGCTGCGGGCGGTGGAAACCATCGACTTCATGACAGCCCACTGGGCCCACTTGCCGTACGAGTTTTTAGGCAAAGTTTCCAACAGGATTATCAACGAATTACGCGGCGTCTCTCGGGTAGTTTATGACATAAGCGGCAAGCCGCCGGCCACGATCGAATGGGAGTAGTAAAATCAACTACTTGCATGCACCATCTGAAGGCCGGCAAGTTGCCGGCTTTCTCACGCTAGATCCACAATGCATTGAAATGACTAAGGAAATACCGGAAACCTCAAGCATATTCTCGGCAGCCGACGTGCAGTACATGTGGCATGCGCTGCAACTGGCGTTGCACGCCCGCGATGCCGAGGATGAGGTGCCGGTAGGCGCGGTGCTGGTGCAGGGCGGGGAAGTCGTCGGTCTGGGCTGGAATCGCAATATCACCCTGCACGACCCGACCGCCCACGCCGAAGTGATGGCCTTGCGCGCCGCCGGCGAACGAGTCGCCAACCATCGTCTGTCCGGCGCCACGCTCTACGTCACGCTCGAGCCTTGCTCAATGTGCGCCATGGCGATGATCCATGCACGCATCAGCCGCGTCGTCTACGCTGCCGCTGATCCCAAGACCGGGGCTGCTGGCAGTGTGTTCGACACGCTGGTGGACGCACGTCACAACCATCGCATCGAAGTTGCCGGCGGCCTGCTGGCCGCCGAATCGGCGAGCTTGTTGCGCGAGTTCTTTCGTTCCAGGCGCTGAAGCTCCTGATAGCGGGACGCCGGATCCTACCCGCTATGCCCTTCTTATAATTTGACATAATATACATTATGCGAAGTTGCGAAAGGCGCGGCGGCGGCTATGGCTGATCTCCCCCGAGGGCTTCCGGGAGCTGCGATGAACATCCAAGGACAAAAACAATGCGGGGATTTTGGAGCGAAACGAGCTGGCGCCTGGACGGCGACGCCCGGCTACTGCCGAACGGCCAGCGCCTGACCCTGGCCAGCATCCGCCAGTGGCAAGCGGACTTGATCGAAGGCCGGTGCGATCTTCCCGGTAAATGGTCAGGTCGCGCAACACACGCTCGCTCACGATATCCGCATGCACGAATGGACGGCGCAGGAAATCAGCCGGCGTCAGTTGCCGCTACTCTGAATCGGGCAGCATGTAACGACCGAAACAGCGCACCGGTCCATGCTTGCCGACCTGACGTGAGCGGGACCAGTTCAGCCGATCGCACCGAGCGAACACGATCGATATGGCCAGGTGGAATCACCACCGGCACGGAATCGCCCGCCCGACTCAAGATGCGCGCCTGCTGGAAGATGCGGTGGCTGATGATGATGTCCGGTTGCCATGCGCTGGATGGATCCGATGGTCATCCAACGCATGGCAGAAAGCCGCGGCGTCAACGCCTTGCTGAACCCGCCTGAGCAGGCTCTTCCTGGGCGAAAACCACCCTGCTCCATCCACGATGATTTCTCCGATCGGCCGTCGCCCCGCCCGCCTTCGGCAGACACGAGCCGGCCACCGGCTCGGTCACGTTGCGCATAACGGGCCTTGGCTCATCTGGACCCAGGAGTCTCGACGGGCTCAAGCTCGCGGTGGGCTGACTCGAACGGGCGCAATGACGATCGGTGGCCCCGACGCATGGAACGATGCAACGGCGTTCTGCCCACGCACGTGCGTGCAGGTCATTGTTGCGCACGTTGCTGTTTCCGGGCAGTAACTGGATTGCCGAAACTTTCGTTTCTGCGGTCCGGGAAGTGCTCGCGTGCGCTCCCGGCTCACCACCTCACGGCATCTGCCTAACGGATGTCTGCGCTCGACATGCTGGATGCAGGCCGTACATTTGCATCGAGGCATAAACAAGCGCACTCTCGCAGGACAGCGAGGCGGACCACGCCAGCTGGCGGATTCGGAGGGCCGTCATGTCGGAAACCTCATTCGATATTTCGCATGCATCGCGGGTCATGCGCGCGGTGCGCTCCGGCCCCGATGCCGCGGGCGTCACGCCCGAAATCGGTCGGTCGTGGAATCGGTGCGTGAAGGAATTCGGCATTCGCCCGCACAGCCGGCATGATATCGCTGTGTTGTCGGCCAGTCAGTTGCGCGAAAGCCAGCAACGCCTCGGTGCTGTATTTACCGTCGCGCACTGCGAGATGGAAAACCTCTACGAGCTCATCGCGGGCACTGGCTATGCGGTGGTCTTGTCCGATGCGAACGGGGCGATCCTCGACGCCATCGCCGACCCGACTTTGAAACGTGAATTCCGCCAGTCCGGATTCTGGATTGGAGCACTGTGGGATGAGCGCCATGAAGGTACCAACGGCGTCGGTACCTGTCTCGCGGAAGGCATCCCCACCACCGTGCATCGCGGAGAGCATTTCCGCGATTACAACGTGCGTCTTTCCTGCTCCAGCGCGCCCGTAGTGGATGCGCACGGTGCGTTGCTCGGGGTGCTGGACGCCTCTTCGATGAACAGCTCCGACACCCGTGAGATCCAGCGCCACACCATGGCGCTGGTCAGCATGTCGGCCAGCCTGATCTCGCGCTACCAGTTTCTCGCCGAGTTCCCTGACGCGTGGATCCTCCGCTTCCACAGCCGTCCCGAGTTCGTCGGGCTGCTGCATGAAGCCCTGCTCGCTGTCGACGGGGACGGACGGGTGCTGGCTGTGAACGAAAACGTCCTGTGTCAATTGGGGTTGAACGCGCGTGCACGCCTGGTCGGGCACTTCATTGAAGAAATTTTCCGCTTCACGGCGGACACACTGCGCCAGCGCGGCGTGCATGATTCTGCGACGATCTGGCCGATCCGCGACGCGACACGCGGGCGGCGCTACTTTGCGGTGGTGCAGCCGCCGCGCGCTGTACACGCGGCCACGCCCGCGATGGCACCCGCGCGACGCGTGGACGTCCATGGCATCGCATCGTCCGACGCCCAGACCGTTACCGATCCGCGAATGTGTCGCAACCTGGCCAGCGGCCATCAGTTGTTCGCCAAGCAGGTGCCAATCCTGTTGAGTGGCGCAACCGGCACGGGCAAGGATGTATTTGC
Source organism: Rhodanobacter sp. (assembly GCA_035655635.1). Lineage (GTDB taxonomy): Bacteria > Pseudomonadota > Gammaproteobacteria > Xanthomonadales > Rhodanobacteraceae > Rhodanobacter. The sequence goes on along the minus strand of DASRUB010000021.1, from coordinate 24,225 downwards.
GCACGCGCTGCATACCGATAGCCTGTGGTCGGATCGTGCGTTCGTTGCTGTCAACTGTGCCGCGATTCCGGAAAATCTGATCGAAAGCGAGCTGTTCGGCTATCGTCCCGGGGCGTTTACCGGCGCCACCCGCGAGGGCCGGGTTGGCAGGATTTTGCAGTCGAGCGGCGGCACCCTGTTTCTCGATGAAATCGGCGACATGCCGTTATTGCTGCAGGCACGGCTGCTGCGCGCGCTCGAGGCACGCGAGATCTTGCCGGTGGGGAGCGACGAGCCCGTCGCAGTCGACCTGCACATAATCAGCGCTACCCACCACGATCTGCGCCAGATGGTCGCGCGACGCGAATTTCGCGAGGATCTGTATTACCGCATTGCCGGGATCACGCTGGAGCTGCCGTCGCTGCACGATCGCCAGGACAAGCGGCAGCTGATCCACGCGATCTTGCGCGAGGAATGCGCGGAAGGTGAGTTGGTCGACATTGCCGAAGATGCCTTCGGGCGTTTGTTGGCGTATCGCTGGCCGGGCAACATTCGTCAGCTACGCAACGTTTTGCGCACCGCGGCGGCCTTGTGCAACAACAATGTCATCCGCCTTTCCAACCTGCCACAAGAAATAGTAGATCCAGAAGAGCCCGCCGTTTCGGCGGCGCCGGTCACCGGTTTCGCGGCTACCGCTCCCGAGGAAACACCCGGAGCAGCACTGCAGGCCGCGGAACGCACGGCGCTGCTGCATGCGCTCGCCCAACAGGGCGGCAACATCACGCGTACCGCCCAGGCTCTCGGCGTCAGTCGCAACACCTTGTACCGCAAGATCCACAAGCACGGCATACCGGTCGAGCACGAGCGCTGACGCACTGCGCATGGGGAATCATGTTCTCGCCGTGCGGCCGTTACTCCTGCCGCAAGGTCACTTTGACGCCAACGAAAAAAGCGCGCCCAGGCGCGGGTTCGAAGCTGCCGCCGCTGGACTGGTCGACGATCACCGAACCGATGTACTTGAGGTCGAAGAGATTGTCGATCCGCGCAAACGGCACGATCTGGTAACGACTGGTATCCAGCACGTAGCCCGCATTCACGCCGGCGACCACGTAGCCCGGCGCGACGATGGTCCCGGCATCGTCGGCCGAAACTGCACCGGCGGCATCGATCTGCAGCCCCGCGTGCCAGCCCCGCGCGCCACCCCAGCGTAACCCTGCGTTGAATAACTGCCGCGGCACGCCCGGCATCCGCGCATTTCCAGGCACGGTGCAGCCGGACGGCGCCCCGCAATTGCCGAACGCGTCCAGAAAACGTGCATCGAGATACGTGTAGGCGGCGTCCAGCGCCCAATCGCCACCCAGTGGAAGGTGCAGGCCGGCCTCGGCGCCTCGGCGACGTGAGCTACCCACATTCTGATAAATCGTGCGCCCGCCCAAGCTGCTCAGCACTCCGGTCTCATCGGAGGTATCGGCCTCGAACACCGCAATATCCAAGTTGCCACCACCACCGAACAGCCACTTCGAACCGATCTCGCCATTGCGCGAGCGCGACGGGCGCAACGCAAAGTTCAGGCCGCTGCCATCCGCACGGTAACCGAGTTCACTGAAGGTCGGCGTGGCGAAGCCGCGGCCGTAGGAAGCGTACAAATGCCAGTCGGGTTTCGCGTAGAACATCAGGCCCGCGACCGGACTGGTCGAACCATAGGCCACGCGTCCACTATCGTTCGGGTTTGCGGCGGTAATGTAATGGTCGAGCGAACTGAAGCGAACCACACTGTGGCGCGCGCCCAGCGTCAGCGACCAGCGCGGCGCAAAATGCCAGCTTCCCTGCGCGTACTGATCGATATTGTAAACGTTGTCCTGTTCGTTGCGCCGCAGCGCTCCCACCACGCCCAACGTGGAGCCGACAAAATTCTCGTAGCCGAGCCGAAGCTGGTCCTCGCGGTCGAAAGCAACCCCGGCCGCCAGATCGAGCGGCTGGCCTGCGAGATCACCCTTCCATGTCCAGCGCAAGTCGGTGCCGCCATATTTGGTGTCGAGATCGACGACGCCGCCGGAACTCAAGGGATTCTTCTGCGCGCCGACAGGCACCGAAAGGAACTGTTGCACGGTGCGGTGCCCGTAATAAGCCATCAGCTGCAGTGACTGACCGTTGCTCAGCTTTTGCGTGTAAACCGCGCCGCCCTGAGCTTGATGGACAGTCTTGCGGGTATCAAAGGTCAAGGCCGATGGCGAGGCCTGGCGGGGATCAGATTCGAACTGTTGCCTGGTCAGGCCCTGCGGGTCCAGCGCTTCGGGCATGGAAACCGTGTTCATCAGTAATGTCAGCTTGCCATCGTTGCCGACTTTGAAGTCGAGCTTGGCATTGCCCACAATGCGCTTCGCACGGCTGTGATCGCGGTAGCCGTCGGTATGAAACGCGGACAAGTCCAAGTTGTAGCCGAAGCCGCCCTTCGTTCCGCGGGCGCCGGCGTCGACACGCCACATGCCGTCGCTGCCGACGCCAACACTGCCGAGGATTTCGGGTGGGACGCTGCCGTCGGCGGTGAAGATCTGGATCACACCGCCCGAAGAGTTCCCGTACAGCGCCGAAAACGGCCCGCGCAGCACCTCGATGCGATCGGCGCCATCGAAATCAAAGTTGGACACCTGCCCCTGACCATCCGGCATCGTCGCGGGAATGCCATCGGTATACAGGCGCACGCCACGCACACCGAAGGTGGAACGCGAACCGAAGCCGCGGATCGAAATCTGTTCGTCCTGTGCATAGTTCTGCCTGTCCCGCGCGAGCACACCCGGCACTTGCCGAAGGTATTCGGAGGCATTGATATTGGGTGTATCGGCTTGCGGGTTGCCGATCTGCACCGCAGTAATGGACGCGGGTACGTCAAAGGCGGGTTCTGGTACCCGGGTCGCGGTCACCACGATCACGGGTAGCGTTGTGGTGGGCAGCGCTGTCTGCCTGGAATCCGGCGGTACATCCTGTTGCGCGTGGGCGGCGGGCATGGCCAGGACAGCTAACGCCAACGCTGCCGGAAGCACACGCCGCGCGGGCACGCGTGGAATACGATTCCTGCTGCTACTGCGGGCGGGCCCATGGCACCTGTTTTCAAAATGCCTGGTCATCAGCATCACTCCTGCATAGGGCCGTAGTTTCCGCAGAAAGACGACGCCACCACCCGTGGCACAGGTGACGCCGAACGTTGCAGTGGCGGAGCCCGACCGTCGGCTGCCAGATAAATCGGCGTATCCAACGCGTTGCACTGCATAACCCTAGCATCTGCGTTGCTGTGCCATGCAGATCTATGTCAAGAAAGGCAAGCTGACTAGCCTCTCGCACGACGTAACTGCGTGGACTGTTCGCGAACCGATCGCACCGGCTGGAATGAACGCACATCTTGCTGTCACCCGTCCCCGTCCGTCGTGCCGCCGAAGTTGTAGCGCAGACCGACGAAGTAACCACGCGGCGCGCCCGGAGCGACGAACAAGGTGGAAGTACCGGGCCCATCGATATTGATCAGGCGGTTCGGCGTATCGAATACGTTGTTGCTCAACGCGCCACTGATGAAATAGCCACGATCGAACACGTTGCTTATTTCGGCAAAGAACGACAGCGCGCGGGTTGGCCGGTAATGCAGGTCCAGGTCGATGACTACATAGCCGGGTACCGCGCCGTGGCGGTCTTGATTGTTCTCGTCTCCGACCGCGTACTGGTCTGAATAGGCGCGCACGTTGCCGCCGAAAGACCACGCGTCGGAGACGTGATATTCGCCGGCAAACGTGAATACGTTGCGTGGTATGCCGGGCATGCGGTCGCCCTTGCGCACCTGGATCGCGCCATCGTCATCGGCGCTGGAATTGTCCTCGGCCAATTCCTCGAACGCGGCATCGTAGGTTGCATCGATATAACTGTAGTTGGCCTGCCATTCCAACCGGTTGAGTTGTCCGCCAAGGCCCAGGTCCATGCCCCTGCGCAAGGTTTTCGGCACGTTGGCGAAGTAGCCCTGCGAGCTGCCTCCGGTAAAGACCGTGAGGATGTCGTTGTCGACGCGGCTGGCATAGGGCGAAATGTTCCAGTGCAACCGGTCACCGGCAAAAGTGCCGCGTAGCCCCCCGCTCACGGTGTGCACGACCACAGATTTCAGCGGTGGATCGCCGGTGAAATCATTGGGCAGCGCGCAGGGTGCCTCGGGGTTCGCGCATTCAACCTCGATCGGCGTCGGCGTGCGCATGCCTTCGTCATAGTTGACGTAGGCGCCAAAGTGCTTGCTGACCGCCCAGGTGAAGCCCAGGCTGGGATTGAAGCGATGGAAGCTTTGGCGACCGTTGATGTCCGGTGCGCTGCCTGACAGATCGCTGACGCTCAGACGGCTGTGGTCGTAGCGCCCGCCCGCGCTCATGTGCACCGTGTCCGTCAACGCCACCACGTCCATGAAATACACGCCGTAGCTGCGAGTACTGGAGCCCGCATCGGTCATCGGGTCCAGGGCAAACGATTGCAGGCCCAGCGTGTCACCGCGCGAGGCTGCATCGTAGGCAAAGAATGCCGGCTGGCCAGACTGGTTGAAAACGCTATCACCCACGTCCAGGCTCACACCCACGGTAAACTGGTTGATCCGACCTGCCAGGCTGCCGTCTCCGACGGCCTGAAAGGAAGCGCCGAACCCGCGCGTGTGCACGTTGCCCAGCACGTTCGATGCCGGCACGTTGTTGATCGTCGCCGCCGGATTCCGCGGGTCGTAAGCGGGCGTCAGTCCGGAGTAGTAATACTGGCCCAGCGAATCCGGGTCGAACGGGCCGTCTGCGGTGTAGCCGAGCGGGCCACCCTCCTCCGGGTCATAATCGTTGTAATCGTTGTAATCGTTGGTGTTGCTGTTGAAGCTGCGGCTCTGGGAGGTGCGCAGGTACGCGTTGGCCTGCAGCGCCCAATCCTGGTTGAGCTGGCGCGAGCCCTGCAGATTGAACTGGCTGAGATTGTTGACGAAGAAGTCCGGCCAGGTGAAAGCGGTCTCGGGCCTGCTCGCCCATTCGATCGGAAGGGCCTGGGTGCCATACAGCCTGGCATGCGCGCCGGTGTAGCTCAGCGCGATGTTGGTGGCGTCATCGGGTCGCCAGTCCGCACGCAGGAAAGCCTGCTGCACACGGCTCGAAGAGTAGTCGCGCCAGCCCCTCTCGTAACTGTTGCTGACGCCGGCGTAGAGCCCGAAGGTCTTGCCGTGCACACCGAAGTCTGCGTCGACCTGGATGCGGCCCCAGGATCCCGCCGAAGCGTCGACCGCCCCGCCCGGGTCCGCAAAACCATTCTTCGTGGTCAGCAGCAGCGCGCCGCCCAGCGTGTTCAGACCGAACAGCGGGCTGGAACCGGGAACCAGCTCGACATTGCGGACGGCAAAATCGGGGATAGCCTCCCAGTTCATGGTCCCGGCAAAGGGTTCGTTCTGGCGCACCCCGTCCACGTAAACGGACATGCCCGAAGGCGAGCCGAGCAGCGGCGACAGCGTGAAACCGTGAAAGTACAGATTGCCTTGCCAAGGGTTGCCCTGCGACTGGGTGACATTCACTCCCTGGAAGTTACGCTGCAGCAAATCCGTCAGGGACTGACCATGTATCTGCGCGACGTCATCGGCCTGTGCGGTCTGAACATTCAGCGGCACCTGTTGCGTGGGTACGTTCAAACCAGGCAGCGGTGTGATCCCTATCACCACGACTTCGCCGAGCTGCTGCACCGGTGGCGCGGCAAACACCGTGGCCGACACCGCAGTGAGCACCATGCCGTACCATGTCCTGCGAACCGGTCCGGCCTGGCCTGGAGTACCCGAATCCACGCTTTTCAGCGACACATTCCCACCTTCGGCGCAATCGGGAAACGGCGGAGCTTGAGATGAATGCGGTACCGACAGAGATCGCTATCGCTCTGCACAATATCGTTCAGGCAAGGCGCTTTCGCGTTGTTGCGATTCTCTCACATGGACGCGCCGACGCGCCGATGGAAGTAGTGGAACCATCAAAAGAAGATGATTCCGCCGACGGATATACCGTTCATGCGTGCGTCGTTGCCGAGATAATCCTTGGAACGGGTCTGGCTGAGTTCAAGATCGAGCGTTACGCTCTTGGTCAGTGCGTAGTAGCTGCCGGCAGTAATGTTGCTGTTCGATTTGAGGTCGCCAGCGCTGAGCAGATCCTCACGATTGCGGCTGACTCCTCCGCTCAAGCCGAGCTTGAGTTTTTCTGTCGCCTGCCAAGTACCCTGCAGCAGGTAGTTGACACCCTTGAGGTCACCTTGATCGCCATCGGTCAGGATGCCGATGCCGCGACCAGCTTGCACGTTCGCGAGCACGCCGAATTGGCCAAGCTTGAAACTGGCTCCGACTTCGCCGGCAGACATGGTGAAGCTGTTCGGTTCGATTTCCGATCCCGCTGGCGCATAGAACCTCTGGGTTTTGGCACCCAGCCAGCCTTTGAAGTTGCCACTCACGTACGACAACTGCACGTGGACTTGTGGATCGGTGCGCGAATCGTATATGCCGGTATTGTTTACCGGGCTGAACACGCCGCCCGTAAAACTGAAACCGGACATAGCAGGTGAGGTATAGGTAATCTGACCGTAGCTGCCCAGGTACGTATAGCCCGCACCGATATGCCCCAACGCCACGCGACCGCGCTGCGTCGCCTGTACCGGCATGCCGACGCCGAGCAACGTCATGTCAGTGAGAATGGCGTTGGAGCCGAATATGCCGTAATCGCGGCCCAACTTGACGGTACCGAAATCCGGCGTACCCACGGTGAAAAACGCCTGACGCACGTCCACGCCGCTGTTTGCCGAAAGCGCATCCGAAGTGGCGGTGTGCACCATGATGGCAACCTGCGCGTTGATATCGAAGCCATCCTGGTTGGTGGTGAACTTCGTTATGAGAGCATTCGGCAACAGGCCATTGCCGATCGTCGTGCGGTCCTTCTGGCCGCCGCAGCCGAGCGCCTCTCCGGCAAGCGCGGTGCCGCCCACCGGACCGCCCGAACAACCTGTGGTGGTGTAGAAGGCGTTCACGTATCCGCTCAGGTCCACCGTCCAGCCATCGCCGCTGAACGAGGTTGCGTTTGCGGCCATTGGACAGCCAACCGCCAAGGCGAGCGCGAGAACGGTGTGGTGCAGCGTCGTTGCACGACGACAGGTTGGATTTAACCCAGATGCTTTGCGTTGCATGTGTCATTCCTCCGATGGCCCGTGAGCGGCGCACGCGCGATGGATGGGAACACCCACCGACGCGCGACCGCGAGATCGCCCGCACCAGCTCGAACAGCATTCGCCATGCGTCAGCCCTGCAAAACCCCCGAAGCCTTCGCTGCGTGGGTGGCGACGATGTCCATCAATTCCGGCGAGTAGCAGTCGTATGGCTCGATTCCGAGTTCACGCAGGCGCGCTCGTACCGCACTCATTTGCGCCGGCGCCACCCCACCTTCGATGATCGAGGACACGAATGCCGCGAATGTCGGCGGCGCGTACCCAGGCTGCCGGGACAGTTCCGGATGGATGAAAATAAAGCCGTGGAAAACATGCGTCGGATCAGGAACGGTGTCATACATGTGCGCGCCGCAGCCGGTGCAGGCGTGCCGATGCAATACCGCGTTCTTGTTCACCACTTTCAGCTTTTCTTCGTGCTTGGTCACCTTGACCTTGTCACTGGGCACCGCCGCGAGCATCGAGAAGTCTGCGCCTGCCGGCTTCCAGCATTTGGTGCAGCCGCACAGATGGTTGAACAGGAACTCGCTGTCCACCGTCACCTCGACCTGATCGGTTGCACACTTGCACACCAGGGTGCTGCCGGAAAATCCCGATTTTCCGGGCTTGACACCGTCATCGACGGCGGGATGGATCTTCGTGCTGGCCATGTAGTCTCTCCAATTGACAGCGGGTTACAGGTGTTATGCCACGGCGTCCTTGTAATGGATCACCGTGCGGATGACCTTGCCTTCGTGCATCAGCTCGAAGGCGTCGTTGATTCTCTCCAGTGGCAGCACTTTGGAGATGAACTCGTCCACTTTGAGCTTGCCCTCCATATACGAGTCCACGTAGCCGGGCAACTGCGAGCGCCCCTTGACGCCGCCGAACGCGGCACCGCGCCAGACACGCCCGGTGACGAGCTGGAACGGTCGCGTGCTGATCTCCTGACCTGCCGCCGCAACGCCGATGACCGTCGACTCGCCCCAGCCCTTGTGGCAGCACTCGAGCGCCGAACGCATCACGTTGACATTGCCGATGCACTCGAACGAGTAGTCGACGCCGCCATTCGTCTTCTCGATGATCACCTGCTGAATCGGCAGGTCGAATTCCTTGGGGTTGACGAAGTCGGTCGCGCCCATGGCCTCGGCCATCGGCCACTTGTCCGCGTTGACATCGATCCCGATGATGCGTGCAGCTTTCGCCATCACCGCACCCTGCACCACCGCCAGGCCGATGGCGCCCAGACCAAACACCGCGACCGTCGAACCGGGGCGGACCTTGGCAACGTTCAACACCGCACCGACACCGGTAGTGATACCGCAGCCGAGCAAGCAGATCTTTTCAAGCGGAGCCCTCGGATCGACCTTCGCGATCGAGATTTCCGGCAAGACCGTGTATTCGGAGAAGGTGCTGGTACCCATGTAGTGGTGCAGCATCTTGCCCTTGAACGAAAACCGCGACGTGCCGTCCGGCATCACGCCCTTTCCCTGCGTCACGCGGATCTTCTGGCACAGATTGGTGCGGCCCGACAGGCAGTACTCGCACTCGCCGCATTCGGGGGTGTAGAGCGGAATGACGTGATCACCGGGCTTTACCGATGTCACGCCCTTGCCGACCTCCTCGACGATCGCACCACCCTCATGGCCGAGGATCACCGGGAACAGGCCTTCGGGATCGGCACCGGACAGCGTGTACGCGTCCGTATGACAGACTCCCGTCGCTACAACGCGCAGCAACACTTCACCCGCTTTGGGTCCCTCCAAATCGACTTCTTCGATGTGGAGCGGCTGCCCCGCCTCCCACGCAACCGCTGCGCGTGTTTTCATGATCAATCGTTCCTCATAACCGCCAACCCGGCGCCGAAGCGGGCCGTGCGGGAGGTACCATGCACATCAGATGCCAGTTTCCGAAGACGTCTGCGAGCCGTGATTCAGCCATTTGAAGCGATCACATGGCGGCCTGTCACGCGTGCTGTATCAGATCCGTGACAGGTGAGTGTGCCGCATGTGGTACAGCCGCCACGGTTGGAGTCACTGCACGACTTTCACGATCGGCTTCATGCAAATCCCTGCCACTGCTGGATGGGAGCGATTGAGAAACAGAAGTTCGGTGGCTGAACTGCGGAGTCTGGACGCCTCGCCACAGCACGCCTTCGCCACCTCCGGATAGGCGCGGCCACCGACGTGGGTGCGAAGTGCTGTCGCTCACGACAGCCTTTCAGGAGTTGCTCAGCTGCCTTGGCGCTTGTGCCGCACCACGCCGCGCTGTGGATCGTAGCCCCAGATCGCCAGCCCCAGAAAGACGATAAGCGAGGCGACGACCACGCCACACGCAAGCCAGTTCATCTGCCCGTACATTGCGTAGCGGATCAGATCGATGCCGTAGGTAAACGGATTGATGCGGGCCAACTGGTAGACGACTGTGGCCCCGGATTCCTGCAACTTCCACAATGGGTACAGCGCCGGCGACAGGAAGAACATCGGAAAAATCACGAAGTTCATCGCTCCGGCGAAATTCTCGATCTGCTTGATGTAAACGGACACCAGCAAGCCCATCGCGCCCAGCATCAGCCCGGTCAGAAACATGGCCGGCAACGCCAGCAGCAGGCCGGGCCACCACGGCAGGTCGAGCTGGAATATCGCGCAGATCGCGAAAAACGCATACGCCTGCAGGATCGACAGGAAGGTACCCGCGAGCAGCTTGCACGTCAGCAACACCGAACGCGGCAGCGGTGCCGTCAGCAGCAGCCGCATCAACCCCATCTCACGGTCGTAGACCATCGCCAGCGAAGACTGCATGCCATTGAACAGCAGGACGATGCCCACCAGCCCTGGCACGACGTAGACCGGGTACTCGATATAGGTTGCGTACGGCGGAATCACGGAGACGCCGAAGACGTCCCGGAAACCAGCCGCAAAAATGAGCAGCCACAGGCTCGGCCGTACCACCGCGGAGAGCAAGCGCCCGCGCTGGTGCATGAACTTGACCGTTTCGCGCGAGGAAAGCGCGGCCAGCGCCTGCAGGACGTGGCTCACGATCGACATGGCGGAGCTCCTTGCAGGCTTGCCCGAAGCCAACCCGGCCCCAGGAGTCTGTCGAACTGGAGCCGCCAAGTCGCGATCCTGCTGCGGACCGCCGCTGGGCGTTCCTGGCTGCGATCCACGCCGCGCGGGCATCAGACCGCCTCCTCTTTTTCTACCGACGCTTCCCCGGTCAGTTCGAGGAAGGCGTCGCGCAGCGAACCCTGGCCGGTGCGCTCGCGCAATTCCGCGGCGGTGCCGGAAGCGATCCAGTGCCCTTTGTGCAGGATGATGACCCGGTCGGCGGATTCGGCCTCGTCCACCAAGTGCGTCGCCCACAGCACACCGACGTCGCGATGCGTGCACAGCGAGTGGACATACTCAACCAGTTGCGCGCGCGAGGCGGGATCGAGCCCCACCGTAGGTTCGTCCATCAGCAGCACCACCGGGTCGTGCAGCAGTGCGCGGGCCAGTTCGACCCTGCGGCGATTGCCGCCAGAAAGCGTTCGCGCCCGATCCCTGGCTCGCGCGGTCAAGCCGATGCGATGCAGCTCCGCATCGATGCGGGGGCGCGCAGCACGTCCCATGCCGTGCAGCCGCGCGTGGAAACGCAGGTTGGCAACCACGCTCAAGTCCAGGTCCAGCGTCGCCTGCTGGAATACCACGCCAAGGCACGCGAGTGCCCGTCGCGCCTGATGTCGCATGTCGAAGCCCGCCACCTCGATGCGTCCGGCGTCGGGCGCGAACAATCCGGTAAGCAGTTGGAACAGCGTACTTTTCCCGGCGCCATTGGGTCCGAGCAGGGCCACGAACTCGCCGCGTGCGACGTGCAGGGACAGTCGGTCCAGCGCCTTGACCGAGCCGTAGGACTTGCTGACCTCCTCCACTCCGAGTGCGAGTGCGGCCTGTCCCGGTAGTGGCGACGAGGGCATGGGTGTCTCGCTGGGCACGTTCATCGCGGCACACCATGCCGCGGGAGCGCGGCCCACGGCGCCAACAACCACACCAAGCCACCAGACTTCACAGACCCTCCTTGCCACGTCGGCCTTCGTCCACGTCAGCACCGGTCACTGCGGATAGCAGCTGTTGATGGCGTGCCAGCAGCCGACGGCTCAGAGCAGCAACCTCAGGACTGCTCAGATCGTGACTACCCGTTTGCTCGACACGATAGTCCAGTACAACGCGTGCCGGCGTATCACCCAGAAACAATATGCGATCGGCGAGCACGAGTGCCTCATTTACATCGTGGGTAACAAACAATACCAGTGGCCGCACCCGCGCACACAGCCGCCGCAGCAACCCGCGCAGCTGGTTGGCTGCCGGCAGGTCGAGCGACACAAACGGCTCGTCCATCAGCAGCAACCAGGGCTCGACCACGAACGCCCGCGCCAGCGCGGCGCGACGCTGCATGCCGCCGGAGAGGTGGCTCGGCCAGGCATTTCCGGAGGTGCGCAGTCCGACCTCGTCGAGCAAGCTCTCCGCGCGCGAAACATAGCCGCGATCGCGCGCCAGGCGCTCGGCTTCGGCCAGCCGCACGTTGTCGCCGACCGTGAGCCACGGCATCAGCCGTGGCTCCTGGAATACCATGCCCAGGCCGTGGGGCGACTGACCGGGTTCGGCCAACGGCACTCCGTCGTAGCGAATCGCACCCGTATAGTCGGCGTCCAGACCGGCAACCATGCTCAACAGTGTGGTCTTGCCCACACCGGACGGACCGACAATGGCGACAAATTCGCCGCCGGTGATGGTGACGTCGATATCGGCCAGCACCAGCACATCGTCGAAACGTTTTTCGATGACATGAATGTTCAACCCTTTCATCCGCGCCACCGCAGCAAGCTTTTTTCGAGAGGCCGCATCACACAGGCTTCGATGGCCATGACGACAGCAGCAAACGCCAGTGTGTACGCCATAATACTGGTGATGTCGAAGAACTGGAAAAATACGGACAATTCAAAGCCGACGCCATTGCTTCGTCCGAGCAGCTCGGCAACCAGTACGATCTTCCAGATCAGCGCCAGGCCGTTGCGGGCAGACGCTATGAGGTACGGATAAAGCTGCGGCAGAATCACCCGATAGAACGTCACTGTACGCGGGACGTGATACACCTGCGCAACCGCCAGCAAGCGCGAGTCGACGGCCCGCGTACCTTCGCGCGTTGTCACGACCACCACCGGGATCTTGTTGAGGGCCACCGCCACGATCACGGCGACTTCCGTGAGCCCGAGCCATAGGTAGCACAAGATGATGATGACCAGCGCCGGGATGTTGAGCGCAAGCACCAGCGGACCATCCAGCAACAGGTTGAGCTTGCGCGAACGGCCCATCATGAAGCCGATCACGGTACCTACGGTCATGGCCACGACGAACGCAGCGACCACCCGCGCCAGCGTAATCCCCAACTCCAGCGGAAGCTGGCCGCTGCGGGTGTAGCGATACACCGCGGCGAGCACCACGACCGGGGTCGGCAGCATGTTGCTGCCCGCGAGTCGTGCCGCAATTTCCCAAACCGCCGCCAGGCCGATCAGCGACGCGCTCCGCCACAACCAGCCGCGCTCCAACGGTAGTCGGAGCCCGCGCCACCACGTCCGCGCCGCCCCGCGTAGCTCTCTTCTGCCGATGGTTCGGGGCACGTCGCCCGGGCCAACGCGACGACGGATAAACCTCATGGCCGACGAAATCCGCTCCAAAACACATCCGCTGGCAACTCGCTCGTTCCACCAGTGAGTTCGCCGTGGCTTTCTTCAGCGACCAGATGGAACAGTTGTCCAGCCGCGTGGATCTCGGGCGTGCCAAAGTGGTCAACTATGCCGTCCCGGTAGCCCTGTCGGATCGCGGCGAAGACCGCGTCGTTTTCGGGTTTGACCTTGCTCCTCAGCGGCTGCCAGGCCGCATCCGAGCGGGCCAGTTCCTGCTTGGCATCGTACGTGGCGGCGACGAAGGCCCGCAAGGCATCACCGTGGGTTTCCGCCCAACGTTGCGAAAACACCCAACCCAGCAGCGGCGGAACGGTCTTGACGCCCAATCCCTTGAGCATCTGCTCCACCGTGATCACCGGCTGCATTCCCTGTGCAACGAGGCGGGAGCTGTATTGCCAGAAGTTGATCGCGGCCGGAAGCTCGCCGTCGAGCATCAGGTGATTGATCAACGGCGCTGCGGCAAACTGCGGCTTCGCGGCGAACTTCAGGTCGGTCCCGTACTCCTTGCGAGCGTAAGCACGCGCGATCAACCAACTCTTGTCCACCGGGCCGCCGGCGACACCGACTCGTTTGCCTTTGAGGTCGGCGAGCGACTTGATTCCCGCCTTCGGATTGGCGATGACGGCACCGACCGCCTTCGAATACGGGACAAACTGGTAATCCTGACCGCGGGATCGGAGCGTCGCGACCCAGAACCAGTCCGAGACGATAAGGTCGACGCTGCCGCTCAGCAACGCCACCTTCATGGCGTTCTCGGACGCCAGTGGCACCACCTCCAGCCGGATGCCGTGTCTGCGTGCGAGACCCAGCCTCTGGACGGTATCGATCTCCCAGCCGACCGTGCCGAACTCAAGCACCCCGACGCGCAGTTCGGGGACGTCGTGCACAACCTCTGCGCGCGCGGCGGCGCCTGGCATCATCGTGAGGAGCGCGACACAAATCAGCGCCAATACGCGCGTGACGAAATCAGTCGACGCCATGTTCACTCTCGCCTGCCAGTCCTTCATGTAACCACCTTCCCTACCCATCCCGACGAATCGTCCTGGGCTCTCTGGATCCGGGTAGACCTGATCTTCTCGCAGCGTAGCTGACCGCATGGGCCGGGGCGAGAGAGAGTCGTCTCGCACTGGTTCCGGGGCAGACACTCCGTGCCCGGCGGCATCGGTGGATATCAAGCCGAAAAGAGTTCGAATCGAGTTCAACGTGGGCCGCCGAGCTGTCGTGTGGAAGTCAGGCAAGCCCGACAGACTCCTAGCCGATGGGCGTTACGGCAACTACAGCGCACCCCGTCAAATCCGGATCCGGTATCAGATCCACGGCAGAAGCGGGACGCCATCCACCGCAGGCTCGGGCGCTCCTTATTCCGCGTTGCCGGCGAGGCGCACCCACAGTCAGCGACCAGTGTTGCGTCGTACCGCGGAGCCGAGGCTGCCGAGCCATCCCCTGCATCGCGGATTACCGCGCATTCGCAGCATCCCACGGCGAAGAAGTGCTGCTACCACATACCTGCGCCAATGCGCGGTGCTCGGCGGCCCACACTTGAACCTTCGCACGAGACTTCCGGAGCGGTGCGCCTTCCATGCTTGTCTGGTTCTTCATGTTCATCGACTTGATCCAGGCGATGATTTTCCAAAGGTCGCCAGCTTTGGTCAGGGTCGTACCGCCTTGCTGCGGCATCAAGGCTGGGGTCTCCGGGCTTATCCGTGAGTACCCCGCCTCCTGAAGTTTCTTGCTTCCCAGTGAAACGAGCCGGAACAAGGTGTCGTCGCTCGGGCCGTAAATCCATACGCCGTTGGTGAGTGGCGGACATATGCCCCCGCCGCCGTTGCCGCCGTGGCAGCCATTGCAACCGTGATTGAGAAACTGCTGGTGACCCTCGGAGGCTACCGTGATGTTTGCCGGATCGTAGGGGTTCTTCAACGAACCTTTCGGGGCCTTCGTGACCACATCCACCGGGTTGTCGTCGTAGCCTTTTATCTGCTTTACGAATTCCTTTTTGGGAACGGCGTTTGTCCAGGTCCCGTCCGCGACTTTTCCCTGCAAATCCAGGAATTCGACCCGATCCAGCTGACCGTCACCGTTCTCATCGGCGGCTTTGAAGTTCAGATTCGGCATGGCGGCCATGGCTTCCTTTTCGGTCACGATTCCGCTGTGACTCGTGTCCATCGCCTCGTACGTTGCCGGGACATGAACGCTTGCGGCACTCGCCGGAGCAGCTGCGGAACTGGACGGAGCAGCGGGCGAAGTGGCCGGGCTACCCGTGGCGAGAGCCAAGCCGATACCGGCCACGGCAAGGGCGGCAGCAGTAAAGCCATACACGGTCTTGCGGAACATTGGACTCTCCTTCGAATACCAGTACGAATCAACCATCTTCTGCAGGTGCTTGCGCACCACCGTCACTCGGCGTCGCCAGGCAAGTGCTCAGGGCACGACAGCAATGCCCCATGGCAAGCGACCGACGTGCACCGAAACCTCGGGTTTGAGTGATTTGACATCGACCACCGTCACGTCGTTGGTGAAGCCGTTGACGGTGTATAGCTTCGAGCCGTCGGGAGACAGCGCCATGTGCCACGGCCGTTGTCCCACGATGATGTAGTCGCTCACTTTGTATGTCTTGGTGTTGACGACGCCGACGTGATTCGCCGGTCCGAGCGCGACGAACGCTTGCGAGCCGTCCTTCGACATCGTGATACCGACCGGCTGGATGAACTCCGCACGCATCCCGGGGATCGCAAAGCTGATCGTCTGCACGACCTGGTGCGTACTCACATCGATCACCGATACCGTGCCGCCGACCTCGGAAGACGCCCAGACGTAACGGCCGTCGGGCGTGAACGTGACCACGCGCGGACGTGTACCCACCAATACGCTGGCGACCAATTTCAGCGTCTTGTTGTCGATGAAATGGACCAGGCTGCTGCCTTCGGCGGTCGCCACCGTGATCTGGTTGTTCGGGCTGACGCGCATGCCCTCGGGTTCCGAGCCCACGGGAATCTCCGCAAGCAGTTTGCCGGTCTCCGCGTCCAGCACGGTGACCTGCGCGTTGTTCTCGTTGGCAATGTAGACCCGTTTGCCGTCATTGCCCACAGCCAGCAATTCCGGGTCTGCCCCCGATGGCAGATGACGCGTCACGGCGAGCTTGGCCACATCGATGACATCAATCCGGTTGCTGTCACCCACGCACACGTACACCCATTTGCCATGCGGCCCTGCCACGATGCCGCGCGGCCGCTGGCCCGTGGGTATGGTCTTGATCGTCTTCAGCGTATTGCTGTCCAGCACCGTCACGGTATTGCCGCGCTCGTTGCTGACGAACAGCATCGCGGACCACGCGGGTGGCGGCGCAAGCACCAATAGCAGCAAACCCATCGCGGCGGCCCGCGTGTTCCACCCATTGTGGTTGACTGTCTTCATTTCAGAACTTGCACAGGCTCTGGGGTTGGTCGAACCCCAAGGTATCGGTGTTGTACGTAGGGTGCAAAAAGCCCGGCTGTGGCGAGATCGACACCAGGGATAGCGGATCCATCAGCAGAATCGGCTGACGCAACTGGTTATCCCACGAGCGGAAGTTCATGCCCTCGCCCTTGTACCCCGCGAGCTTGAGGTCGTCCGAGGTGATGTACTTGCGGATCGCATCGACATTGTGGGCCGTGCCGTGCTTCACGGCCATCTCCAACAGGTTGGCCGCAAGCCAGCCCTCGTAGTCCCGCACCGTGATCTCACGATGCGCAAGTTTCAGGAAATCGTCATGCAACGGCTCAGCGCCGTATGACTCGTAGGCCGCGCCCCACGCCGTCGCCTCCAGGCCGTCCGTACCCACGACGGGCCGCGGATCGGTGGTCCGGTATTGCAGGTAGAGCCCGAATGAATTGGTCTCGTCGGCCACGAATGCAACGTCATAATCCGGTACACCGCGCGTCAGCATCGGCATTTGCGTCTGGATCTCCTGGTAACCGGTATCCACGCGACGCGCGCCGGTCTGGAGCTCGTACGCTCGTTCGGCCACGATCTTGGCACCATAGAGCTTGGCGGACCGCTTGATGTCACTGGCGTACTCGATGTCGGCCGGGTGCTTGCCGTGTACGAGAAACCACCGCGTCCACTTCTTCCACACCAGATACTGCGCCAATGCGTCGGTCAGCATCGCGTCACTCGGAATCAGGTGGAAAATATTGCGGCGACACTGGGTTTGGCGCAGCACGTCGTTCCGCGCGTGAATATTCAGGATGATCGCGTCTTTCGCTTGCGGCAAATCTGCGACCGCGAGCAAATCCGGGGCTTTCAAGTCAGCGATGATGAGGCGCTGACCGGATGCCAGCAATTTTTTGGCCGCCGCGACCACGTCGCCATCTTCGGGCACCATCGTCTCATCCAGCACAAATTTCAGGCCCAGGAATTTTCCCGCCAGGTTGTTGTAGTTGGTTCCGAGGCGCACACCTGCCAGCCCTTCGTCAGGAATGACGGCGGGTTTGAGCAGCGACAAGGGCGCCGGCTCCCGGTATTCCTTGCCCAGATACGCGTAATGCGTGACGACTTCGTTGCTCTTCGCCGCGCTGCCGCTCGCGCCTTGCGCACCGGCTGGCGTCGCCGCAGCTGCCGCAGCCAGCGTCAATGCAAGCACGGCTGCGACGATGCTGGCGATGCCCCGCTTCATCGGGGCGGTTCCACCGCAGCGCCACTCGAACTGTGCGCGGGCGCGAAACGGGTCATCACGTTGAGTGTCTGTATCGCCGCATCGCTGCCATTTTCCTTGGCGACATCGAGCGCGGTCTTGCCGTCATCGGCATGAGCGTCGACTTTCGCCCCGGCCTGGATCAGCAAACCGATCAGGGGCGCGTTGTCGTGCCCAGCCGCGACCATCAGGGCCGTAAGTCCGCTCTTGCTCCGGGCGTTCGCGTCAGCACCCTTGCTGACCAGCAACTTGCCAACCTCTTGCGGGGCAACCCCGTCGCTCAGGTACAGGCCGCCGTCGACCGGAACATTGCCGCTCTGCTCCGCCTCGAGATGCCTCGCCACGATCATCAATGGCGTCAAGTGATTGGCACCGCATGCCACATTGGGCGAGGCCCCGGCCTTGAGCAGCGCCGTGGCGGCCAGGAAACTGCGGTTGTCGAGCGCGATGCAGAGCGGGGTCAATCCTCCGGGATCCTTCACGGTCAGGCTGGCGCCGTGGTGCAGCAGCGCCTCCACCGACGGCACGTGATCGCGGTAAGCCGCCTCCATCAGCGGCGTCAAGCCATCCCCGTTGCGTGCGTTGGCATTCGCGCCCAACTGAAGCAGCAGCTTGACGGTCGCGGAATCGCGAGCGCTGGCTGTACTGGTCAGCGGCGTGGAGCCCATGGAGTCGCGTGCGTTGAGTTCCGCCCCATGTGCGGCCAGAAATTTGATGCGCGCCGGGTCGGACGCCACCACCGCTTGCGCCAGTTCGGCATTCAGATTGGCGCCCGCCGCAAGCGATTTCTTCACATCCTGTAACGTGACGATCTGGCCTGGAGCCGTTTGAGACTTGTCGATGTGGGTCAGGTCCGGATCCAGCGGCTGCTGGTAGCGCGCGTAGGCGCTGGCGCCCATGGAATAGGGACCATGCGCGGGCAGGTTGCCCTGGACGACGCATTCGCTGCATTGCACCAACGGAATGCCGAAGTCGTCGAGAATCGCCTTGATCTTGCCTGCGGATGCATCCAGGGCGTTGTCCAACGCATATTTCAGAACCACGTCGTTTTCACGCACGCCGATGGCCATGGCGTATTCCAACTGCACGTCGTTGGACATCAGGTTAGTCGGTTGCAGCACGATCGGCGCGTGCTTCTTGGCCTTGGCGTAACCGGCAAACGGACCCCACACCCCGACCACGTCGAGTTGACCGCCCACTACCTGTTCAACCTGCCGCCACTGCTGCAGGGCGCCACCGTTGCTTGCGGTGTCGTAGCTGACCGTAAGGACGTGGACACCGTTCTTGATCCCGTTTTCGGCGAGCGCCTGGCGCAAAGCGGAGGTCTGGTACACACCCACGCGGAGTTTCCTTAGCGCAGGATCGGTGAGGCTCTTGATATGGATTCCGCTGTCCTTGCCGTACGCGAAAACGTATGTCGACCGGTAGATCGGATCCGTCATCAGCACGCCGGAAACGCTGTCCGGGATATCGACCACGAGATCGCAGTTTCCCAGCGGCTCGGCCGCGTTGCCGAATGCCCGTTTCAGGAACCCATAATCTACGTACGACATCCAGTAGAACCTCACCGTCGTATGCATGGCAGTGGCCAGCACCTTGACGATCTGGTTGTCGATGCCGTCACCATTGCGGTCCGAAAACGGCATGTTGGCGGGGTCCGCGCAGACGGTCAGCGGCCGTATCTGCTGATGTAGCGCGGCCTCTTTTGCGGCGTTCCGTTCTGCCGCCGTCATCTCGCTGAATTTCAAGTCGAGGTTGTGATAGGTCTTTTCCTGCGCCGACGCCAACCCAGCCACCATCAGCGCGAGGCATCCAACGGATATTGCGATACCGAATTTCATGTCATGCAGTGCACTTTGAAAGGAACTCGCACGTTCGCTGCTGGCACGCAACGTTTCAGCATTGATGCCGGGGTTGCACTAGGCAACCCCGGCATACTTCACCATGCAACAGTGGTTTGTACACTTCTACGACTCAACCGTGCACGCGCCGTCACTTCGCGGTATTGGCGTCCGCGACGTTCTGGTGCTCCGCTCCGACCAAGCGGAACGTATACAGGGTGCCACCCTGCGGCACCAGGTTCAGGTTGGTGACCTTGGCCATTGCGGTCGCACCGATCGCGCCGAACTTGTCGCTGAAGTTCAGACCAGCGGCAACCGGCAGGCCGCTCCAGCCACCAATCCCGGCGAACACCGACACAAACTGCTGGCCGTTGACGCTGTAGCTGATCGGGTTGCCGATAATGCCCGAACCCAGCTTGCGCTGCCACAGGACCTTGCCGGTCTTGGCGTCCACGGCCCGGAAATCACCCACCATGTCGCCATAGAAGACCACGCCGCCAGCCGTGGCCAGCGCACCACCCCAAGTCTGGTACTTGTTGGGGATCTTCCAGACGATCTTGCCGGTGTCGACATCGAAGGCCTGGAACTGGCCCGCAAGGCCAGGTGTGGACTCGTACATGTACACATTGGCGAACGCGTAACCCGAGCCCTGTTGCGTACTGGTGCGCTTCAGCGGCGTATCCTCCATGCACCATTGGTTGGTCGGCACGAAGAAGACCTGCGGGTTGCTCGGATCCACCGCCACCGGCTGCTGATCCTTACCACCCATGGCCCCCGGACACGCCTGCACGGCTTTGTCAATGCTGAAGGGCGAATGCGCCTTGACCTTGATCGGTTGATCGGTCCCGCCCACGTCGATTTTCTCGGCCCAGTTCACGGGAACGTAGTTGTGCGCGCGCAGCAACTGGCCGGTTCTGCGGTCCAGCACGTACGCAAATCCGTTGCGGTCGAAATGCACCAGCACGGGGCGATTCTTCTGGCCATCGATATCCATGTCGACGAGGACACTTTCGTTGACACCGTCGTAGTCCCACTCGTCGAACGGCGTCATCTGGTACGCCCACACCATTTCACCTGTCGACGCGTTGCGCGCGATGATCGACAGCGACCACTTGTTGTCCTGGGTGCCGTCGTTGCACTTTTCCCACGTGTCGTACTTGCAGCGATACGTGGGGCTCCACGTGCCAGGGTTGCTGGTACCGTAGTAGACCAGGTTCAGCTTCGCGTCATAGCTCAGCCAGCCCCAGACGGTAGCACCACCGCGCAGGTGCTCATCCCCTGGATACTCATTGACGCCACGATAGGTCTTCAGGGTGCCGTGCTTTGGAACCGCCTTGTTGGTGTTCGCGGTCATGCCGACGTCCTTGGCGCTGCCGTTGTTCCAGAAGCCCCAGACCTTCTTCCCGGTAGCGATCGAGTAAGCAGCGATGCTGCCGCGCGCCGCAAGCTCAGCACCGCCGTAGCCAATGATGATGTTGTTGCCGGAGATCACGCCCGCTCCAGTCATGGTCTGGCCCTTCTCCGGGGACGCGAGCTTGTCACTCCAGTCCACCTTGCCCGTCAACGCATCCAGCGCGATCAGGTAGCCGTCCAGAGTATGGAAGATCACCTTGCCGTCGGCGTAGTTGAGGCCGCGGTTGACGGTGTCGCAGCACGCGACACTGACGGCGCTATCGTCACGGCCATCTTTCTTGACGTAATTCCAGACACTCACCGGGTTGTCCGGATTGGACAGATCCAGTCCTTGCACGACATTCGGCCAGCCGCTGACCAAAAACATCATCGGCTTGCCGCCAACTTCCACGACGAGCGGCTGGCCTTCCTGGCCACGCAATGAACTGAGCGACTGACTCCACATGAATTGCAGGTTGCCCGCGTTGCTGGTGTTGATTTGCTTCAGCGGACTGAAACGCGTCAGGTCGTTGTTGCGACCCGGCGCGGGCCACAAGTTCGGGTTTGCTGCGCTCTTGGCGACGGCTGCGGATGCGCTCGTTTCGCTTGTCTGGGCCACCGCCGTTGCACCGACAGCCAACCCCAGGCTGGCCAGCATGGTGACGCAAAACCTAAACCGGCGTGAACGGCTGCTGTTTTGAGAACTCATGGTGATTTCCTCTCCTCTGCATGTCACTGAACAATCATTCTGGACATTCATCCAGGGATACCCACATACCGGCTTTTTTGGTTCCTGTAGCCCCCCCGACTGCACGGCTAACCGCGCTGTTAGGCGAGGAGAAGCCTCGTCATCGCGGCGAAGCTCTGGCCTCGCGTAGACGGACCCGTTGCGGTCCACACACGTTTTCATATTGTGTCAAGCACATTGTGTCAAGCACACTGATCGAACCTCCCAAATTCAGCGATTTCGCGGAATGCAGCCCCGGGAGCGTCGCCCGATGGCCTGTTCTTCCGATTGCGGCCGTAACCCGGCGACCCGCGTGCAGCCGCTGCCTAGACAGGTTGTTCACAGCAAATCGCATGCCAGACTTCAGTATTGAAACAGGATGTAGATTCAATGCTTCGGAGATACAAAACCTGTGGTTGTCACCATGGGTGTCACGAATCTGGTACATCGTTGTACCGGTCACATGACACTCGAGAGTAGTGCCCCGGTTTGAATGCCGACCCGCAACGCCCGCGGTCGTCGCCTCGAACACGCCCACCACCGCCGAGAGTTGAAGTCGATCCCGAAATCGAGACACCGGTTTAAGCTGTGATCCGAGGAGGATTACAGGAGTGAAGTCAGAAAACGCAGAGTTCACAGCGCGGAGTTCAAGGCGAAGGTTGGGATGGAAGCTTGAACAGGAACTCGTTGTCCACCTTCACCTCGACCTGATCGGTCGCACACTTGCACACCAGTGTATTGCCGGAAAATCACGGCGTTCCTTGCTTGAGGCCGCCGTCACGTGACGGCGGCCGCGCTCAGGATCTTTCGATGAATTCCATCTGCGGAATCGCATCACCCATGCAGCCGAGCACCACGCCGCTCAACCTGGGCGAAGCAGACAGGACTCGCTCCGCGATGTCGCGCGCTTGTCGACGCCTGACCGGAGTATCGACTCGGTTTATGATTGGCACCACACGGGTTCCTGCTGCTATCCCCTTCAATGCACCGGCGGCGGAGGTCAACAGCTTGACGATGTGTTCGGACGTGATGGTGGTTCCTTCCGCAGCGCCGGTCAGCGCCGTGAACTCTTCGACCCGGTGGGCCACGCCGGAATTCAGCTTGCGTCCCAGCGCATGCGCTGAAACCAGGTAAAGCACCAGTTCGGTATCGGCTGGATAGATCGGCTCACCCATAGCTGGCGCCTTGATCAGCCGACGACGGGCACCGTCGGCCTTGACCAACAGCAGGTCAAAAACCTGTGCTGCGTGGATTTGCGCAACCAGCTCCGCACGAATACCGGCAGTCAAATCCGCGTGCTTGCCGGGCTGCGCGAAAAAAACCTTGCGGCAGTCCCGCGGCGTCGCACGAACTGATTTCAGCAGCGTCGCCTCTTCCCCAATAACCAGCTGGACCCCAAGCTCACGCGGCGGATACGGACAGTTGACCATCGTCGTCAGCCCTGCCCGCCCAGGGCATCGTGAAGCCAGCGCGTACATGGTGCTCTTCTTGCCCCCTGCCCCCGCAACGGCGACCAGCTGGTTCCCGTCCAGCAGACGTTCCCATGAGTCGGCGGTTTGCATCAGGTCTTCAATCAAGCGTGGCACGAACTGAGAGGATGCCGGGGAGATAGCCGGCCAGCAACTCCCACGATTCGCCGCCGTCGCGACTGGCAAACAGGTGGCCGCTGGTCGTCCCGAGATAGAGGCCCAACGGATCCAATCCGTCCGCTTCCAACCCCTCGCGCAGGATCGTCACGTAGACGTTGTCCTGGGGAAGTCCGCGTTGACACGGTGTCCAGTTCTCGCCGGCATCGCGACTGCGGTAAACGCGCAGCCGGGCATCTGCCACCGCCCTGAGCTGGCTGCTTTGTTCCGGTACGACATACAGCGTGTCGGCGTCGTTGGGGTCCCCCACCAGGGCGTAACCGAAATCGCTGGGCAAGCCCGCGCTGATCTCCTGCCAGGTGTCGCCCCGATCACGACTCACGTAGGTGCCGCTATGACTCTGTTGATAGAGCCGCCCGCCGCCGGCGGGGTGCACATACAGCCGATGCACGCACTGACCCGCCGGCGGCGCCGCGGCGTTCAAGTACGGCGCCCGTATGCCGCGATTGATCGGTTGCCAATGTTGTCCCAGGTCATCCGATCGGTAGCTGCCTCCCGCCGCCAACGCCGCATACAATGTTTGCGGACGCTCTGGGTCACTGGCTGCCGAATGCAAGGCCAGGCCACCTTTGGCTGGCGTCCAAAACTTTGCTTCGGCCTGGGTGTGAAACCCGTCGAGCAGTTGCCAATCGACGCCCCGCTGCCGGCTCGCGAACAAGCCCGGCGGCTCAATGCCGACATACAAGGTGCCGGGTTGGGTCGCGTGACCCATGGCCAGGCACCACAGGGTTTTCAGGCTCGCCTGCCCTTCATCGCGGTGATGTCGAGGTACCTCGTCCAGCGGACTCCAGTGCAGCCCGCCATCGGTTGTCCGATACACATGGCTGCCCCAGACCTTGTGCTGGGCCAGGGCATAACCGAACTCGGGTTCCCGCGGGTCGAGCACGGCACTCTGGATTTCGTAGCCCGCCATGAACGGGCCAGACCACTGGAAGTGCTTGCGCCCGTGGTCCGCCGTTGCAAGAAACAATCCCTTGCGCGTGCCGATCAGCAACTTCAGGTTACGCGGCATATCGCACCTCAACGCTTGC
>DASRUB010000020.1:0-3509 GCA_035655635.1 Rhodanobacter sp. | reverse complement strand
ACATGCAGACTCGAATACTCACCGGCATCACCACCACCGGCACGCCGCATCTGGGCAATTACGTCGGGGCGATTCGTCCCGCCGTCGAGGCCAGCCGGCGCGATGACGTCGATGCATTCTTCTTCATGGCCGACTATCACGCGCTGATCAAGAGCGACGATGCGGCGCGGATCGAGCGTTCCCGGCTGGAGATCGCCGCGAGCTGGCTGGCCGCCGGTCTCGATCCGGCGCGGGTCACGTTCTATCGACAGTCGGACATTCCGGAAATTCCGGAGTTGACCTGGTTTCTCACCTGCATCGCATCCAAGGGCATGCTCAATCGTGCCCACGCCTACAAGGCGGCGGTGGATCGCAACACGGAGGCGGGTGAGGATCCTGACGCGGGTGTTACCGCGGGCCTGTACATGTATCCCGTGCTGATGGCCGCTGACATCCTCGCGTTCGACGCGCACCAGGTTCCGGTGGGACGCGACCAGATCCAGCACATCGAGATGGCGCGCGACCTGGGCCAGCGTTTCAACCATCTGCACGGGCATGAGTTCTTCGTGCTGCCGGAGGCGCTGATCGATGAGCAGGTAGCCACGTTGCCTGGTCTCGACGGGCGCAAGATGTCCAAGAGTTATGACAACACGATTCCGTTGTTTGCCGGCGGCAGCAGGCAGCTGCGCGAGGCGATCATGCGGATCGTCACCGATTCTCGCGCGCCCGGCGAGCCGAAGGATCCGGATAACTGTGCGCTGTTCACCATCTTCCGTGCATTTGCCAGCGAGGCGGAGAGCGAAGCTTTCCGCAGTGGCCTGCTGGACGGGCTTGGCTGGGGCGAAGCGAAGCAGGTCTTGTACGAGCGCATCGAAGCCGACGTGGCGCCGCTGCGCGAACGCTACGAGGCCTTCATGGCCGATCCGGCGGCGATCGAGGTCATCCTGCAGGAAGGCGCGCGCAAGGCGCGAGCGATTGCCACCCCCAAGCTTGCCGCGCTGCGCGAGGTGCTCGGCCTGCGCCGGATGCGAACCGCGGCGATGGTCACGCGTGCACTGGAGTCCTCGCCAAGGCAACGCCTGGCGCCACGCCTGGCCAGTTTCCGCGACGCCGATGGCAACTTCCGCTTCCGGCTGTTTTCGGCTGAAGGGGAAGAGTTGTTGTTGTCGGTATCGTTCGCCGATCCGAAGGCTGCCGGGGCGATGCAGAGGCGACTGAAGAGCCTGGGTGCCGTCGGTGCCGTGGTCCAGGCTCACGCGCTGGGCATGGCGCTGGAGATCGACGGCGAGGCCGTGGCCAACACCCCCGAGTACCGCGATGAAGCGGCGCGCGAACAGGCGTTGACGCAGTTGCGCCAGGCGCTGGACCAACTCGCTGCGCAGGCTTGACGCCCCGACCACGATTGAAGGGAGAACCCCGTGCGCTATCTGTCCATCCTGTTGCTGGCTCCATGGCTGCTGGTGCTCTGCGGAATCTACTGGGCCTATCCCCGAGGTCTGCCGCGAACCGCGGGCCGCCGCATTTTCGATGTACTTGTACTGATCCTGGCAGCCGTGGCGACCACGCTCGCGGCCTTGGCCGGTTTCGACACCGCCACCCTGCCCGAGGTGGGTGAGTTCGGCCGCGTCAGCGGCGGGATCTGGCAGCAGGTTCTGCCGGCACTCTATGGCTATGGTGCGTTTGCCGCGGTGATGCTGCCGGCATGCTGGTTGCGCCAGCGTTGCTGGGGACGAGGATCGACCGGCGCGGCAGGCGGCGGTCCGTGATCGGGCGCGCACCGAGACGAGCGCAGGCTCGGTCGCCCACCACAGGCGAAAGCGCAAGGCCTCGGTAGTGAGGCGCCAGTTCGGTGACGTGCCAGAATACGTCGCCTATGTTTCCACTCAAGTATCTCCAGGCTTACCCCGTCACCCTGCAGGACAAGGTGCGCGAGCTGATCGCGCGTGAGCGGCTGGGCGAACATCTGGCGACGCGCTATCCGGATCGCCACGCCGTGCAGAGCGACAAGTCGCTGTACGCATACGTGGCCTCGCTGAAACAGCAGCATCTGAAGAATGCACCGGGCATCGACAAGGTGCTGTACGACAGCAAGCTCGACGTCTTGCGCAATGCGCTGGGACTGCACACCGCGATCTCGCGCGTGCAGGGCGGCAAGCTGAAAGCGAAAAAGGAGATCCGCGTGGCCAGCCTGTTCAAGGCCGCCGCGCCGCAATTCCTGCAAATGATCGTAGTGCACGAATTGGCGCATCTGAAGGAGATGGAGCACAACAAGGCGTTCTACCAGCTGTGCACGTACATTCTGCCGGACTATCACCAGTTGGAGTTCGATTTGCGCGTGTACCTGACCTGGCGCGAACTGGCGGGGACGAAGCAATCTCCCGACCGTTCTCCCTGAGCGTAGCGCAGCGAAGTCGAAGGGCAGCTTTGGGCGGCCTCTGCACGAGTGCCTTTCGACTTCGGCCGCTTTGGGCCTACGCTCAGGGTGAACGGCGGGAAGTGTCCGAACCAACTGAATGGAATTGACGATGGACAGTGTGGCGCTGCAAAAATACCTGCTCCGCTTGTTCGAGCGGCACGATGTCGAACTGGAAGCCGATGAAGACGGCTGGCTGGTCACCGACGGTGACTTCCCGGCCATCCGCGCCGAATGGCATGCAGGCGCCACGGGCGAGCCGGGCCGACTCGATGTCGACGTGGTGCTGGGCGAGGAACGCCGCATCGAAGAGAGCTTCGCCGGCATCGGCGGTGGCGACGCCGGTTGCCGCGATGCGTTGCACACGTTCGAGCAGAACGTGTTCCACCTGCTGCTGGCCGCGTGCTGGTATGTCACCGACGACCGCCGCATGCAGATCACGGCGTGGGAGATCGGCGTGCGCACCTGGGATGTGTTCATCGGGCCGTTCGGCGTGCGCGGTGCGGATGCCGCAAGCATGCCGACCGAGGCGCTGGAGTCGATCGAGGCGGCGCTGAAGCGCGAGGCGCTGACCCCGCAATTGCACTGGCTACGGCTGGTGCACAGCCATGCAGGGGGCGACGACTCCCGCTGCGAGGCACTGCTCGACAACGAGTTGTGGACCGCCGGCACGCTGGCGTTGAACTCGATCGCGTGGCCGCAGGCAGGCAACTACAGCGCGCGTTGTTTCGTGGTGCTGGACGTGCGCGACTACTGATGGGGCAGCACGGCAACACGTAGGAGCCCGCTGGCGGGCGATGCTTCTCTCACGGGTTCGGGATTTCGGAAGAGCATCGCCCGCCAGCGGGCTCCTACGGATGCCGTACGGTGCGAGGAAAAGAAATGGGCGCCTTGCAGCGCCCATTTCTTTGCACGGTTTGCGCGTTGATCAGTGCGGCAGGCCCAGATCGTCCAGTAGCGCCTTGAGGAAACGCGCGGCTTCGCCGCCGGTGGCGGCGCGGTGGTCGAAGGTGAGGCTGATCGGCATGCGCCGATGCACTTCGATGCCGCCCATCACGGCGACCACGTCGTGGCTGAGCTTGCCGGCGCCGACGATGGCGACGGTCGGCGGCACCAC
>DASRUB010000019.1:0-7016 GCA_035655635.1 Rhodanobacter sp. | reverse complement strand
GCGGAACACGAGGTCCGGCTTGGCGTTGCCGCTGTTGTCGATGTTGATGTCGTAAACCGCGTCCTGATTGAGCGCGAAATAATTGGGCCCGCTCCATGCGTCCTGCGACGGGTTGTAGTTGGCGATGATGGTCACGTAGCCCGAGCGTCCGGGCTCGTAACTGGTGAACATGTAGAAGTCGGTGGCGTCTACCGTCGGGTGGCCGGCGATGAACGGGGCTTCACGGTGGCTGGATGCCGATGCCAGACCGGGCAACAACGCGATGCCCATGGCAACGATCAAGAGCTTCAGTTTCACGGTGGATTCTCCATCAGGGGGATGCTGCTTCACGCGTCTTGGCTGATTGCGGGGGGCCGGTCACACATCCATGGCGGACCCGCGCGGTAAGGCTCCGATTAACAGGTACGTGTCAAACAAGATCCGGATGCAGGGCGCGTGCGATCCTGCACCGGGGTCAATCAGGACATCTTCGCTGGGCGTGTTTGACCCGGGAGGTTGAAGGCAACCTCGGCAACGTTGGATTGAAACGGCGGGTCGACCGAAGCGGCGACTCGTACAAAAACAGCCGCTTGCTTGAGTCGATCCGTCCTGCCGCCGCCGTTCCAGTGCGTTATTCAAGGAGACGGTCTGCGGACGCATTTCGGAGAGCGACGCATATTGACTGCGCTGCTCAACCACGCGGTTGACCGGCCGGCTTGGCGAGCCAGGATCAGGAGCGCAAAGGAACCTCAACGAGAGAGCTCCGGGCGCGGTTTGTTGGTTAGCCCCCCGGTTACTCGAATCGTCGAAGCGTGAACCGGCGCCGCGCGGCGACGCCTCCCAGCAGCAACAGTCCGAATCCGAACAGGCCAAAGGTGCTGGGCTCAGGCACGTGCACCCCGGCGAGGGCGAAGCTCACGTCGCCGAAAGCGAAGCTGTCGATCGTTGAAGTGCTGTAAAGAAAACCATCGGGTCCGGGAGTAACCGTAAAGTTGTCGGTGCCAGGCGAGTACGTACAACCCAGCGAGATGCAACTGGACGAGATGAATAAGGAGGTCAGGCTGCCGGCGGCATCGAACCCCAGCAAGCCCGTATTGGCGGTGCTGGCACTGTAGGTCGTGCCGTTGAACATGAAGTCGAATGCGGTCAGCAGCCCGGACGCGCTGTTGAAGCTGTCGGGAACGACGCTGCTGTTGTCGTAGGCGAAGCTGCCGTTCTGGACCGTGCCCGCCAGCGGGCCGCTGGTGACGTTCACCGTGAAATCGTAGTTGACCGCAGTCGCGTCCGCGGCGGGCGCGAAGGACGTCGCGGCGGCGGCGGTAAGCGCCAGGATGGCGAGTTTTGAACCAAGCTTCGTGGACATGATTGTTTTCCCTCGGGATCAGCGTTGTCGGGTGACTGTGATCAGCCTCCACGCCAAGAGTTACGCCGGGGCGCCAGGGCTGTCTGCTTGATGCCGCACACTTGCCTTGCGCTGCAGCATCGGGGAGCCGGTTCACGTACGGTCAACAAATCGGCGCGCATCTTTTTGCGGGCAGGCGCCGTATCTACGGGTCCCAGCCGATTCACCGGCTGCCGCTACTGCCCATTTGGCGAGCCTGCCCATGACCCCTGCGACATTCCCGCGTACCGCATCATTCAGATCGAACGAATTGCTGGCTGCGCTTGCCGACGACGAGCGAGCGCGCATCGCGCCGCACATGGCTTGCTTCGTGCTGACGCCCGGTGAGGTGTTGTACGAAGCCGGCCACGCCCAACCATGGGTTTACTTTCCGTGCGGAGCCGTGGTCTCGCTGTTGCACGTGATCGAAAGCGGCAATTCGATCGAGATCGCGATGATCGGCAACGAAGGCATGGTCGGCGTTGCGAACTTGTTGAGCGGCGGCACGGCACTTGATCGGGCGGTGGTGCAAAGTGGCGGAGATACCTTGCGCGTGCGCGCCGATGCGATACGCACGGAGTTCACGCGCGGCGGCTCGATGCAATATGTGCTGTTGCGCCATATGCAGGCGTTAATGGCGCAAACGGCGCAGATCGCCGTTTGCAACCGCTATCACACGGTCGACCGCCAGCTGTGTCGCTGGCTGCTGATGAGCTTGGACCGGTTACCGTCCAACAAGGTGGCGGTTACCCAGGAGATGGTCTCCCACTTGATCGGCGTGCGTCGCGAGAGTGTGGCGGCGGCCGCTGTGGCGTTGCAACGGGCCGGCGCCATCGAATACAAGCATGGCCACCTCGAAGTGATCGATCGCCCACGACTGGAGTCGATGGCATGTGAGTGCTACAAGGTCGCTCGAGCGGAACTTGCGCGCCTGTTGCCGTGGTCGTCACTGGCAGTTTCGGGAGCGGGTCGTGGCACCGAAAGCCCGGGATGGGGCAGCGTGACTGACGCACGGTGCCAGCGCTGAGCGAACAGATCTGGTGGCCACGGATTCTGACCGGGTTCCTGAACCTGCCGGAGTTTCGGAGGGGTGGACCGACACGCGAGGTTCGCGCTGCGTACCGCGCGTCAAGGCAGCGTTGCAGGCTTGCGGACGTTCATCCACACGGCTGTTGATTCGCGCTGATGTGCCAGTGAGGCCGGGCACGCCTCTGGCCGTCACAACGGCGTCGTCGTTCGAGGTGTGCATCATCGTTTGGTGTGGCGCGCGCGGCCGACATGCCTGCAGGTGTTCTTCACGTTTGGCGTGCTGTACTCGGCGCGACCGGCCCATCCATCCGCACGTCTCGTGCAGCGTTGCCGGCGCCTTGCATGGGCATCGCCTCGTCAACCCGGATCAGATCGATGTGTGTTACCGATGCGGTCGCTGGGCCGTGAATGCCGGGCATTCCCGTCGCGATGTTCCGCAGCCCGCACTCGCACTGCTGGCGTTGATGATGGCGATTGGCCCCTTTGGGGACACGGAATACGCGCCGGCGTTGCCGGCCATCGCGCATGGCTTGCAGGCGGACTACGGCATGGTCCAGTTGACCATGACCTCGTACCTGTTTGGCTCCGCCGTCAGTCGGCTGTTCTACGGTCCGCTGTCGGACCGCTTCGGGCGCCGGCCGGTGATGCTGGGTGGCGCCACCATCCTGATCCTCGGGGCGGTGATCTGCCTGCTCAGCTTCAACATCTGGCCGTTGATCGCGGGGCGCCTGGTACAGGGCGTCGGTGCCTGCGCCGGCGGTGTGATTGCCGATGCGGCCGTGCGTGATGCCTTTGCCGCCGATCGTCGACAAGCCATCTATGCGCGCATCACCGCGGTGTTCGCGCTGGCGCCCGCCGCGGGACCGATCGCGGGCATCTACCTCACCGAATGGCTGGGTTGGCACGCCAACTTCGGCCTGCTGGTGTTGCTGTCAGGCATGCTCTGGCTGCTGGTCTGGCGCTATCTGCCCGAAACCAACCCGAAGCGGGACCCTGCAGCGCTGGAAGGCGCGCGCCTGCGCCATCATGTGTGGCAGGCACTGACCACACCCGGATTCCTGCTTTACGCATCGCTGGGCGGCTTCTGCGTCGGCGTGGTCTATACAGCCCTGATTGGCGCGCCGGACCTGGTGATGAACGTGCTGGGGCGCGGCAACCTGGCGATCATGATCGTTTCGCTGGCGATCCTCACCGCCTTCGTCAGCGGTGCCAGCCTGGGTGCGCTGTTCAGCAAGAAGTTGCCCCGGGATTTGTTCATCGGCGCCGGCTTGGCCGTGCTGCTCGCAGCGTCCGTTTGGTTGCTGCTGGCGGCGCTGCTGATCGGCAAGCAAGGCACGCTGGCGACCTATCTGGTGCCCATTGCCGTGTGCTTCGTCGGCGTGGGCATGGTGGTGCCCATCGCCACCGCCCGCGCGATGGCGCCGTTTGGCGAAAACACCGGCATTGCGTCGTCTTTGCTGGGCAGCATCCAGATGGCCGTGGCCGCGCTCGGCACGCTGGCCATGGGCCTGCTGCACGCGGGTGCGGTCGTGGATATCCCGATCGTGTTCCTTGTACTGGCCGGCATGGCTTGTCTCGCGCTGCTCGGTCATGTTTCACGACGGGCGTTGCACCTCGGGCAGGCGACCTGAGCGGCGTTGAAGTCGCAGCCAGCCGGATCCGCCAAAAAATTCTGACATGCGCTGATCCTGCTCAGGAGCCTTGAGGCAAGGATTGCGGCACCTTGCGGATCTTGTCCATGGGATAGCCCAGCGCCTTCACCTTCGCCATCAGCGCGTCGTAGTCCGTCTGCGACACCGTCGGCGTGCGCGCCATCACCCACGTGTAGTCGCGCTTGTCGCGCGCGATGATCACCTGACTGTAGTCGCTCTTCAGCCACGCCACGATGTACTGCGCCTTGATCGGCCAGAACACCTGCACGCCCCACACCGCGTTGCCGATGTTCTTCTTCACGAAGCCGGTGGAGTGGATGCTTTTCACGGGCTGGTCGAATGAGCCATCGCGAAAATGGAACGAGGTGGCGACATTGCCGTCGGGCTGCAGCTTGTAGGTCTCCACCGCGTTGTAGGCGTTCTTTTCGAAACGCGTGGGAATGGTGGCGATCACGTACCAGTCGCCCATGAAGCGCGGCAGATCGACGCTGGCCACCGGCTTGATCGGCGGCAGGTCGCTGGCCGTGGCCAGGCCCGGAAACAGCATGACGGCGCAGGCCAGCAGCAGGAATTTGGACAAGTTCATTGGCGTTTCCATGGGAGTCGGAGGTAGTCTCGTGGCGACGGTCAGGGCCGCACGAAGCGGTAATGCGCCACCAGCCATTCCTGGCCATCGGCATAGCCGAACAACTCGGCACAGGACATCCAGAACATGCGCCAGCGCTGGAACCAGAGCGGCGCTGCCTGGTGTCCGTAGGCCTGGGTCAGCACCTCCATCACCTGCTCGCGGCGCGCGTCCTGCTTCGCCAGCCACTGATTTGCGGTGCGCTGGTAGTGGGTGCCGTCGACGTGCCAGCGCTGCTCGATGTTCAGCGTCGACTGGAACCACAGCAAGGTATCCGATGCCGGCATCAGCCCGCCGGTGAAGAAGTGGCGGCCCATCCAGTTGTCGTCGCCGTCGGTCTCGAACGGATACATCAGGGTCTTGTGCGCGAAGATATGCACGAACAACTTGCCGCCGGGGCGCAGCCAGCCGCCGATCCGTCGCAGCAAGGTGTCGTAGTTGCGCATGTGTTCGAACATCTCGATCGACACGCAGCGATCGAACTGATCCGGGTCCAGCTCCAGCGAGTTCACATCGCAGGTGATCACCTTCACGTTGAACAGGCCGTACTGACGACACTGCGCCTGGATGTGCTCGCGCTGCTGGTTCGAGTTGGAGACCGCCGTGATCCGCGCATGCGGGTAGCGTGCGGCCATCCACAGGGTCAGCGAGCCCCAGCCGCAGCCCAGTTCCAGGATCCGCTGGCCGTCGGCCAGTTCGGCACGCTCGCCGTAAAGCCTGAGCATGGCCTCCTCCGCCTGCTCCAGCGATTCGTCGCCGTGCGGGTAATAGCAGCTGGAATACTTCAGCCGCTGGCCCAGACACAGTTCGAAGAATGCTGGCGGCAGCTCGTAATGCTGGGCATTGGCCGCGTCGGTGTGGATCGCCACCGGGCTGTGCCGCAGCATGTCGATGCACTCGGCGAAGCGCGTGGCCTGTGCCTCGAGGCCACCGATCTGCCCGGCGCGCAGACGCTGCGCGCACAGCCGGCGAATGCCCTGACGCAACAGCACGTCCGGAATGTGGCCACGCTCGGCCATCCCGAGCAACCCGGATGCGGGTCGATCGGTCGGCAGTTCAGTGGTGGCAAGCGCGACAGTATTCATTTCTCGCTCCTTTTCGGAAACCAGGGGATCAGCATCGAGGTGGTGCGCTGGTATTCGCGGTAGTCGTCGCCGCGGCTGCGCAAGGCGTGGGCCTCGGTGAACGGGATGCCGCTGATCCAGCGCAGGAACACATACATCACGATCGGGCCGGACCAGCCCAGCCAGCCGATTGGCGAACCGACGGCGAGGCAGACGTAGGCAAACCAGTGCAGCCATTCGAAGAAGTAGTTGGGGTGACGCGAATAGCGCCACAGGCCATCGCGGCAGGTATGGCCCTGGTTGGCCGGATCGGTGCGGAAGCGCGCCAGCTGCGCATCGGCGGTCGATTCGCCGATCACGCTGAGCAGCCAGATGGTGGCCGCGGCCGGCAACCACACGCCCGAGGCTTCCGGATTGCGCGACACCGCGAAGAACGGCAACGCGAACAGCACGATCAGCGCGGCCTGGAACTGGAAGAAGGCGAACAACTTCCGCTGGTCGCCGTGCCAGTGCGCGCGCAGGTGCTGGTAGCGGCCGTCTTCCGGCTTGCCGTGCACGCGCGTCCACAGGTGGGTAGCCAGGCGAAGGCCCCACGCGCTGCCGAGCACCGCCAACGCCACCCGGGTCGGGGCGGCACCGCTGCCGATCACCGCCAGCAGCACCGCGCTGCCGCCCACGCCTGCGGCCCACAACACGTCGACGATGCCGGCATTGCTGCGCCTGCGCTGCCACCGCCA
Organism: Rhodanobacter sp.; assembly: GCA_035655635.1. Lineage (GTDB taxonomy): Bacteria > Pseudomonadota > Gammaproteobacteria > Xanthomonadales > Rhodanobacteraceae > Rhodanobacter. The sequence goes on along the minus strand of DASRUB010000019.1, from coordinate 549 downwards.
ACCCAGCGTCATCATCACTGCCGCCAGCAGCCATACCCAAAGGAGATGCCACCACGGATTCATGCGGCGGGTCCTCGCCGGGTTGATCTGGAAGTTTCTGCGCCCGACGACGCCATGCCGCGTCGTGCCAGCCAGGCCAACGCGGGCGTTGCCAGCGCCCAACCCATAGCCAGTACCAGCAGGCTGCGCCAGGCAGGGTCCGCAAACACCACGACGTGCCAGCCGCGCGCCGCGCCGAGATAGGCCAGCGGACCACCGACGAGTCCGAGCAGCGCAGCCAGCCACAGTCGCGTTTGCAGATAGCGCAGCGACTGGGTGAAGGTCAGCGCAAACGTCATCCACAGCGCCAGGATCCAGGCTGGCGCCATGGCGTGGTTCGACCAAGCCGCGGCATAACTGGCGATGCCGGTGCGAATCAGGCTGCCGTCGAGCAGCAAGCCGAACACCAGCGCGGTCGCCATCAGGCTCAGGTCGACCCGATAGTTGCGCGCGGCCAGCAATTGCGCGGCGGCGTACGCCAGCATGCCGAGCACGCCCGGCCACGCCAGG
>DASRUB010000018.1:0-15730 GCA_035655635.1 Rhodanobacter sp. | reverse complement strand
GAACGTCGATCCGATCCTTGGTCCGGAGATGCGTTCGACCGGTGAGGTGATGGGCGTGGGTCGCAGCTTCGGTGCCGCCTTTGCGCGCGGTCACGAAGCGGCCGGGATCAAGCCGCCGACGGCGGGCAAGGCGTTCCTGTCGGTGCGCGATGGCGACAAGGAACCCTTGTTGCCGGTGGCCAGGGAGATCATCGCACGCGGCTTCAAGCTGGTGGCGACTTCCGGTACGGCCAGCTTCCTGGCCGGGCACGGCGTGGCCTGCGAACGCATCAACAAGGTACTTGAGGGACGTCCGCACATCGTCGACGCGATCAAGAACGGCGAAATTGGCTACATCGTCAATACCACCGAGGGCAAGCAGGCCATCGCCGATTCTTTCTCGATCCGGCGCGAAGCGTTGCAGCATCGCGTCACCTATTCCACGACCGTGGCCGGCGCCCGTGCGTTGATCCACTCGCTGGACTACCGTGGTGACGGTGAAGTACACAACCTGCAGGAATTGCACAAGGAGCTCAACTCATGAGTCGCGCCCCCATAACCAAAGCCGGTTCCGAACGCCTGCGTGCGGAACTTGAAAAACTGAAATCGACCGATCGCCCACGCATCATTGCGGCGATTGCCGAAGCGCGGGCGCATGGCGACCTCAAGGAAAATGCCGAATACCACGCGGCGCGTGAGCTGCAGAGCTTCACCGAAGGACGGATTGCGCAGCTGGAAGGCTTGCTGTCGACCGCGGAGGTCATTGACGTCGCCCAGCTGAATCCCGGCAAGAAGGTGGTGTTCGGGGCGATTGTGGCGCTGCAAGAAGAAGACAGCGGTGCCGACGTGACCTACCAGATCGTGGGTGACCTCGAGGCCGACATCAAGCAGCACCTCATCGCGGTGTCTTCACCGATTGCCCGGGCACTGATCGGCAAGAGTGCCGGCGACAGCTTTGAGTTCACCGCCCCCAATGGCGTCAAGCATTACGAAATCATCGACGTCCGCTACACGTGATATTGCTCCGAGGTGCGGCGAGATTGTCGCTGCACCTCGGATCGTCAGCCACAAAAAAGGCCGCGAATGCGACCTTTTTTGTGGTATCGCCGCGCGCTGCACTCAGCGCTGGCGAGCCTTGAAACGGGGGTTGCTCTTGCAGATCACGAACACCTTGCCGCGGCGACGCACGATCTTGCAGTCACGGTGCCGCGCCTTGGCGGACTTCAAAGAGTTAAGCACCTTCACGGCCAGCTCCTGACACTAAAAGAAAAGTTTGAGCTCGCAAGTGTAGCTATTCCTGTGGCCCGTCACAAGCCCGCTGCGACGGACGTTCCCGTGACGGTGGCCAGGAACTGCTGCAAGGCGGGGGACTGGTCGTCGGCGCGACAGGCCACTGCCAGCAGCAGGAAGGCATCGGGATCCTCCAGTGGCACGTAGCAGACACCGGCCAGGCGTACGGCACGCATGCTGGCTGGCACCAATGCCAGCCCCAAGCCGGCGGCGACCAGGGCCAGCAAGCCGTTGATCTGCTGGGCCTGCTGCACGATGGACGGCTGGAATCCGGCGTTGTTCGCCAGGGTGACCAGACGGTCGTATAGCGCGGCAGCGAGTTCGCGGGGCTGGGACACAAACGCGTCACCGGCAACCTCGGCCAGCCTGAGGCTGCTGCGACCGGCCAAAGGATGGCCCGCGGGAATGGCGAGCAGCAGCGTTTCGCGGTCAATCACGCGTAAGCGCAAGCGGCGCATATCCTGTGTGTGAACTGGTTCGCTACGCACGAACCCGGCATCGATTTCATCCGCCAGCAGCGCCGCAAACTGCGGCTCCGTGTACATCTCCATCAACTTCAAGGCGACATTGGGCGCGATCTGGCCGTAACGCAGCAAGGTTCGTGGCAGCGCCGGGTGAAACGAGACGGAGACCGTGTAGGCCAGGCGCAGGTGGCCGCTGTAACCGGCGGCCGCGGCGGCTACCAGGCTGCGCGCCTCGTCTGCCTTGGCCAGAATCTGGCGTGCCTGGTCAAGAAAGACCCGGCCCGGTTCGGTCAGTCTGACGCGGCGCTTGTTGCGATCCAGCAGGCGCACGCCAAGATCCCGTTCCAGCGACTGGATCTGCTGTGACAGTGGGGGCTGCGAAAGGTGCAGACGCAAGGCCGCGCGGGTGAAGCTGAGCTCCTCGGCGACGGCCACGAAGTAGCGCAACTGGCGGAAATCAAACATATAGCGATTTCGAATCAATAAGGCGCGAAATATATATTGGATACTTTATCGCGTCGATCATAAACTCTTCTTCGTCCCGCCACCTCCCCTCCCCCTGGTGGCGGCGGCCCTCGCCCCGCAGCGACGCTAAACACGACATCTGGTTCAACTCCCCCCTGAACCCATGTCGATGCGTCTCCCCTGCGGGGCGCTTTCTTTTTTGGCCACGATCGACTCAGAGCCTGTGAAAAAAATCACTTCCTGTGATTTTCTTCTATCGCGAGTCCGGTACAGGCCCGTACTCGCTCACGCGAATCAAGCACTTGCGTGCTCGATTCGCGCCCGGCCATCGGGCAACTGCTCCTGCGTTGCCTCAACTCGAGCATCCATGCCCTCGCCATGGCCGGGCTGAGAGGTTGAAAAATTCACAACCTCTCAGATGGTGCTGGCGAGGCGGGTGCCCTGGTCGATGGCGCGCTTGGCGTCCAGCTCGGCCGCCACGTCGGCGCCGCCGATCACGTGTACCGTCAGGCCGGCGGCGATCAGCTCGTCAGCCAGCCAGCGATTGGGCTGCTGGCCCGCACACACCACCACGTTGTCGACCGGCAGAATCTGCGCCTTGCCATCGACGCTGACATGCAGGCCGTGGTCATCGAAGCGCTCATAGCGGACCTTGCCCAGCATGGTTACCTGCTTGGCTTTCAGGGTTGCCCGATGTACCCAGCCCGTGGTCTTGTTCAATCGTGCGCCGAGGCGTCCCTCGCTGCGCTGAAGCAACCAGACTTGTCGTTCCGGCGCTTCGGGTCGTGCTGGCTGCAGTCCGCCGCGCTGTGCAAGATCCATGTCCACGCCCCATTCGCGGGTCCAGCGCGCCACCTCGGTCGTGGACGAGGGCGCCGCTTCCACCAGGTATTCGGCGACATCAAAGCCAATGCCGCCAGCGCCGATGATGGCCACCCTCGCGCCGACCGGCTGATGCCTCGCCAACACGTCGAGATATCCCAGCACGCGCGGGTCATCGCTTCCGGGAAAGTTCACCTGGCGCGGCGTGATGCCGGTGGCGATGATGATCTCGTCGTAGCCGGCGGCACGCAGGGACGCAGCATCGGCTGTTTGCCCCAGTTGGACGTCGACACCCATGTCGGCCAGTTGGTGCTGGAAGTAGCGCAGCGTTTCGTGGAATTCCTCCTTGCCCGGGATCTGTTTTGCGTAGTTGAACTGGCCACCGATCTCGCGGGCCCGGTCGATCAGGGTGACCTGGTGGCCACGCTCGCCCAGCGCGCTGGCGCAAGCCATGCCGGCAGGGCCGGCGCCGACCACGGCGAGGCGTTTTCGGACAAGCGCCGGTTCGAGCTTGAGTTCGGTCTCGTGACAGGCGCGGGGATTGACCAGGCAACTGGCCCGGCGGTTCTGGAACACGTGGTCGAGGCAGGCCTGGTTGCAGGCAATGCAGGTGTTGATCCGCTCGCCGTGCCCGGCTCTGGCCTTGTTCGCCCAGGCCGGGTCGGCCAGCAGTGGACGCGCCATCGACACCATGTCGGCCTCGCCACTGGCCAGGATGTGCTCGGCCACGTCCGGCATGTTGATTCGGTTGGTGGCGACCAGCGGGATCGCCACCTCACCCTTGAGCTTGCGGGTGACCCAGGCGAAACCCGCGCGCGGGACGCTGGTGACAATGGTGGGGATGCGTGCCTCATGCCACCCGATGCCGGTGTTGATGATGCTGGCGCCCGCGACTTCAATGGCCTTCGCCAGTGCCACGATTTCGTTCCAGTCCTGGCCGCCCTCGACCAGATCCAGCATCGAAAGACGGTAGATGATGATGAAATCGCGCCCGACGGCTGCGCGCGTGCGGCGCACGATTTCCACCGGAAAACGCATGCGCCGCTGCGCATCGCCACCCCACGCGTCGCTGCGCTGGTTGGTGCGTGCCGCGATGAACTGGTTGATCAGATAGCCTTCCGAACCCATGATTTCCACGCCGTCGTAGCCGGCGTCGCGCGCGAGCCTTGCGCAATGGACGAAGTCGTTGATGGTTTGCCCGACGCCGCGCGACGACAGGGCGCGTGGCGTGAACGGCGTGATCGGTGACTTGATCTTCGAGGGCGCCACCGACAGCGGGTGGTAGCCGTAGCGCCCCGCGTGCAGGATCTGCATGCAGATGCGCCCACCCTCGGCGTGCACGGCATCGGTCAGCTTGCGATGTCGCGGCTTGTGCCAGGGCATGGTCAGCCGGCCGCCGAATGGTTTCAGCCATCCTTGCATGCTTGGCGAGATGCCGCCGGTGACCATCAGCCCCACGCCGCCGCGGGCGCGTTCGGCGAAATACGCCGCCAGTTTGTCGAAATCGCCGGCCTTGTCTTCCAGCCCGGTATGCATCGAGCCCATCAGGATGCGATTGGGCAGGATCACATGGCCGAGGTCGAGCGGAGCGAACAGGCTGGGGTAATGCAGGCTGGGGTAATTTGGGCTGGGGTAATTCGGGCTGGGGTAATTCATGCGATCCACGAGCGGCTCAAACGATCGTATGAATGTGCCGGTGTTCGGCCCCGCAACGCAAGCGTTGCGTTGGAAGAATGGCCGACCTCAGGCCAGCAATTGCCGTACCAGTGCCATGTAGCGACGCATGGCTTCCTCTTCGGAAACGCCATTCAGCTGGGCCCAGGCCTCATGCTTGGCGGTCCCGACGAAATCGAAAAAGCCGGGCTGAGTGCGCGCCAGGTTGCCCTCGGTGCCCTGTTTGTAGAGGGCGTACAGCTTCAGCAACGTATCGTTGTCCGGGCGTTTGCCCAGGTGCTGCACGTCCTGGGCGGCTTGATCGAACTCGCGGCGAAGGTCGTTCATCAGATGGCTGGGGCATCGCATGAAGTGGACAAGACCGGCTAGATAGCACGCGTTGGGGGTGCGGTCAACGCGTTAGACTGCCGCCTTTTCCCTCGTCACCAGGATGTTGTCATGCCGCATGCCGCCGCCGCTTCCGTGCTTACCATCGACGGACCGTCCGGGTCGGGCAAGGGCACCGTCAGTGCATTGGTGGCCAAGCGATTGGGCTGGCGACTGCTGGACTCAGGCGCGTTGTACCGCGCGGTGGGCTATGCCGCTGGCGCGGCCGGGCTGGATTTGTCGGATATGGATGCGGTGGCCCGCTGTGCCCAGGGAACCAGAATCCAGTTCCGGGCTGCCAGTGACGGCAGCGAGACGCGGGTGATCGTCAACGGCCACGACGCCACCGACGAACTGCGCACCGAAACCGCCGGGGCTGCGGCGTCGGCCATCGCGTCGATGCCGTCGGTGCGCGCGGCCCTGGTGGCCCAGCAGCTGGGCTTCCGCAAGGCGCCTGGACTGGTCGCGGACGGACGCGACATGGGCACCGTCATCTTCCCCGACGCCGCGTACAAGGTTTTCCTCACGGCAAGTGCGGCCGAGAGGGCGAAAAGACGCTATAAGCAGTTGAAGGAAAAGGGACTCAGCGTTACACTTGGCGGCCTTCAGCGGGAAATTGAGGCGCGTGACAGTCGCGATGCGTCGCGTGCGGTCGCGCCACTCAAGCCTGCCGCGGATGCGGTCCTGGTGGACACTACCGGGATGGGCATCGACGAGGTCGTTGCGAAAGTACTTGCCGTCGTGCGGTCCTGAGTGGATGGCGCGGCGGCTTTTGTGCCCCTGTCACGGCAGGGGGTTTTGACCCACGGTGACAATGGTCGGCTCCGCGCGAGCCGCCTGAGACACCCCCAACCGGTGGACCGATAGTTCCTGCGCAACAACCCACCCGAGCGCAGCGGACCCACGGTCTTTTCCCACTATGGAATCAACATGACTGAAAGTTTTGCCGAACTGTTTGAACAGAGCCAGCAGGCCATCTCCAAGCTGAAGCCCGGCGCCATCGTTACCGGCATCGTTGTCGAAATTCGCAACGACGTTGTCGTGATCAACGCAGGCCTGAAGAGCGAAGGCATCGTCCCGATCGAGCAGTTCAAGGGCGAAGATGGCGAATTGGAAGTGCAGGTTGGCGACGAGGTGAAGGTAGCCCTCGAAGCCCTGGAAGACGGTTTCGGCGAGACCAAGCTGTCGCGCGAGAAGGCCAAGCGCTCGATGGTGTGGGACGACCTGGAACAGGCGTTCGACAAGGAAGAGACCATCACCGGCATGATTTCCGGCAAGGTCAAGGGCGGATTCACCGTCGACATCAAGGACGTCCGCGCGTTCCTGCCGGGTTCGCTGGTCGATGTGCGCCCGGTGCGCGAGCCGACCTATCTCGAGGGCAAGGAACTCGAGTTCAAGATCATCAAGCTGGACCGCAAGCGCAACAACGTGGTGGTCAGTCGCCGCGCCGTCGTCGAGACCGAGTTCTCCGAAGAGCGCGAGAAGCTGCTGGAGCGTCTGGTCGAGGGTGCCGTCATCAAGGGTGTGGTGAAGAACCTCACCGATTACGGCGCGTTCGTGGACCTGGGCGGCATCGACGGCCTGCTGCACATCACCGACATGGCGTGGAAGCGCGTGCGCCATCCTTCCGAAGTGGTCAACGTCGGCGACGAGCTGGACGTGCGTGTGCTCAAGTACGACAAGGAGCGCAATCGCGTTTCGTTGGGCCTGAAGCAGCTGGGCGACGATCCGTGGGTGAACATCTCGCGTCGTTACCCGGTCGGCAGCCGCATCTTCGGCAAGGTCTCCAACGTCACCGATTACGGCTGTTTCGTCGAGATCGAGCCGGGCGTGGAAGGCCTGGTGCACGTGTCCGAGATGGACTGGACCAACAAGAACGTCAATCCGGCCAAGGTGGTTCAGGTCGGTGACGAGACCGAAGTGACCGTGCTGGACGTGGATGAAGAGCGTCGCCGCATCTCGCTGGGCATCAAGCAGACCCGCTCGAACCCGTGGGAGGCCTTCGCCGCCATGCACAAGAAGGGCGACAAGGTTTCCGGCCAGATCAAGTCGATCACCGACTTCGGCGTATTCATCGGCCTGGACGGCGGCATCGATGGCCTGGTGCACCTGTCCGACATCTCCTGGCAGGTGACTGGCGAAGAGCTGGTGCGCGACTTCAAGAAGGGCGAAGAGATCGAGGCCGTGGTGCTGGCGGTGGATCCGGAACGTGAGCGTATCTCGCTGGGTATCAAGCAGATGGAGCAGGATCCGTTCGGTCAGTTCATGGCGGCCAATCCGCGTGGCACGATCGTCAACGGTACGGTCAAGGAAGTCGACGCCAAGGGTGCCGTGATCGACCTGGGCGATGGCGTCGAGGGTTACCTGCGCGCCAACGACATCGCCAAGGAGCGCATCGACGACGCCACCGAGCATCTGAAGGTGGGTGATGCGGTGGAAGCCAAGTTCACCGGCATGGATCGCAAGGGTCGCCAGCTGGCGCTCTCGATTCGCGCCAAGGACGAGGAAGATGCGCCCGACGCAGCGGTGGACTATTCCTCCGCCGCCAGCGGCACGACCAAGCTCGGCGCCTTGTTGAAGGAACAGTTCAACAAGGCCGACTGATCGCCAGTAGCAGGCACGACGCGGGGCGGCAGTCGCCGCCCCGCTGTTTCACGTCACGGACATTGGGGCCCATGACCAAATCCGAATTGATCGAAGCGCTGGCACGTCGTCAGACCCACCTCGCGTTTGCGGACGTGGAGATGGCAGTCAAGAGCGTGATTGAGCAGATGAGCCAGGCGCTGGCCCAAGGCGAACGCATCGAGGTGCGCGGGTTCGGCAGCTTCGCGCTGCACCACCGACCACCCAGGATGGGGCGCAACCCGAAGACGGGCGAAGCCGTGGCCTTGCCCGGCAAACACGTCCCTCATTTCAAGCCAGGCAAGGAGTTGCGCGAGCGTGTCAATCTTGATCTAGGCGAGGACGCCGGCTGAGGCGTCCATGAAATCCGGGCAAGAACGCCGGCTGAGAGGCTGTGAATAGAAGAAAATCACAGGAAGTGATTTTTCCACAGGTTCTGAGACGTCCCTGAAGATCAAACCCGAGGCAGGCGGCGCGAGTCGGTCCTGCCTTCTTTTTGGCCGTCGATCGCGCCACACCAGGGGCGCGGTCCGGCCGCTGGCTGACGCGGCGTCGCGCCGCCTGTGCCAGTCGGGATCAATCAGGTAAAGTCCGTTCATGCGATTGCTTGTCATCATCACCCTGGTCATCTTTGTTGCTGCCGGTATCGTGCTGGGAGCACTGAATGCAGGCATGGTCGGGTACGACTTCGGGTTTGCCCAGGTGCAGTTGCCCAAGGGCGCGGCCCTGCTGGGCGCCCTGGTGCTCGGCTGGCTGCTCGGCGGGTTGAGCGCATGGCTGGGGTCGCGGCCGCGACGCTCGCGCCAGCCTTCCCCGGCGGAGAGGAAGCCGCCGGTCAAGCCATGAACCCCCTCTATGTGCTGGCGGCGCTGCTGCCCGTTGCGTTCGTGCTCGGCTGGTGGGCCTCGCGCCAGCTAGGGGCGCGGCGTTCCGGCGCCGAAGTCAGCGAGCTGTCGTCCGATTACTTCCGTGGCCTGAACTACCTGCTCAACGAGGAGCAGGACAAGGCGATCGAAGTGTTCCTGAAGCTGGCTGAATACAATCGCGACACCGTCGAGACACATCTTGCGCTGGGCAACCTGTTCCGTCGCCGCGGCGAAGTGGATCGGGCGATCCGGCTGCATCAGCACCTGGTCTCGCGGCCCGGCTTGTCCGAGGCGATGAAGACCGTGGCCCTGCTGGAACTGGGTGAAGACTACATGCGTTCAGGCCTGCTCGATCGCGCCGAGGCGTTGTTCGCCGACCTGGTGGCGATGGATTCGCATGCACCCTCGGCATTGCGCCACCTGATCTCGATCTACCAGCACGAGCGCGACTGGCACAAGGCGATCGAGCACGCCCGGCGCCTCGAGGTGATGACCGGTGAGGAGGAGGCGCCGATGATCGCCCAGTTCTATTGCGAACTGGCCGAGCGTGCGCGTCAGCACGGCGCAAGGGCGGAGGCACGTGATTACCTGCGCCAGGCGTTCGAATGCCAACCCGACTGCGTGCGTGCGTTCATGCTCATCGGGCGAATGTACGCCGAGGACGACCAGCACGACGCGGCGATCGATGCGTTCGAGGCGGCGATCAAGGCCGACAGTGCATTCACGCCCGACATCCTGCCGCCGTTGCTGGACAGTTATGCGCGCTCACAGCAGATGGAGCGCGCCGAAGCCTTTCTGAGTGACATGCTGGGGCGCTATCACGGCGTGTCGCCCATCCTGGCGCTGACCCATCTCTATCGACAGCGCGATGGCGAGCGCGCCGCCATCGAGTTTCTGACGGCGCAGTTGCGCCAACGTCCGTCGGTGCGCGGATTGATGGCGCTGCTCGATGCCACCATGGACAAGATCGAAGGGGAGGCCCGGGAGAATTTCCTGATCCTGCGCGATCTGACGCGCAAGCTGCTTGAAGGGCAGGCGATGTACCGCTGCACCCGTTGCGGGTTCGGCGCCAAGGCACACCACTGGCAATGCCCCAGTTGCAAGAGCTGGAGCACGATCCGCCCGATCCATGGAGTTGCCGGCGAGTGACATGACGACGTGGACGGCCATCGGATGGTTGCTGGCGAGCTTCCTGGTTACCGTCGTGCTGGCGCGCGGTTCGATCGGCTATGCGCGTCGCCGCGGCATGCTGGATCTGCCAGGGCAGCGCCGCTCGCACGACACGCCGACACCCCGCGGCGGCGGCATCGGGATCGTCGTGGCGATGCTGCTCTGCCTGCCTGGGGCGGCGTGGGGTCAGTCGCATGGCTGGTCTGCGCAGATCGTGTTGGTCGGCTTGTGCGCGGCCCTGCTGTTGGTGGCGCTGGCAGGCTGGTGGGATGATCATCGGTCGTTGCCGGTATGGCCCCGCCTGGGCGCGCAGTTGCTGGGGGTTGCCCTGTTTGCGATCGGGTTGGTGGCCACCGGCGTGCCGTGGTGGTGGCTGCCCCTGTTGCTGCTGGCCGGTGCCTGGAGCATCAACCTGCATAACTTCATGGACGGTATCGATGGCCTGCTGGCGCTGCAGGCGATCTTCGTCGGTAGCGGTCTGGCTGCCCTGGCGTGGGCGGCAGGCCAGCCGATGCTGACCCTGTTCGCCGCTTGCCTCGCCGTGTCGGCGCTCGGCTTCTGGCTCTTCAACCGGCCGCCGGCGCGGATCTTCATGGGCGATGTCGGCAGCGGCAGCGTGGGCTTGCTGATCTTCGCGTTCAGCGCGATGCTGTGGCGGTTCGATCATGCGCTGCTGTGGCCCGCGCTGGTGCTGTCTTCTGCGTTCGTGGTGGATTCCAGCCTGACCTTGCTCGCGCGGATGTGGCACGGGCGGCGCTGGTACGCCGCCCATCGCGAGCATTTATACCAATGGTTGGTGCGGCGTGGTCGGTCCCATGCACGGGTCGATGCGGCCTACCTGGGCTGGAATATGCTGGTCGCGGCGCCGCTGGCCTGGTTGGCGTGGAGTCATCTGCACGCGGCGTTGGCGATTACCATAGTGGCCTATGCCGTTGCGGCGGCCACGTGGCTGTACCTGAAACGTCGCTTGTTGCGGCGCCATCCGAACAAGGCTCCCCATGTCACTTCGTAAGTTTGTCGGAGTCATCCACCCGCGGGTCGCGGTCGTGTTGCACGATCTGCTGGTCGCGGCCATCGCGTGGTGGATCGCGAAGTGGCTGCGCTACGCCCTGCGACCGGACGAAGTCCTCAGCTTCCAGTTGCTCGAGTTTCCGCTGGTGTTGCTGGTGCAGGGTCTGATTTTCCGCTGGACCGGCCTGTACAAGAGCGTATGGCGATTTGCCAGTCTGCCGGATCTGTGGAACATCGCACGCGCGTCGATCATCGGTTCGCTGGCCATCGGCGTGTGCCTGTTTCTCTACGATCGGCTGGAAGGCGTGCCACGCTCGGTCTTGTTGCTGTATCCGGGTCTCCTGGCGGTGCTGCTGGGCAGCCCCCGATTGGCCTACCGTTACTGGAAGGACAGCCGTGCCGATCTGCTCAAGGGCAAGGTGGCAAAGCGGGTGCTGATCGTGGGCGCGGATCGCGCCGGCGAAGTGCTTTGCCGCGACCTGCGCCGCGACAACCGTTATGCCGTGGTGGGATTTGTCGACGACAAGCCGAGCCTGCGTGGCGCCAGCATCAACGGTCACCCGGTGTTGGGCAGCCTGGATCAATTGCCCGAACTGGCGCGCGGGGCGGCCGTGGACATGCTGCTGATCGCCTTGCCTGGTGCATCCACCGCCCAGATGCGGCGCGTGGTGAGATTGTGCGACAGCACGGACCTGCCGTACCGGACGGTGCCGCGGCTCGAAGACGTGGTCGCTGGCCGCGCTTACATGAATCAGATCAAGGAAGTGGCGATCGAGGATCTGCTCGGCCGCGATGCAGTGGAGCTGGATTGGACCGCGATTCGCGAGACGCTGAGTGGCCGGCGCGTACTGGTGACCGGCGGCGGCGGCTCGATCGGTTCGGAGTTGTGCCGTCAGGTGGCCCGGCTTGGCGCCCACGCGCTGACCGTGGTCGAGCTGAGCGAGTACAACCTGTACCGGATCACCCAGGAGTTGCGGGCGGACTTTCCGGAACTGATTCTCGACGGCATCCTGGCCAATTGCTGCGATCAGACGGCGATGCGCAAGGTGTTCACCGACGTGCAACCGCAGGTCGTGTTCCACGCCGCCGCCTACAAGCACGTACCGATGTTGCAGGGACAATTGCGCGCCGCGTTCTTCAACAACGCGCTGGGCACCCGCACGGTGGCCAATGCGGCCTGTGCCGTCGGAGTCTCCTGTTTTGTGCTGATCTCCACGGACAAGGCCGTCAACCCGACCAGCGTGATGGGTGCGTGCAAGCGGGTTGCCGAAATCTATTGCCAGAACCTCGATGCGCAGACCAGCACCCGCTTCATGACGGTGCGTTTCGGCAACGTGCTCGATTCGGCCGGCTCGGTGGTGCCGCTGTTCCGGCAACAGATTCGCGAGGGTGGTCCGGTAACCGTGACCCATCCGGAAATCTCGCGCTACTTCATGACGATTCCCGAGGCCTGCCAGCTGATCCTGCAAACGGCGAGCATCGGCAAGGGTGGCGAGATCTTCGCGCTGGACATGGGCGAACCGGTGAAGATCCGTGATCTCGCCGAACAGATGATCCGCCTCGCCGGCAAGAAGCCGGGCAGCGAGATTCCGATCGTCTACACCGGCCTGCGTGCCGGTGAAAAACTGTTCGAGGAACTGTTCCATCCGCTGGAAAACTACAGTGCCACCGCGCACGCCAAGATTTTCCTGGCCCAGCACCGCGAGGTTTCGTGGGACCTGCTGCAGGCGCTGCTGAGCAAGACGGTGGCGGCCGTCGATGCCTTTGATGAGGAAGAACTCCGCCGCTGCGTGTCCAGCCTGCTGCCTTCGTTCCGCTGGAGCGAATCGGCGCAGCCGGCCAACGTGGTGTCGATCCGTCGTATCAATCCGGAGATCAACGAGTGAGCAAACCCCTGCGCAAAGTGGTGTTTCCCGTAGCCGGCCTGGGCACGCGCTTCCTGCCCGCCACCAAGGTGGTTGCGAAGGAGATGCTGCCGGTGCTCGACAAGCCACTGATCCAGTACGCCGTCGATGAGGCGGTGGATGCAGGCGCCGACACGTTGATCTTCGTCACCAATCGCTACAAGCACGCGATCGCCGACTATTTCGACAAGGCCTATGAGCTCGAATCGAAGTTGCACGAGAAAGGCAAGTCCGAGCTGCTGGCGCTGGTGCAGGGCACCTTGCCGCGACATGTACGGGCCATCTTCGTGACCCAGCCCGAGGCGCTCGGCCTGGGTCATGCGGTGCTCTGCGCCAGGCCTGTGGTAGGCGATGAGCCGTTCGGCGTGGTGCTGCCGGATGATTTGATCTGGAACGGGGAAGGCAAGGGCGCACTGCGGCAAATGGCCGAACTCGCCGAGGCGCAACACGCCGGAGTGATTGCCGTGCAGGAGGTGCCGCGCGACGAGACCGACAAATACGGCATCGTCGATGCGACGCCACTGGATGAGCGTAGTGCGACCATCCACTACATGGTCGAGAAGCCCAGGCCCGCCGACGCACCGTCGAACCTGGCGGTGGTGGGACGCTATGTGTTGCCAGGTCGCATCTTCCAGTTGCTGGAAGAGACTGCGGCGGGTGCTGGCGGCGAGATCCAGCTTACCGACGCCATCGAGGCACTCCTGAAGGAACAGGGCAAGGTGCTGGCCTACCGTTTTGAAGGCACCCGCTTCGACTGCGGCAACAAGGCCGGCCTGGTACGCGCCACCATGCACATGGCCATGCAGGATCCCAGTCTGGCGCCGACGGTGCGTGCGTTTCTCGACCAGCTCTGAGAGGTTGTGAGACAACAGCCTTTCACAAGCTCTGAGCTGAAAGTGACGGCGCAAGCTTGCGCGGGCCAGGGTTTCCCGAGTTGCAGCTGCGCGCGGAGGAAAGGCTATGCTTGCCCGGTGCCGGAGTTCGGCACGGATCGGTCTCGCAGATGAACTCGCCCGTATCCACTTCCTATTATCGCGCCACGGCCACGCCCTACGCGGCCTACGAACCCCTTCGGGGTCGTGTGCATGCGCGCGTGGCCATCGTCGGAGGCGGCTTTGCCGGTCTCAATACCGCGCTCGCGTTGGCCGAACGCGGCGTGCGTGACGTGGTGCTGCTGGAGCGCGAACAGATCGGCTTCGGTGCATCCGGTCGCAACGGGGGCTTCGTGTTCGCCGGCTATTCGCTGGGTGAGCAGGCGCTGCTTGATCAGCTGGGCGAGCAAAGGGCCGCTGCGCTGTTCGGTCTTACCAGGGCAGCGGTCGAGCGCATTCGCCAGCGCATCACCGACTATGCGATCAGCTGCGATGCCGTGGACGAGGGTGTGATCTGGGCCAACTGGTTTCGCGACCCCGCGGTGTTGCGTGAGCGCCAGCAACGGCTGGCGGAACGCTACGGCGTGCACTGGCATTGGCTGCCCGAAGAGGAGTTGCGCCATTGCATTCGGAGCCAGCGCTATCACGATGGTTTGCTGGAGCGCGATGCGTTGCACCTGCATCCGCTCAACTACGCGATCGGCCTGGCCGCGGCGGCGGCCGGGCAGGGAGTGCGCATCCACGAGGAGAGTGGTGCGCGCAGCCTCGTACGCGAGGGCTTGCAATGGCGCCTGCGTACCGCACAAGGCGAGTTGCTGGCCGACCAGGTGGTGCTGGCCTGCGGTGGCTATCTTGCCGGCCTGCAGAAGAGCGTCGATCGCGCCATCCTGCCCATCGCCACCTACGTGATGGTCACCGAGCCGCTCGGTGACCGACTGCACGATTGCCTGGGTACGCGTGCCGCCATCTACGACAGCCGTTTCGCCTTCGACTATTACCGCGCACTGCCGGATACCCGATTGCTGTGGGGCGGACGCATCTCGGTGTTCAACCGGGCGCCTGCCGCGGTGAAGAGGTTGCTGACGAAGGATTTGCTGCGCGTCTTTCCGCAGCTTGCGGGAGTGCAGGTCGACTACGCGTGGTCGGGCCTGATGAGCTATGCGCGCCACCAGATGCCGCAGATTGGTGGTGATGGCAATGGCCTGTGGTGGGCGCAGGGTTTTGGCGGGCACGGGCTGGCGCCCACCTGTGCCGCCGGGGAATTGATGGCCGCCGCGCTTGCCGAGGGCGACGACGGCTGGAGGCAGTTCGCGGACTATGGACTGGACAATACGTGGCGGCCCTTCGGTTACCTTGCTGCACAGGCCAGTTACTGGTGGCAACAGAGTCGCGATTGCCTGAAGTCGAGGTTGGAAGGATGAGTACAGTCGACGTGCCCGAAATCAGCTGGGCCGAATTCGAGAAGGTGCTGGTCGTGGCCGGCACCGTGACCCGGGTGGAGCCATTTCCCGAAGCACGCAAGCCGGCGTGGAAGGTCTGGGTGGATTTCGGTCCGCACGGTGAGAAGAAAACCAGCGCGCAGATCGCCGCGCTCTACCAGCCAGCAGACCTGATTGGCCGGCAGGTGGTGGGCGTGATCAACTTCCCGGAAAAGCAGATCGGTCCATTCCGCTCGCAGTTCCTGCTCACCGGGTTTCCCACGGAGGAGGGCGTGGTACTCACCTCACTGGAGCGACCGGTGCCCGATGGTACGCGACTGGGTTGAGCTGGCATCACATGCCAACGGGGCCGTTGCCTACCAGAGATACGCCTGCAGGGACGGCTCGGTGGAGCGCAGCGGAATGCGCTGCAGCAGTTCGCGCTGGTCCGGGTAGTTCATCGCGCTGCGTTCCAGCAGGTTGTCGATCTGGGTGAGGTCGTGTTGCGCCTCCTCCGGCGTTGGCGGGCGCATGGCCTGCGGTTCCGGAAACAATCCCACGCCGGCCAGCAGGCTGTACCAGGACAGTGTCGGGTAGCCCAGGCCGAACGCGCCTTTCTTCAGTCCGGGAATGATCGGCCTGCTGGATAGCCAGGTGGCCAGCAGTTGCTTGAGCGGATGGGAGAGCTTGGTGTTGGCTGCGTTGGCGCGCCAGTAGTCGGTGTCGGTGCGGGTGTTGGTCTTGTAGTGGGTGACGATGTAATCGCGGGTACCTTCCAGCTGAGCATTGATGGTTTCATTGAAGGTG
>DASRUB010000017.1:0-9736 GCA_035655635.1 Rhodanobacter sp. | reverse complement strand
CTGCATTTCATTGGGGCAGTAGCCGGCATCCACGGCGGCGCGGGAGGCGCCGACGGCGGCGCCGATCTTGTCCGCGAATTTGTAGATGATGTCGAAGTTTTCCTTCGAGCCGACGCCACGGCCGCCGGAGACGACCTTGCTGGCGCTCTGCAGATCCGGGCGGTCGCTGCTGCCCTGTCGCAGTTCGATGAATCGGGTGTGCGTGGGCAGACTTGCCTCGACTGTCAGCGCTTCGATCGGCGCGCTGTTGGCGCCACTGACGGCCGCAGCCCAGGAAGCGGTGCGAATGGTGGCCACGACAGTGTGGGCAGGGTCGGCTTCGACCGTGATGATCGCGTTGCCGGCGTAGATCGGGCGCTTGAACGTGTGGCTGCCCTCGACGCTCATCACGTCGCTGACCTGGGCCACGCCGATCAAGGCGGCCACGCGCGGGGCGACGTCCTTGCCGAAGGTGGTGGAGGGCACGAACACATGGCTGTAGCTTTCGGCGGCCTTGGCGATCTGTGGCGCCAGCACGGCGGCCAACGGATGTGTATTTTCGCTTCGCGTGATGGTGAGTACGCGGCTGACGCCGGCGATTTTTGCCGCCTCGGCGGCAACCGCATCCGGTGCGTCGGACAAGACCAGGACGTCAAGGGCCTCCGGTTTGACTGCGCTGGCGGCGCTCACGGCGCGCGCGGTGGAGGGGTTGAGTTTGCCGCCGAGATGTTCGGCGATGACCAGGATCTTGCTCATGTGTGTCTCCGGAGCTTTTTGGGTGCGTCGTAGGAGCCCGCTGGCGGGCGATGCCTTTGCTTTGATGTTTTTGGATCTGGAGCAGGAGCATCGCCCGCTAGCGGGCTCCTACAGGAATGGGGAGCTATTTTTGCTCGCGTGTCATAGCAAGCGTGCGGATTGACCTTGTGTGGTGAGCAGCGCGACCGCCTTTTTATCGAACGATACAAAGGTTTCGCCGCCCAGCCATTGCCCCTCGAAGGCGATTACACCGTCGGCGAAGTCGCCCCCGGCTTCGAGCATGGCCAGACCAGCTTCGGCGGCCGGCCGATTGGCTTCCGTATTGGCTGCATCGAGCAGGGCGCGGATTGCACCAGCCACGTCCGCAGCGGTGAAGCCGTACACACGACGCAGCACCCACACGAACTCGCATAAACAGGGTAACGCCACAGCAACCAAGGTCGCACCTGTCAGCAGCTTGGCAGCCATGTTCGCCTGCTTGGCATCGTCGCGCACAACAGCGCGAACCAGCACGTTGGTATCGACGGCGACTTTCACTTGCGGGCCGCCCAGCCCCATGCCGTGGCCTCGTTGATTTCCTCGAGGGTGGCAACCTTGGTTGTCTTTCCCGCCAGCAGGCCGACAAAGCCGGTCATCGACCCGGTCGGCTGCGCTGCTCTCAGGGCGGCTCGCCCATCGGGCAGCAAGTCCAGCTCGATCTTCTCTCCGGGCTTGATGCCGAGATGTTGCAGCACCTCTTTGCGAAAGGTGACTTGCCCCCGGGCGGTGATGGTCAATGTGGTCATGGGGGCGTCCTCGGCGTGCTGATGTGCATTGTAATGCTGTAATGCATTATTGGCTAGTCGCCTGGTCTGTTTCGGTCCCGGACCACAGCTAACCAATGGATCGCCGTTGATGTGCTGTAGGAGCCCGCTCGCGGGCGATGCTCTTGTTCTGAACCATAAAAGCATCGCCCGCGAGCGGGCTCCTACGAGGGATGTGGGTTACAACAGGCCTTTCTGTTTCAGCGCGGCGACCAGTTCGGCGGCATCTTTCACCATCACGCCCTTGCTGCGCTTGGGCGGCGGGGCATAGCCGGTGATTTTCAGCTGGTCGTTGGAGGCTACGCCGAGCGAAGCGAACTCGATCACGTCAATCGGCTTGGACTTGGCCTTCATGATGTCGGGCAGCTTGATGAAGCGCGGCTCATTCAAGCGCAGGTCGGTGGTGATCACCGCCGGCAGTTCGGCTTCGATCACTTCCAGGCCGGCGTCGACCTCGCGGGTG
Source organism: Rhodanobacter sp. (assembly GCA_035655635.1). GTDB lineage: Bacteria > Pseudomonadota > Gammaproteobacteria > Xanthomonadales > Rhodanobacteraceae > Rhodanobacter. The sequence goes on along the minus strand of DASRUB010000017.1, from coordinate 7,735 downwards.
ACGGTGGCCTTGTTGTCCGCGATTTCGATCTTGCTGGCGAAGGTGGCCTGCGGGCGATCCCACAGCGCGGCCAGCATCTGGCCGGTCTGGTTGGCGTCGTCGTCGATGGCCTGCTTACCGAGGATCACCAGGCCGGGCTGTTCTTTCTCGATCAGCTTGAGGAAGACACGGGCGGCGGTCAGCGGCTGCACGGCCTCGTCGGTGGTGACGTGGATGGCGCGGTTGGCGCCCATCGCCAAGCCGTTGCGCAGGTGGGCGGTGAGGTTCGGCGGGCCAATACCCACAACGATCACTTCGTCAGCCACACCCTTCTCGCGCAAGCGCAGCGCCTCTTCCAGCGCGATGTCGTCGAACGGATTGGCGGACAGCTTGACGCCATCGGTGACCACGCCGCTGCCATCGGGTTTGACCTGGATGCGCACGTTGTAATCCACGACGCGCTTGTAGCCGACCAGAATTTTCATCTGCAATACCTTTAGCTGGGTACCCGCGAACGGTGCGGGTGAATCTTGTTCAGTCGTCGATTCTACCCGACACACGTCGGTGTCGCTGTTGGTCCGCACCGCGGAAACGCTGAGGCGGTGCGAGATGGTTGCCTACGTCAGCGGTCATGGCGGGCCTGATGGGGCAGCGTCAGTGCAGTCGCGCTCGGTTTGCACCGCCATTTCCTCGATGAAGGTGAACACGGTGTCGGGTACGCGCCCTGAAAATTGGTCGCGCCGGCGCTGGGAGATGCCATTGTCGTTCTCGATGCAGCCGACTATCAGTGTCGACAGGTCGCTGCCGCGCAGGTCGAATCGCTCGTTGACCGCAGCATGGATGGCGTCGTAACGCGCAAGGAACCGGGTTTCCCTGCGCAACTCGACGTTCAGGGCCTGCTCGGCCATGGCAAAACCGAACTCAACACATGGCGTTGCGTCCCAATAACGATAGATCGAATGAGCCGCGTCGCCGAGGAAATCGAAGTGGTAGTTATCGTTGTCGAGCCAGGTAACACGCCAAAATTCCCGGGCGGGTTGCGAATAGATTTGCAGCACGCGCAGGTATTCCGCCTCGTGCTTCTTCATGGCCACCGAAACAGGTAATACCAGTCCGTCAGCCAGTTGACCGGATTGGCACAATGCCTGGTGGAACAGGAAGCGTGACAATCGGCCGTTTCCATCCATGAACGGGTGGATGTATACGAATCCGAAGGAGATGACAGCCGCGGCGACGAGCGGGTCCAGCTTGCCGGCAGCAGCATTGGCCAGACACATCAGCTCATCCATCAATTCGCGCGCCAACTCCGGAGGCGGCGGTAGATAGGTAACCCCTGCCGCACCACGGGCGGGACCACCCAGCCAATTCTGTTCGGTGCGAAATGCCGTGGCCTTGTCGAAGGGATTGCTGACAGTCGCCGCTTGCAACTCGACCAGATAGTCCTCCGTCAGTGCCCGCTTGCTGTGGGCCTGGTGCAGCAGCGCGATGAACGCGCGTGATTTGTCTTCACTCGGCGCCTCGCGTTCGATGGCGAAGCTGTCCCGTGTTTCATGCAGATAGGCCCAGGCAAGCGTTCGCTCCATGAGCCCGGCGCCGAGTGTTTCCCGAAAAGCGTTCGCCCGTTGCAGAACATTGGCGTTGATCGCTGCCTGGATTGTCGGCGTGCGTTCGACGGTGACGCAATAACGCGGGGTGCCAAGCCCGTTGAAATTGATGCGCCATCGCGCATCGCGCTGCGGTGGTCCAGTGACGTAACGGCGTGGATCGAACAAATTGGCGTAGGAGCCACCTATCGCTGGAGTCGCATCGAGTGTCTGATGGGTCAGCGATTCCCACAGATGGCATGCCATGCGGATGTAGCGGCCGTTGGGTGTGCGATGCAGTTCGTGGACAAGCGCCTGGGCTGGTACATGCGGCAGCGCCTGGGCCAGGATCTGCAGATTGACGCCCTCATGTTTGAGGGCGAACAGGATATGTTGCAGCGGTTCGTCCGACGCGGGTGCCACGTGGCTTGGAACGGCCAAGTACGTCGGTGTTGGCTCGACTCGCGTTACCGGCTTGAGAATTGCGGGTAGCCGTGGAGCAAACGCTTGCAAGGGCAACGAGCGACGCAGGAATTCGTAGCCAAGTGCAGTCATTTTTTCTTGCCGAATCTATGATTTTCTTGAAAATACCATATTTCGTCTATTTTTAAATACGCATACTTGGCGGCGGGCATCTGGCCGATCTGGTTGGCGTCGTCGTCGATCGCCTGCTTGCCGAGGATCACCAGTCCGGGCAGTTCGTTATCCGATCAGCTTGCTTGAGGGAGACGGGGGCGCGGTCAGCGCGGATGGATCCTCGTAACAAGGTGTCCGAAACGGGGCATATCGCATGCTGACAGCGGTCTATTCTCTAACTGAGTCAGCAGGTTGGCCGGGAAGTCGAGCTGTCAGATGGCCCCTTCGGGCCACGTCCCGCGCGCGGACGTTATGATGCGCCATTTGTGCTTGCGTCTTTGCCATCCTGAATCCGAGTGACGATGATCCGACCTCGCCTTTCCATCGTGCTCTGCACTTATAACGGCGCGGCCTATCTGCAGCCGCAACTGGATAGTCTGTTGGGGCAGACCCTTCAGCCCGACGAAATCGTGATCGGCGATGACGGTTCGACCGATGCGACGATGGACATTCTGCGGCGATTTGCCGCGTGCGCTGGCGAGTCCGGGATCAAGGTGCAGTTGCGCCGCAATCCACACAATCTGGGCTATGTCGAGAACTTCACCGCAGGGTTGCGACAGGCGCGCGGTGAGCTGCTGTTTCTGTGCGACCAGGACGATGTCTGGCATCCGGACAAACTGGCCAGGATGGTCGCGGCGTTCGAGGCCGATCCGCGGCTGTGGTTGTTGCACAGCAACGCGCGGCTGGTGGACGCGCAGGGCGTATCGCTGCATTGTTCGATGTTTGACGCGTTGCAGTTGACGACACAGGAGAAGCAGGCGATCCATGCGGGCTCTGCATTTGAGGTGGTCTTGCGGCGCAGCTTCGTGACGGGAGCGACGACTGCGTTGCGCCGTGAGCTGATCGAGCTGGCCTTGCCGGTGGCCCCTGAGTGGATCCACGACGAATGGCTGGCCGCGGTGGCGGCTGCTGCGGCTCGGCTCGACTTCATCGACGACAGCTTGATCGACTATCGCCAACACGACGCAAACCAAATTGGTGCAAGCCGGCGCACGCTGCGGGTGAAATGGCGCGAATTGCGGCTGCCGCGGGCTCGCCTGCTGGCCGATGAGGCGAGCCGGCTGCTGGCGTTGGAGCAATTCTTCGAACACGCCGGATTTGTGGGTGCCGCAGATTATTCGCGGCAGGTCGCGCACAAACGTGCGCATTTCGAGCGGCGTGTGGAGATCGGCCGCCTGCCGCGCTGGCGACGTGCGCCAGCCATCGTGCACGAGGCACGCCTGGGCTTGTACAAACGCTACGGTACGGGAATGCGCTCGATCTTGCGGGATCTGTTGCGTCATGACTGAGCACCCTGGTCATCAGGTGTGCGCCGTGGTGGTCAGCTACCACCCCGATCCGGCCGCCATCTGCGGATTGATCGACACCGTGGCCACACAGGTGGGCGCGGTGGTCCTGGTCGACAATGCCAGTGGTGGCCAGTGGCAGTCTGCGTTGGGCGCGGCGCTGTCGGGCCGTGGCGGTGAGCTGCTTGTCCAGCCGCGCAACATGGGTCTGGCGGCGGCACAGAATCTTGGCATCGACTGGGCCCGGACGCATGGCTATACCTATGTCCTGTTACTCGACCAGGACAGTCAGCCCGGCGAGGGCATGGTGGCGTCGCTGCTGCAGGCCTTGCACGCGTTGTCGGCAGCTGGCCAGGTGGCGGCTGTTGGGCCGCGCTTCCAGGATCTTCGCGAGCATCGCGACGCGCCGTTCGTGCGCATGCGCTTCCCGCTCAATCGCAAGATGTGGTGCGAGCATCCTGCACAGACCATCGCCTGCGATTTCCTGATCAGTTCGGGCACGCTGATCCCGCTGGCCGTGCTGGACCGGGTCGGTCCGATGGACGCCGGGCTGTTCATCGACAATGTCGACCTGGAGTGGGGTTTTCGCGCGCAGGCGCAGGGCTACACGCTGCGCGGGGTGTGTGCGGCGACGATGCACCATCGCCTGGGTGACGCCCGTCGCACGCTGCCGTTCGGGCTGGGGCAGGTGGTGGTGCATGGGCCGGTTCGGCTTTACTACATGATGCGCAATCGGGTGCTGCTGTACCGATTACCGCACACGCGGCGCGCCTGGATTGCCCAGGATCTGCCCCGCGTACTGATCAAGTTGCTGCTGTTCGGCGTGTTGATCGGGCCGCGCTGGCGAAATCTGCGCTGCATGCTGCGCGGCCTGTGGGATGGCTTGCGTGGGCGAAGGGGCGCCAGCCCATCGGACTTGTCCGGTCAGAGCTAATGCTTGTCATAGCTACAGATTGTGAAGTGCTGCTGACTGCTCAAGCCGGAGGTGCTTCATAACAGCCAAGCTGGTCATGCAATGGCTCGTCAAATCGCTGGCTGATGGGCGTCGAAGTCAGGCCGCTGCCAATCGAAGCTTGGCTACACGCTTCAGATCTACGTGTTGTCGCGCCACCCAAAGATCATGGTTGTCCTGCAGCAGAAGCCAGCTCTCGGGAGTACGGCCAATCGCCTTGGAAAGACGCAATGCCATTTCCGGGGTGACACGGCTCGTACCCTTCAAGATGCGACTGAGAGTGGAAGCCGCCACGTCAAGCTTGGCCGCAAGTTCACGGCCACTGATGCCATGGGGCTCAAGGTAGATGTCCGTGATGAACTCGCCGGGATGGGGAGGGTTGTACATGGCCATTAGTGATAGTCCTCGTAGTTCAAAACGTACGCGTTCCCATCCTGGAATTCGAACGTGCCATCTTTTCAAGAAACAAAAGTCGTAAATCTTTGTTTCTTCAGCAACGTCTAGCCGCGTGTTGCGGGCTTGGGAAGCTGATTAGCATCGAACCTCAGCCGCCAAAGCCCCTCTCCCGCCGGGAGAGGGGTTGGGGAGAGGGTTCGGGCGAAGCGTACCGCCGCAGCGTTCAAGATTGCGACTCCACGCTTCGCCCGCACCCTCATCCGGCGCTTGGCGCCACCTTCTCCCGAGGGGAGAAGGGACATATCAGCTGAAGTTCGAGGCTAATCAGGATCGCCATTGACCCAGATAGTCCAGCGACCGCCACGTGGCTTCGCGATGGAGTCGTTTTTACACGGGTTTGCATCTGGTGCCGAGGCGGCGCGACAGCCGGTTACGCTGATGTCATCGCCTCAAGCCATGAGCTGCCGCGACTTCACAGATTCTGGTAGTTCGGCCCCGACCCACCTTCGGGCGTGACCCAGGTGATGATCTCGTACGGGTCCTTGATGTCGCAGGTCTTGCAGTGCACGCAGTTGGCGGCGTTGATGTGCAGGCGTTTGCCGTGCGGCATGGCCGCGTCGTCGACCATTTCATAGACCTGGGCCGGGCAGAAGCGGGTGCACGGGTTGTCGTATTCCTCGACACATCGGGTCGCGCAGATGTCGGTGTCGGCCACGTGCAGGTGGATGGGCTGATCCTCGTCGTGCTCGGTGGCGGCGAAGTAGACGCCGGCGAGTCGGTCGCGCGGAGGCAGGGTACGCTGCACGTAGTCACGCTTCGGTTCTTCGCATTCGCCCAGCTTGTGCAGGCTGGACCAGTCGGCCTTGTTCTTCAGCGTCCACGGCGACAGGCCGGCGGTGGCGGTTTCCCAGGCGGCGTTCAACATGCCGAACCACAGACCCTTCTTGAAACCGGGTTTCACGTTGCGCACTTTCTTCAGCTCGGCCATCACGTCCGAGGCGCGCAGCTTCGCGTCGAAGCCGGCGCTGTCGAGTTTGCCGGCCAGGTGCTCGGCGGCGAGCATGCCGCTCTTGATCGCCTGATGGGTGCCCTTGATCTTGGGCACGTTGAGCAGGCCGGCGCTGTCGCCGATCAACAGCGCGCCTGGCATCTCCACTTTCGGCAGCGACTGGTAGCCGCCGGTGGCCATCGCGCGGGCGCCGGCGGAGAGGATGCTGCCGTCTTCCAGCAGCGGCTTGATCAGCGGGTGCTGCTTCCACTGCTGGAACGCTTCCCACGGCTTGTACTCGGGGTCGCTGTAATCGAGGCCGCTGACGTAGCCCAGCGCGATGCGGTCACCGTCGAGGTGATACAGGAAGCCGCCGCCGTAGGTGCGGCTGTCGGCGGGCCAGCCGAAGCTGTGCACGATCTTGCCCGGGGTCACGCGGCCGGCCGGTACCTGCCACAGTTCCTTTATGCCGATCGAGTAGCCTTGCGGATCGCAGTGTTCGTCCAGCTTGAAGCGCTTGACCAGCACCTTGGTCAGGCTGCCGCGGGCACCCTCGGCCAGCACCGTGACCCTGGCCTTGATGTCGATGCCCTCGGTGTAGCCGGGTTTGTGCGTGCCGTCTTTTGCCACGCCCATGTCGCCGATGCGCACGCCAGCGACCGCGCCGTCCTCGTTATATAGGGTGTCGGCCGCGGCGAAGCCCGGGAATACATCCACGCCCAAGGCCTCCGCCTGCGGCGCCATCCACGCGCACAGGGCGCCCAGCGAGACGATGAAGTTGCCGTGGTTGTGCATGCCCGGCGGCAGCGGCAGCTTGCGCGCGCCGGTCTGGCTGAAGAGGTAGAACTCGTCCGCACCCGCCGGCACGCAAATCGGTGGCGGGTTGTCGCGCCAGCCGGGCAGCAACGCGTCCAGTGGTTGCGGTTCGATGACGGCACCGGACAGGATCTGCGCGCCGATGGTCGAGGATTTTTCGATCACGCATACGCTGACATCGGGTTTCAATTGCTTGAGCCGGATCGCGAACGACAGGCCCGCCGGGCCCGCGCCGACCACGACAACGTCGTATTCCATGGTTTCGCGCTCGCTCATGGCGGACTCCAGCTGTTACGGTGAATGGCGCGTCCGTGTGTCGCCGACACACAATACTCTGCCGCATTGTCCGGGTTCACGCCGCGCGCGGCAACGCGTGTTGCGTCACCGCTTGCAATCATTGCCGCTGAGGCGGTGATAATCGCAACCAGTTTGCAAGGAGCCCGGCCGGCCATGGCCCGCCAGGCTCCTACCAGGAGAGTTCATGAATTCGATGCCGCCGATTGCCGATGTCGACCTGCGACGCGCGACTCTGTGTCAACTGCTGCACTGGCTGGCCTCGGGGAGGGTGCAGCCGGAAGCCCTGGCCGACGTCTACCAGCAGGCGATCGAGCGGCTTGATCCGAAGCTCAATTGCTATGTCGACCAGCATTCCGGCCTGATGCAGGAACAGGCACACATGGCCGACCGGCGTCGGCGTGACGGCGTGATCGGACGGCTGGACGGCATTCCGCTCGCCCTCAAGGACAATTTCGACATGGCTGGCTGGCCGACCCGGGTCGGTCTGCCCGGTCGCGACAAGCCGGCGGCGAACGATGCGCATGTGGTGGCGCGACTTCGCGCCTCGGGCGCGGTGGTGATCGGCAAGACCAATATGGACGAAGGGGCGCTGGGGGCGGCGACCGACAATCCGCATTTCGGCGCGACCCACAATCCGCACCGACATGGCTACAGCGCCGGCGGCTCGTCCGGTGGCGCCGCCGCCGCTGTGGCGGCGGGCCTGGCGGTGGCGGCGATCGGCTCGGACAGCCTGGGTTCGATCCGCATCCCGGCCAGCTATTGCGGTATCTATGGATTGAAGCCCACGCACGGCGAGATTTCC
>DASRUB010000016.1:0-4726 GCA_035655635.1 Rhodanobacter sp. | reverse complement strand
TCCGGCACGGGCTGGGTCAACTGGTCACGGTATTGGTCGTTCTGTTGGCGCAAGGCGTCGTTTTCCACTTCCAGGCGGTTGCGTTCAGTGGCTTGGTCGAGCAGTGCCTGCTGGCGTGCGTCTTCGTCACGCTGCTGCGCGGCGAGCGCCTCATCGTGTTGACGCTGGACCTGTGCTTCCTGTGCCTGCTGATAGGCGGCCAGGCGTTGCTGATAGAGCGCGTCGAGGTGACGCGCGTCCGCGTATTGCCTGGCCAGCTTGTCCTGGCCCAGGCGCAGATAGCGATCGATCACCTCGCCATCGTCTGCCTTGTGCAGCAATTCGCCCTTGCCGGCAGGGCACGGATGATCCGTGTACGCGACAGTTCCGCCCGGCTGCTGGCATTTGTAGATATTTTGCGCAGCAGCAGCTGGCACGAGCAACGCCAGTGCGATGGCGACACCCGACAGAAACGATCTGGAAATCAAGGCGTTCATGGCAGCACTCACCGTGCGGCAGCGCGGCTTGGCGCCGCGTGGATGCAAGCTTGCCCGCCGCGCCGGCCGGTGTCCAGTCGGCGACTAAGAGCGATCGGGCCTTTGACGACTGGGGATGTGCAGTCCACGCGCAACGGCCGGCCGCGCCAGCGCGCGCTCCAGCCAGGCCGGGACCTGCGCCAGATGATCGTAATCGACCAGCTCGCGTGCCTCGTAGAAGGTGATCAGGTTGTTCACCCAGCCGAGCGTGGCGATGTCGGCGATGCTGTAGTCATCACCCATCATCCAGTCGCGGCCCGCGAGGCGATCGTCGAGCACCTTCAGCAGTCGCTTCGATTCCTTGACGTAGCGCTGCAGCGGGCGTTTGTCGGCGATGTCCTTGCCGGCGAACTTGTTGAAATAGCCAAGCTGCCCGAACATCGGGCCGATCGCCGCCATCTGGAAGAATACCCACTGGATGCATTCCCATCGCCGCGCAGGTTCGGCGGGAATGAACCGACCGCTTTTGTCGGCCAGGTACAACAGGATCGCGCCCGATTCGAACAAGGCCATCGGTTTGCCGCCCGGCCCGGCCGGATCGATGATCGCGGGAATCTTGCCATTGGGGTTGAGCGACAGGAACTCCGGCGTGTGGCTCTCGTGGTTCGTGATGTCGACCAGATGCGGCTCATACGCCAGGCCGGTTTCCTCCAGCATGATCGACACCTTCACGCCGTTCGGCGTGTTCAGCGAATAGAGCTGGATGCGATCGGGATGCTGCGCGGGCCAGCGCGTGGTGATGGGGAAGTGCGACAAGTTCGACACGTGGTTTTCTCGGTGTTCCATCAAGGATGACGCATGTTGGGCGATGATGCGGCAAGGCAGGGTGAATGGTTGCAGGCGTACACGTGCACGGGCGACCTGTGGAGACAGCGGCGAGGGGGTCTCAATGCACCGCATGCATGCGCTTGATGCGCATCGTACTGCCGCCGGCATAAGTCACCACAAAGGTCGAGCGTTCATGTTTCTCGGACGCCACCGGTACGGGATCGTCCAGGTAGGCTTTCGCCAGGGCCTGCTGATGGTAGGCGGCAAGCTGGCCATCCGGGATCAGGGTCAATGGTGGGCTCACGACTTCGAACGTGGTGAAGTGGCTGTGAATCCATGGCAGTCGCTTGAGCCAGAGGAAGTATTTGTTTTCGTGCCTGATCCAGATCCGGTTGTCACTGTTCTGCACCCTGGTAACGGCGCCCTCGGTGTTCCATACGCGGACGATGGTGGCCTCGCTGCAATCGGCCGTGGCGCACTCCTGCAGTACCAGGTACTCGTTGTCCGCCAGGCGTATCGGCTGGATGCTGAGGATGTCGTCCTTGACCAGGGGCTGTGCCGGAAACACCACCGATGGCATGCGCGGGTCGACCTTGAAATCACCGGAAATCAGGTAGCCGCCGTGCGCCGTGGTGTACGGCGCGGTCACCGTGATGGGCGGCAGGTTAGTCGGTGCCTGCGTCGTCGGGTTTGTCTGCGCCCGCGCGGGAACAGCCAGCAAACACAGGCTCCATCCGAGCACGGCACAAACAGTCCATCGCTTCTTGTTCATTCCGCCTCCTGCTGAACCGGGACCCCGCTGCTACGACGTCTCGGCATGGGTTGTCTGTCGGAAGATACGCCGAACAACGTTCCAGGATCGGTTCAGGGGGATGCGGGCGTTTCGACGGCAGCATGCGTCGTCGCGGCGCTGCGCCAGGCACGCAGGCCGATCGCCGCCAGCACGACGAAGCCGGCATAAAGGATCGACGTGATCAGCAGATGCTTGTAGATGTATTCGCCGATGTAGATCACGTCGACCGCGATCCACAGCCACCACGCGGCAATGTGCCGGCGGCCCTGCCACCATTGTGCGACCAGGCTGAAGGCGGTGAGCGCCGCGTCCAGCCAGGGCAGGGCGGCATCGGTCCAGCGATGCATGGAGTAGCCCAGCGCGAGCGCCGTGAACACGCCGATTGCCGCGTGACCGATAGCTTGCATGCGCGGCAGCGGGGCGATCTGCACGCGGCCATCATCGCCCAGGTTCTGTAGCCAGCGACGCCAGCCGTAGAGGATCAGGCCCGCAAACGCCAACTGCAACAACGCATCGGAATACAGCTTCGCGTCGATGAAGATCCAGCTGTAGACCAGCACCGAGACCAGGCCGACCGGCCAGCACCATGGCCGTCGTTTGGCCGTAAGCCACACCGCCCAGGCGCTGATCAGGGCGCCGATGAGTTCGATCCAGGCCATCAGAACGCGTAGCTCATTGAGAGGCGGGCCAACCTGGGCGCGCCGGGGAACAGGTAGCTGTCTCCGCCGCTGGTGCCGGTGTCGCGCCAGTAGAAGTGGTTGAACACATTGTCCACCGACAAGCGCCAGGTCAACGCGTGACCGTTCCACTGCGTGGCATAGCGCAGGCCGGCGTCGAACACGTGGTAGGCCGGCACGCGAACTGTGCCATCCGGCGTGGCGACGTTCGGCGAAGCATAGCGCCAGCCGCCGAGCAGGCTCAGCTGCGGCGCAAACGGCAACCGGTAATCGGCGGACAGCGCGCTGCGAACGCGCGGTACGTTGACCACCTGATGACCTTCATACAAGGGCGTGCCGGTGTTGCTGGCGCGTGCCTGGATGAAGCTGACGCTGGCGACCACGCGCAGGTTGTCGCCGAATTTGCCGTGGGTGCCCAGCTCGAGTCCGCTGTGCACTTCCTCACCGCGCTGCACGAAGGTGAACCCTTCCGGCGTGCCATCCGGTTGTGCGAACTGCCAGGGCTGGTGGATGCGATAGATCGCGCCGGTGAAGTCCAGCGTGTCGCTGACCTGCAGCTTGATGCCGGTCTCGACCTGTCGCGACAACCGCGGACCCAGCACGGCGCCGCCGTTGCTGGTCCAGTACGGTGCTTCAATGCCCAGCGAAAGACCTTCGCTATAGCTCAGATACACGGTCGTCGGCGTATTCGGCTGCCACAGCACGGCGGCCTGCGGCAGCGCCTTGTTCAGGCGGGTGTCGCGTTCGGGCGCACCGGCATCGTCGTAGCTGCGTTCGTGCAGGCGCACCAGGCGTTCGCCGCCGATCAGCTGCCAGTGCTCGCCGAGGTGGACGCGATCGAGGACGAACAACGAATGCTGCCAGCTGGTCAAGCGGCGCACCGAGGGACCGGGCTGGTTGGGCGAAGGGGGAAAGTACGGCGGATCGGGCTGGTCGATATTGCCGGTGCCGACGTAGTCGTAGACGTAGGCGCGGCGGTCGATGGTGCGGCGAAACGCGCTGGCACCGAGGCTCAGCTCATGGCTCAGCGCGCCGGTCTGGAGATGGCCTTCGAGCACGGCGCGCGCCTCGTCGCTGACGCGGGTGTCATCGGGGCTGCGGAAGTCGTAGATGTCGTAGTCGCCGTTTGACGCAAAGAACCAGCCGGGCGTGGCGCCACTGGCGCAGTCGCTCGAATAGAAGCAACCGTAGGCGAAGGCCACGTTGTCGTCGATCACGCTGCGGCTGTGGCCACCGGCCAGGCGCAGGCGCCAGTCCTCGCTCAGGGTGTAGTCGAAACGAAGGCTGCTGTTGGACGAATCGATGCCAACCGGTTGTTGCCATGGTTCGAACCCGAGCATGCGGGAGGCGTCGGGGTGTGGAGGAATCCGGGTGCCGCCGAGCAACTGGTAGCCGGACACCGAGCGCTGGCCGCTGGTCTGGTAGTCGCTGTCCAGTTCCAGCGTGGCGCGCTCGCTGATCTTCCAGTCGGCTGCCAGTGCCAGCATGCTGCGCCGGCCACCGGCGTGCTGGACGGTTGAGTGGATGTCCTCGTGTGCGGCATTCATGCGCAGGCCGAACGTCGGCGTGAGCCAGCCGCCGATGTCGATGGCGCCGTAGCGAGAGCCGTGCGAATCCGTGCCCAGGGTGAGGCTGCGCACCTCGGTTGGCCGCTTGCTCTCGTAGTTCACCACGCCGCCCGGTTCCATCACGCCCGCTTCAATCCCGGCCAGACCCTTGAGAATCTCCACGCGCTGGCGATCTTCCAGCGGGACCTTCTGCTCGCCGCTGATGTTCAGGTTGTTGCCGCGGAATCCGGTGGCCGGATCCAGCGGATAGCCGCGGATCGAGATGTCCTGGTAATAACCCACCGGCGCGTAGTTGTCGCCCAGCGACGCATCTTCGCGAGCGAGTTCGCTGAGCGTGCGGATTTGACGATCATCGAGCTGTTCGCGCGTGACCACGGTGACCGAAGCCGGCGTGTCATGCAGCGA
>DASRUB010000015.1:0-2093 GCA_035655635.1 Rhodanobacter sp. | reverse complement strand
GTCGCGACAGCTGGGCCTGCATCTGGATGGCGCGCGCCTGTTCAACGCCGCGATAGCTTGCGCCGTGCCGGCGCGCGAGATCACGCGGCATTTCGATACCGTCTCGATCTGCCTGTCCAAGGGCCTGGGCGCGCCGGTCGGCTCGGTGCTGGTAGGTTCGCATGCGCTGATCGACAAGGCGCGGCGCTGGCGCAAGGTGTGTGGCGGCGGCTGGCGCCAGGCCGGCATGCTGGCCGCTGCGGGACTGTATGCACTGGATCATCACGTCGTGCGGCTGGCCGAGGACCATCGACGCGCGGCGTACCTGGCCAGCCGCCTGCGCGAAATAACCGGGGTCGATCTGCTCGGTCAGCACACCAACATGGTGTTCGTCGACGTGCCGACGGCGCGCCTGCGCGAGCTGGACGAGCATCTGCGCGCTGCCGGCATCCGCATCAGCATCGGCTATCTGCCCACGCTGCGGCTGGTTACCCATCTGGACATCGATGACGAAGGCATCGAGCGCACGGTGGCGGCATTTCGCGAGTTCTTTGCGCGGCGTGGCTGACGGTGTCGTCCTGCGCGTCGCCGCGGTTTTCGTTGACAGGCGAAACGGCCGGAGCCGACAGCCGCGCCGCCCTGATTTGCTAGCATGGCGTCGATGAACCAGCCCTCCGCCCTCGACCAGCCCTCCACCCCTGACCAGCGCTCCGCCCTCGACCTGTTGCAAAGTGTCTTCGGTTATCCCGGTTTTCGCGGCCAGCAACAGGCCGTCATCGAGCACCTGAGCCAGGGTGGCGATGCGCTGGTGCTGATGCCGACTGGCGGCGGGAAGTCGTTGTGTTTCCAGATTCCCGCGCTGCTGCGCCAGGGCACGGCGATCGTGGTGTCGCCGCTGATTGCGCTGATGCAGGACCAGGTCGATGCCCTGCGCGAAGCGGGCGTGGCGGCGGCGTATCTCAATTCCAGCCTTGCCGCGGACGCGCAGCGCGAGGTCGAGCGGCAACTGCTGGCGGGCGAGCTGAACCTGCTTTACGTGGCGCCGGAACGGCTGCTGACCGCACGCTTCCTCGATCAGCTTGAACGTACCGAGGTGGCCCTGTTCGCGATCGACGAAGCGCATTGCGTGTCGCAGTGGGGCCACGATTTTCGTCCCGAGTACCGCGAACTGGCGATCCTGCATCAGCGCTTTCCGCGAGTGCCGCGCATCGCGCTGACCGCCACCGCCGACCCGCGTACGCGCGAGGAGATCGTCGAGCGGTTGTCGCTGCAGAACGCACGGCAGTTCGTGTCCAGCTTCGACCGTCCCAACATCGGCTACCGGGTCGGATTGCGCCACAACGCGAAACGCCAACTGGGCGATTTCCTGCTCGGTCACCAGGGCGAATCCGGCATCGTGTATTGCCTCAGCCGGCGCAAGGTGGATGACATGGCCGCGTGGCTGGCCGAAACGGGCATCGAGGCACTGCCGTACCACGCGGGGCTGGATGCGGCGACGCGCGCGAAAAACCAGCAGCGCTTCCTGCGCGAGGACGGCGTGGTGATGGTTGCCACGGTTGCCTTCGGCATGGGCATCGACAAGCCCGACGTGCGCTTCGTGGCGCACCTGGACCTGCCGCGCAGCATCGAGGGCTACTACCAGGAGACCGGTCGCGCCGGTCGCGACGGTTTGCCGGCCGAGGCGTGGATGATCTACGGCCTGTCCGACGTGGTCACCATGAGCCAGATGATCGCGCAGTCCGAATCGGCCGACGAGCGCAAGCGGGTCGAGCGGCAGAAGCTCGAATCGCTGCTGGCTTATGCGGAAGCCACTGCCTGCCGGCGCCAGCTTTTGCTGGGCGTCTTCGGCGAAACCTATCCCGGCCCCTGTGGCCACTGCGACAACTGCGTCGCGCCGCCGAAAACCTGGGATGCGACGGTGCCGGCGCAAAAGGCATTGTCGGCCGTGTATCGCACGGGCCAACGTTTCGGTGCGGGCCATGTCATCGATGTGCTGCGCGGCGAGGAGACCGAGCGCGTGCTCAGCCTCGACCACCATCGCCTGAGCACGTTCGGCATCGGCGCCGAGATGGACGACAAGCAGTGGCGTTCGGTGTTTCGCCAGTTGCTGGCGG
>DASRUB010000014.1:0-24416 GCA_035655635.1 Rhodanobacter sp. | reverse complement strand
TTGCGCCGCTCGTCGCGGCAGCTGGGACTGCCCATCGCGTATTTGCGGCAGATGCCGGGGCGATCCTCGTAGATGGTGCATCTGAAGGTGTGCGGGTCCACCGCGGCACACCAGCCGTCCTCGCCCCTGGCGAGAATTTCCAGGCCATGCTCGTCGTGGTCGATGAGCCAGGCGGGCACCCGGTCTTCGGGCATCAACACCACGGTGAGGCGGCAGCACACGGCTTCGCAGCTGTCGCATTGCACGCTGGGGTCGACGGATTGTTCGTAGGGGTCGGCAGAGTTGATCACGCGCCAGCATGACCACTGCGTCCTGAACGCCTTGTTGGGGCGCCAGTTCAGTCCGTGTCCCCGGCCCACAGCGCCCGCCAGCCGTCGGGGCCAAGTCGTTGCAAGGTTTCGATATTGTGCCGATAGATCGCGTCGGTGTCGCTGATCTGCTCCATTGCGCGCTCGACGCTGGCTTCGCGCAGCAGGTGCAGGGTGGGCAAGGGCGAGCGGTTGCTGAAGTTCTCGATCGCGTCGGGCGCGCTGTCGGCAAACTGATAGTGCGGATGGAAGCTGGCGACCTGCCAAACACCTTCCAGCCCAAGCGTCTGCACCGCGGCATCGGCCACGTCGAGGAAATCGTTGTAGTCGAGAAAGTCGTTCAGCACGAACGGATGGATCAGCAGGCCGGTCTCGCATTCGTCCGGGGTCAATGCGTTCAGCGATTGCAGTTCGCCGCAGAGGTCGTCGAGCAGCGCGTCGGTGTCGCGCGCCTGGCTCACCCGCAGGCGCAGCTTGCCCTGCACATGCGGGGCGCGGGCAAACGGACACAGGTTGAGGCCGATCACGGCGCGCTCCAGCCAGCGCGTGGTGGCGGTGAGGTAGGGCGCGTCGTCGGGCAACGCATCGGCGTTGAGGCTGCTGGGCGTGTCGTTCATGCGGTTCTCGCGTGTTTGGGCGCGCCGACTATAGCGCCTGCGATTCTGTGGGAGCGCCCCCGGATCAGCTCCGGGGCAGGCTCTGTGCGCGGTGCTTTCGACGTAGGGCGGGCACGGCCCGCCGGCTTTTGATGCCTCTCGGCCGAGAGCGGCGGGCGGTGCCCGCCCTACGCCGAAGGGATGACCTGCGGGAGCAGGTGGCGTGCTTGCATGTGGTGGTGGCCGCCCGGATATAAGCTGCAGTCTTGCCGGGCATGCCCATGTTCAACCTCCGTTTCGACAATGCGTTCGTGCGCGACCTGCCCGGCGATCCGGAGCAGGGCGGGCGGCTGCGCCAGGTCGAGGGCGCGCTGTATTCGCATGTCGACCCCACGCCGGTGGCCGCGCCGCGCGGGCTGGTGCATTCGGCCGAGATGGCCGCCACGCTGGGTTTCAGCGAAGCGGACATCACCACGCCGGAATTCGCCCGGCTGTTTGGCGGCAATGTGCTGGCCGATGGCATGCAGCCGTATGCGGCGAACTATGGTGGGCATCAGTTCGGCAACTGGGCCGGCCAGCTCGGCGATGGTCGCGCGATCTCCCTGGGCGAGGTGATCAATGCCGCCGGCGAGCGCTGGGAACTGCAACTGAAGGGTGCGGGACGGACACCCTACTCGCGCGGCGCCGATGGCCGCGCGGTGCTGCGCTCGTCGGTGCGCGAATTCCTGTGCAGCGAGGCGATGCATCACCTCGGCGTGCCGACCACGCGCGCGCTGAGCCTTGTCGATACCGGCGAGCCGGTGCTGCGCGACATGTTCTACGACGGCCATGCGGCGCCCGAGCCGGGCGCCATCGTCTGCCGCGCGGCGTCGTCCTTCATCCGCTTCGGCAATTTCGAGCTACCCGCTTCGCGCGGTGACACCGCCTTGTTGCAGCAACTGGTCGACTTCACCATCCGTCGCGACTTTCCTGAACTCCCGGGGCAGGGCGAGGCGCTGTACGCCGAGTGGTTCGCCCAGGTGTGCGAACGCACCGCCACGATGATCGCGCACTGGATGCGGGTGGGCTTCGTGCATGGCGTGATGAATACCGACAACATGTCGATTCTCGGCCTCACTATCGACTACGGCCCGTACGGCTGGGTCGACAACTACGATCCGGACTGGACGCCGAACACCACCGACGCGCAGCGCCGCCGCTACCGCTTCGGGCAGCAGCCGAACGTGGCGTGGTGGAACCTGAGCCGCCTGGCTGGCGCGTTGGCACCGTTGTTCAGCGACCCGGCGCCGCTGCAGTCCGGACTGGATCGCTACGCCGGGGTGTACGCCGCGGCGGACCGCGCCAACCTTGCCGGCAAGCTTGGATTGGCGGAGTGCCGCGACACGGATGTCGCGTTGATGCAGCAATTGCACGAGCTGATGACCTCGGCCGAGATCGACATGACGTTGTGGTTTCGCGCGCTTGCCGATGTCGATTCGCAGAAGCCTTCCCTGGAGCCGATGCGCGAGGCGTTCTACGACGAGGTGAAACGGCGCGAGTCCGAGCCGGCCCTCGTCGACTGGCTGGCGCGCTACGCCGCCCGCGTGTCCGCCGATCCGCTTTCAGCCAGCGAGCGCCGTACACGCATGCATGCCGCCAATCCACGTTACGTGCTGCGCAACTATCTGGCACAGCAGGCGATCGATCGGGCCACCGCCGGCGACCCTTCCGGCATCCACGATCTGCTCGAGGTGTTGC
This sequence comes from Rhodanobacter sp., assembly GCA_035655635.1. Classification (GTDB taxonomy): domain Bacteria; phylum Pseudomonadota; class Gammaproteobacteria; order Xanthomonadales; family Rhodanobacteraceae; genus Rhodanobacter. The sequence goes on along the minus strand of DASRUB010000014.1, from coordinate 21,775 downwards.
GCCATCCGTACGACGATCAGCCAGGTCGCGAGGCGTTTGCCCGGAAGCGACCGGATTGGGCCCGGCACAAGGCCGGGTGCTCGATGCTGTCCTGCAGTTCGTGAGGACAAGCGTTCGAGAGGAACTTGACCTGATACGTCCCCGGAATCTGCTAGCGTAGGCCCCGTGGGCAACGCTGCTTTGCGAAGTCGGGCAAAGCGGCGTTCATCGAGGCGGCATCCGACTCTTTCCGGGGCTTTCGGCCGGTGGCGTTCACCGATACAGGTAGAGCATCAGGCCATGGAAGCGACGAGAAGCCCGGAGCCAGCAATCCTGCAAGACTCGGAAAGCCCGGGGAAAAAGCCACTGCTGAGTCGACTCGGCGCCGGCCTGATTACCGGGGCCGCCGATGACGACCCGAGCGGGATCGCCACCTATTCCCAGGTGGGTGCCGCGTATGGCTACGGCACGTTGTGGACGGTGGTGCTGGCGCTGCCGCTGATGATCGGCATCCAGACCATATGCGCGCGGATCGGGCGGGTAACTGGCAAGGGGCTGGCGGCGAACATCCGTTCGCAATACCCGGTGGCGGTGGTGATGGGCTTCGTATTCCTGCTGTTCATTGCCAACATCATCAATCTGTCAGCGGACATCGGCGCGATGGGTGCGGCCCTGAAGCTGCTTATCGGCGGCCCTGCGTTTGCCTATGCTGCCGGCTTCGCCATGTTGTCGGTGGTGCTGCAGGTGTTCGTTCCGTTCACCAGATATTCGCCGTTGTTGAAAGTGCTGACGTTCAGCCTGTTCGCGTATGTCGGAACGGTATTGGTCATCCATGTACCCTGGCTCGCGGTCGCAAAGGGGACGTTCTTCCCCACAGTACGGCTGGACGCGAAATACGCGGTGGCGGTGGTGGCCGTGTTCGGCACCACGATCAGTCCCTACCTGTTCTTCTGGCAGGCCTCGCAGGAGGCCAACGAAGTGCGCATCACACCCCATCGCAAGGCGCTCAAGCGTGCGTCGCAACAAGCGCCGGAGGCGTTGCGGCGGATCAACGTGGACACGATCATCGGCATGTTGTTTTCCGAAGTGGTGGCGTTCTTCATCATACTGACGGCCGCGGTGGTGTTGCACGCCCACGGCAAGACTGACATCCAGACCTCGTCCGACGCGGCGGCGGCACTGCTGCCGATCGCCGGCAAGTTTGCATTCTGGCTGTTTGCGGCAGGCATTATCGGCACCGGTCTGCTCGCGTTGCCGGTGCTCGCCGGTTCCGGCGCGTATGCGCTGGGCGAGACCTTCCGCTGGAAAACCGGGTTGGAATCGGCTCCGCGCAAGGCCAGGTTGTTCTACGCCACCATCGCGCTGGGGACATTGCTCGGCATGATGCTGAGCTTCTCGCCGATTGACCCGATCAGGATGCTGTTCTGGAGCGCGGTTATCAACGGCGTCATCGCCGTACCGTTGATGGTCGTGATCATGCTGTTGGCAGCCAGGCGCAAGGTGATGGGCAAGTTCTCCATCTCGCTGCGGCTGAAAATCGTCGGCTGGCTGGCGACCCTGGTGATGGCGGCTGCGGCGGTGGTGATGTTCGCCACCTGGGGCCATTAGCGCCGATCGCACCAACGACATCCGGCCATGGATTTGGTGCCCCCGAGACGATTCGAACGTCCGACCTGTCCCTTAGGAGGGGACCGCTCTATCCAACTGAGCTACGAGGGCAGCGGCGGGATTTTCGCATGAATCATGCGATGGCGCGATCCGCCAGCCCAAGCCCACCGTTTCGGCGGCCCGAGAGTCCGCCTGCTAGAATGGCAGATTGCATTTTCAGTTCACGGCGTCCGTGGATGCCACGAATCCAGGAGTCACGTATGTCGCATGCCATCCTCAAGTCGCTCGGTATCGGTGCCGAACATTCCGGTACCTACCTCGGTCAGGGCGAGTGGTCGAAAACCACCGACGCTGGTGCCCTGCAGCCGGTGAACCCGGCCACCGGCGAGGTGATCGCCACGGTGCATGCGTCCAGCGCGGCCGATTACGAAGTGATCGTCAAGCGCGCCCAGGCAGCGTTCAAGGTGTGGCGCACCACGCCGGCACCGTTGCGCGGCGAAGCGGTGCGGCTGTGCGGCGAGGCGCTGCGCAAGCACAAGGACGCGCTCGGTTCGCTGGTGTCGCTGGAGATGGGCAAGATCAAGCCCGAGGGCGACGGCGAAGTGCAGGAGATGATCGACATCGCCGATTTCGCGGTGGGTCAGAGCCGTATGCTGCACGGCTACACCATGCATTCGGAGCGCCCTGGCCACCGCATGTACGAGCAGTACCACCCGCTGGGCATCGTCGGCATCATCAGCGCGTTCAACTTCCCGGTCGCGGTGTGGGCGTGGAACGCGATGCTGGCCGCCGCCTGCGGTGACATCTGCATCTGGAAGCCGTCGCCGAAGACGCCGCTGACCGCGATCGCCACCATGAAAATCTGCAATGACGCGCTGAAAGATGGCGGCTACCCGGACCTGTTTTTCCTGTTCAACGACGCCGGCAGCGATCTGGCGCAGGCCTTTGTCGACGACAAGCGCGTGGCACTGATCAGCTTCACCGGTTCGACCAAGGTCGGTCGCATGGTCGGCGAGCGCGTGGCGCAGCGCATGGGTCGCTCGCTGCTCGAACTGGGTGGCAACAATGCCATCATCCTCGACGAAAGCGCGGACCTGAAGCTGGCGATTCCAGGCATCGTGTTCGGCGCGGTCGGCACCGCCGGCCAACGTTGCACCAGCACCCGCCGGCTGATCGTGCATGAATCCATCTATGACACCGTCCTGGAGACCCTGGTCAAGGCGTACAAGCAGATCGAGGGCAAGATCGGCGATCCGAATGAAGCCGCCACACTGATGGGCCCGCTCAACAGCGCCGAAGCGGTGCAGGGTTACCTCGGCGCGATCGGGAAGGCCACGGCAGCTGGCGGCACCGTGGCCACCGGCGGCAAGGCGCTGACCGAGCGCAAAGGCAACTTCGTGTTGCCCACGATCATCACCGGCCTGAAGAATTCGGACGAAGTGATCCAGACCGAGACCTTCGCGCCGATTCTCTACGTGATGAAGTTCAACACGCTGGACGAGGCGATCGAGCTGCAGAACGGCGTGCCGCAGGGCCTGTCCTCGGCGATCTTCACGCAGAACCTGAAATCGGCCGAGAAGTACCTGTCGACAGCCGGCTCCGATTGCGGCATCTCCAACGTGAACATCGGCACCTCGGGCGCAGAGATCGGCGGCGCGTTCGGCGGCGAGAAGGAAACCGGCGGCGGGCGCGAGTCCGGCTCCGATGCCTGGAAGGTCTACATGCGCCGCCAGACCAATACCATCAACTACTCCGATTCGCTGCCGCTGGCCCAGGGCATCAAATTCGACTTGTAGCGACATTGCACCCGCGGGCAGTTCGCTGCCCGTGGGTGATCGCGCTACGATGCGCGTCGTCATTCCGGCGCGATCAGCGAGCGAACCGATGAGCGAGCAATTGTCCTCCTACCGACCCGCCGCCCCGACCAGCACCCTGGCCGTGGTGAGCCTGGTTTTCGGCATCCTGGCCTGGTGCGTGCTGCCTTTCGTGGGCGCCATCGTGGCGATCATCTGCGGGCATCTGGCACGCAGCGAGATCCGCAACACCCACCCGGAGCGCCGCCCGGAAGGCGACGGGATGGCCGTCGCCGGACTGGTGCTGGGCTACGCCCAACTGGCGCTGTGCATCCTGGCGGTCTTCCTGCTTGTCGTCTTCTTGGCTTTCGGCGTGGCGTTCTTCCATTGGGCATGAGCCCTACCTGATGCCGAATCAACACCTCGCCACCCCGTTTGATTTTCGCGGCTATCGCGTACTGGTGGCCGGCGGCAGCCGGGGCATCGGCCGCAGCATCGCGTTGGGCTTTGCCCAGGCCGGGGCGGCCGTGTCGATCTGCGCGCGTGGCCCGGCAGCGCTTGAACAGACACGCCTGGAAATGGCGGCACACAATGTCGTGGCGCATGCGCACAGCTGCGACCTGACCGATCCGCGAGCGGTCGAAGCGTGGGTCAGCGAGGCTGCAGGCGCGCTCGGCGGCATCGATGTGCTGGTCAACAATGCCAGCGGTTACGGTTTCGATGACGGCGACGAGGCGTGGCTCGCCGGCTTCAACGTTGACCTGATGGCGGCCGTGCGCGCATCGCGTGCCGCGCTGCCCTACCTCACGACGTCGTCGCAGCCGTGCATCCTGCACACCAGTTCGATTGCGGCCTTGCGTCCGCGCGCCAGCGGCGCGCCGTATGCGGCGGTGAAGGCGGCATTGAGCCACTACACCACCTCGCAGGCGCTGGCGCTGGCCGCGCAACGCATCCGCGTCAACGCGATCGCGCCGGGCTCGACCGAATTTCCCGGCGGCCTGTGGGATCGGTGTCGGCAGGAAAATCCGACCCGCTATGCCGAAGTACTGGCGAAGATTCCATTCGGCCGCTACGGCACGCCGGAGGAAATCGCCCACGTCGCACTGTTCCTCGCGTCGCCGTTCGCCAGCTGGATCACTGGACAGACCCTGGTCGTCGATGGCGGCCAGATGCTCAATGGCTGATACGGCATGGCGATCAAGGATCCAAAAGCGCCACGTCGTCATTCCCGCAAAGGCGGGAATGACGAGCAAAAACTGTCGGGTTGGAGCACCCGAGGCATTCCATCCCTGTTGAACGCGGCTTGCCATGAGTGGGTGATGACATGAGCGAACTGAATTCCACCACGCGCTTCAGCGACCGCGTCGACGATTACGTGCGCTACCGGCCGGACTATCCACCGGCGCTGCTCGACTGGCTGCAGCGTGAGCTGGGCGTCGACGCCAGTTGGCGTGTCGCCGATGTCGGCGCCGGCACCGGCATCTCGTCGAAGATGTTTCTCGACGCCGGCTACCGGGTGATCGCGGTGGAGCCGAACGCGCCGATGCGCGCCGCCGCCGAGCATTGGCTGCAGGGATACGAAGGCTTCGCTGCCGTCGATGGGCATGCGGATGCCACCGGACTGCCTGCGGCCAGCGTGGACCTGGTCACCGTGGCGCAGGCGTTCCATTGGTTCGACCAGGAAGCGACGCGGCGCGAGTTCGCGCGCATCCTGCGCCCCGACGGGCTGGCGGCGATCTGGTGGAATTCGCGTCGGCTGGCCGGCACGCGTTTCCTCGAAGGCTACGAGGCCTTGCTGCAGACATTCGGCACCGACTACACCAGCGTCGCCGAGAGCTATACGGACGACGCGCGGATGCGCGCCTGGTTCGGTACTGGCTATCGCGGCAGCGCCAGCTTCGAACATGGCCAGCGGCTGGATTTCGCGGCGCTGCAGGGTCGGCTGATGTCCTCGTCCTATGCGCCGCAGGCCGGCCACCCGCAGCACGAACCGATGCTGCATGCACTGCGCGAACTGTTCGACCGCTGTGCCGAACACGGCACGGTAAGCTTCGACTACGACACCCGCATCTTTGCCGGACACCTGGCCTGACCCATGTACGACACCCTGCGCCCGCTGCTGTTCAAGCTCGATGCCGAGACGGCGCATCGCCTCACCCTGTATTCGCTGGGGGTGGCCCAGCGTAGCGGTTTCGCGCACTGGATCGCCGAGCCGCCGCTGGACTTGCCGACCACCGCGTTCGGCATCGAGTTTCCGAACCCGGTGGGCCTCGCCGCCGGCCTGGACAAGAATGCCGAGCATCTCGACGCGCTGGACACGCTCGGCTTCGGCTTCATCGAGGTGGGCACGGTCACGCCACTGCCGCAGTCAGGCAATCCCAGGCCGCGCATGTTCCGGCTGCCGCGGCATGAGGCGATCATCAATCGGCTCGGTTTCAACAACGCTGGCGTCGACGCGCTGGTGCGCAACGTGCAGCAGTCCAGCTACCACGGCGTGCTGGGCATCAATATCGGCAGGAACAAGGACACGCCGAACGAGAAGGCGGTCAACGACTACCTGACCTGTCTGCACAAGGTGTACGAGCACGCGACCTACATCACGGTGAACATCTCCTCGCCGAACACCAGGGGTCTGCGTGACCTGCAGCAAGAGGCCACCCTGCACAAGTTCATTTCCATTTTGCGCGCCGCGCAGGAGCGCCTGGGCTCGCAGGCCGGGCGGCGCACGCCGATGTTGCTGAAGATCGCTCCCGACCTGGACGAGCGCGAGCTGGACGCGATCGCCGAAGTCCTGCTGCGCACGGGCATCGACGGCGTGATCTGCAGCAACACCACGATCGACCATGCCGCCGTGGCCGACGATCTGCACGGCGGCGAGGCCGGCGGTCTTTCCGGCAAGCCGCTGTTCGAGCATTCCACCCGCGTACTGGCTGGCATGCACAAGCGACTGGCCGGGCGTATTCCGCTGATTGGCGTGGGCGGCATTCTCGAGGGCAGCGACGCGACTGAAAAACTCGATGCCGGCGCGTCGCTGGTGCAGCTCTATTCGGGGCTGATCTATCGCGGCCCGCACCTGGTGACCGAATGCGTCAACGAAATACGCCGTCAACGCGAAACGCCCATGGATGAGTCCGATCATGTCGGTTGATCGCACCGGTACGACTGCGCAGCGGACCGACATGGGCGGCTATACCCTGGCCGAGAACGCGTCGCTGGCGCGCCTGAATACCCTGCGTGTCGACGCAAGGGCAGCCTTGCTGGCCGATATTCGCGACGCGGCGAAGTTGCCCGAGCTGCTGGATTTCCCCGCCGTGCGCCAGGGTCGTCTGTTGGTGCTGGGGGAGGGCAGCAACGTGCTGTTCACCGGCGATTTCGCTGGCACCGTGCTGCTGATGTCGACCCGTGGCGTGCAGGTGGAGAGCGATGGCGACAACGTTCGCATTGCAGTGGCCGCCGGCGAGCGCTGGGACGATTTCGTGCGCTGGACGCTGGGTCAGGGCCTCGCCGGGTTGGAGAACCTGATCCTGATTCCCGGCACGGTCGGCGCGGCACCGATCCAGAACATCGGCGCCTATGGCTGCGAGGTGGCGGAGTTCATCGAGAGCGTCGAGGCCTGGGATAGTCGCGAGCGTCGCGTGGTGACCCTGGATCATGCCACCTGCGCTTTCGCCTATCGCGATTCCCTGTTCAAGCACGAGCCCGGTCGCTACATCGTCACTGCAGTGCGCTTCGTGCTGCCGCGCAGCCGCCCGCTGCGCACCGACTACGCCGGCATCGCCGACGAATTGGCGCGCATGGGCGTGGACAAGCCGGCACCCTTCCACGTGGCCGAAGCGGTGGTGCACCTGCGTACCCGCAAACTGCCCGACCCGGCGGTGATCGGCAACGCCGGCAGCTTCTTCAAGAACCCGATCGTCGATGCCGCGCTGGCCGATGGGTTGAGGCAGGCGCACCCGGACTTGCCTGCCTGGCCGCAGCCCGACGGCCGCTGCAAGATTTCCGCGGCCTGGATGATCGAGGCGGCTGGCTTCAAGGGTCTGCGTGAAGGCGACGCCGGCATCTCCAATCGGCACGCGTTGGTGCTGGTGAATCACGGCGAGGCCAGCGGTCCGCAACTATGGGCGTTGGCGCAGAAAGTAATGCGTGGCGTGCGTGACAGGTTCGGCGTGCAGCTCGAGCCCGAACCCGTGGTGATCGCAGCAGACTGAAGCAGCGAAGACGCGATCCCCGGGCCGACAAGCCGGCCTGCACCGATCAAATCATTGAAGCCATGAGTGGATTGCCGGTTTTCGGGTGATGCCGCTTGTGCGATTGCGCCCGCTTGGCCGCGCGACATCCGATTTTTTTACAAGATCTATATGGGGTAGCGGGTTTTTGCTACCCCGTTGTTATGCGCCGCTTTCCAAAATGCCAGCCGTCGCCATGACGGAGTCGGAACCTTGGACATCATCTATCTGCTGCTGATTGCGGTGCTGGTCGCCACAACGGTCGGCTTTGCGTGGATCTGTGACCGCTTGAACCGGCACTGATCGCCTTCCGGCCCGGCGCAACCTCCTGACGGATATCGATATGACTTTCATCTACGGACTTGCCATTGCGGTGGCCGTGCTGCTCGCGGTCTATCTCGGCGTGGCCTTGCTCAACCCGGAGTGGTTCGAATGACCGCCAACGACTATCAGCAGATCGGCCTGTATCTGGTCGTGTTGCTGCTGCTGGTGAAGCCGCTGGGTGGCTACATGGCCCTGGTCTTCGCCGACACGCCCAATCGTGTCACCCGCGCCGGTGGCGGCATCGAGCGTGGCATCTATCGCCTGTGCGGCATCACGCCTGGCGAGGACATGGGCTGGCGCCGCTATGCCGGCGCGATGCTGCTGTTCAATGTGCTGGGATTGCTGGTGGTGTACGCGCTGCAACGCCTGCAGCCGTGGTTGCCACTGAACCCGCAGCACTTCGGCGCGGTGTCGGCGGATTCGGCGATGAATACCGCCATCAGCTTCGCCACCAATACCAACTGGCAGGGTTATGGCGGCGAGTCCACGATGGGCTACCTGACCCAGATGCTAGGTCTGGCGGTGCAGAACTTTCTGTCCGCCGCCACCGGCATCGCGGTGCTGGTGGCGGTGATCCGCGGCTTCAGCCGGCGCAGCAGCAAAGGCCTTGGGAATTTCTGGGTCGACCTGACCCGCAGCACGCTGTACCTGCTGATTCCACTGTCGCTGCTGATGACCGTCTTGCTGGTCTCGCAGGGCGTGGTGCAGAACTTAAAGCCGTACCTCGATGTGCCAGTGCTGCAGGCCAGCACGGTCAGGGAGCCGGTGCTGGATGCCGCCGGCAACCCGGAAAAGGATCGGGCGGGCCAGGCGCTGGCGAAACCGGTCCGGGTGAGCACGCAGACCCTGCCGATGGGCCCGGCGGCCTCGCAGATCGCGATCAAGCAACTGGGCACCAACGGTGGCGGATTCTTCAATGCGAACTCGGCACACCCGTTCGAGAACCCCACGCCGCTGAGCAACTTCGTCGAGCTGCTGGCGATCCTGCTGATCCCGGCCTCGCTGTGTTGCACCTTCGGTGCGATGGTCGGCGACCGACGCCAGGGTTGGTCGCTGCTGGCGGTGATGCTGGTGATCTTCATCCCGCTGCTGCTGGCCTGCACGGCGGCCGAGCAGGCGGGCAATCCCTTGCTGACGCAGCTGGGCGTGGACCAGCATGCCTCGGCGCTGCAGGCCGGCGGCAACATGGAGGGCAAGGAAACCCGCTTTGGCATCGTCAATTCCACGCTGTGGGCGACCGCCACCACGGCCGCCTCGAACGGCTCGGTGAACGCGATGCACGACTCGTTTACGCCGCTGGGCGGGCTGATCCCGATGTGGCTGATGCAGCTCGGCGAGGTGGTCTTCGGCGGTGTCGGTTCGGGCCTGTACGGCATGCTCGCGTTCGCCGTGGTGGCCGTGTTCATCGCCGGCCTGATGGTGGGCCGCACTCCGGAATACCTGGGTAAGAAGATCGAGGCCTACGAGATGAAGATGGCCAGCCTTGCCGTGCTGATCCCCTGCGCGCTGGTGGTGATCGGCACCGCTATCGCGGTGATGGCCCCGGCAGGCGTGGCGGGTGTGGCCAATCCGGGGGCGCACGGTTTCAGCGAGATGCTGTACGCGGTGAGCTCGGCCTCCAACAACAACGGCAGCGCGTTTGCCGGCTTGTCCACCAACACGCCGTTCTGGAACGTGCTGCTGGGCGTGTGCATGTTCCTGGCGCGCTTTGCGCTGATCGTGGCGATGCTGGCGATGGCCGGTGCGCTGGCGGCCAAGCGCCACGTGCCGGTCTCCGGCGGCACGCTGCCCACGCATACGCCGCTGTTCGTCACGCTGCTGGCCTGCGTGGTGATCGTGGTGGGTGCGCTCACCTTCCTGCCGGCGCTTGCGCTCGGTCCGATCGTCGAATCCCTGTCGGGGCGTTGAATCCATGACTTCGTCTGTCAAAACCGTGGGTGGCTTCAGCCGCGAGCTGCTGCTCAGGGCCATCGTCGATGCCTGCGGCAAACTCTCGCCCCGCGTGCAGTTCCGCAATCCGGTGATGTTCGTGGTGTTCGTGTGCAGCGTGCTGACCTCGCTGTTGTGGGTGCAGGCGCTCGCCGGCCACGGCGAGGCGCCGGTCTTTTTCATCTTCTGGGTCAGCCTGTGGCTGTGGTTCACCCTGCTGTTCGCCAACTTCGCCGAGGCGCTGGCCGAAGGGCGGGGCAAGGCGCAGGCCGATTCCCTGCGCAGCTCGCGCAAGGACGTGATCGCGAAGAAGCTCGCCGCGGCCGACCGGAATGCGGCGATCACCTTCACCCCGTCCGGCGAATTGCGCAGCGGCCACCACGTGCTGGTCGAGGCGGGTGAACAGCTGCCCGGCGATGGCGAGGTGGTGATCGGTGCGGCCAGCGTGGACGAGAGCGCGATCACCGGTGAATCCGCGCCGGTGATCCGCGAATCCGGTGGCGACCGCAGCGCGGTCACCGGCGGCACGCGCGTGCTGTCGGATTGGCTGGTCGTACGCATCACCAGCAATCCGGGCGAGAGCTTCCTCGACCGCATGATTGCGATGGTCGAGGGTTCCAGGCGGCGCAAGACGCCGAACGAGATTGCGCTGACGATCCTGCTGGCGAAGTTCACGCTGATCTTCCTGCTCGCGTGCGCCACCTTGCTGCCGTATTCGATCTACAGCGTGCAGGCCACCGGCAGCGGGCATCCGATCACGCTGACCGTGCTGATCGCCTTGCTGGTGTGCCTGATCCCGACCACCATCGGCGCGCTGCTGTCGGCGATCGGCATCGCCGGCATGGACCGGATGATCCGCGCCAACGTGATTGCCACCTCCGGTCGCGCGGTGGAAGCCGCCGGCGACGTCGACGTGTTGCTGCTGGACAAGACCGGCACGATCACCCTCGGCAACCGCCAGGCGGTGGCGTTCCAGCCTGCGACGGGGGTGGACGAGCGGGTGCTGGCTGAGGCCGCGCAGCTGGCCTCGCTGGCCGACGAGACGCCCGAAGGCCGCAGCGTGGTCGTGCTGGCCGGCGACAAATACGGACTGCAGGAACGCAGGCTGATCGAAGGGGAAGCGCAGTTCGTGCCGTTCACGGCGCAAACCCGCATGAGCGGCGTTGACCTGGGTGAGCGGCATCTGCGCAAGGGCGCGCTGGATGCGGTGGAAAAATACCTGCAGGCGCAGGGCAGCCAGTTGCCATCTTCGGTTCGACGCATCGCCGAGGAGATCGCGCGCCGCGGCGCCACCCCGCTGATCGTCACCGACGGCACGCGTGCGCTGGGCGTGATCGAGCTGAAGGACATCGTCAAGAGCAGCATCAAGGAACGCTTTGCCGAGATGCGCAAGATGGGCATCAAGACCATCATGATCACCGGAGACAATCCGCTCACCGCGGCGGCGATCGCGGCCGAAGCGGGCGTCGACGATTTCCTCGCCGAAGCCACGCCGGAAGCCAAGCTCAAGCTGATCCGCGACATTCAGGCCGAGAACCGGCTGGTGGCGATGTGCGGCGACGGCACCAACGATGCGCCGGCGCTGGCGCAGGCCGACGTCGCGGTGGCGATGAACACCGGCACGCAGGCGGCGAAAGAGGCCGGCAACATGGTCGACCTCGATTCCAACCCGACCAAGCTGATCGAGGTGGTCGAGATCGGCAAGCAGATGCTGATCACCCGCGGCGCGCTCACCACGTTCTCGATCGCCAACGACATCGCCAAGTATTTCGCGATCATCCCGGCCGCGTTCGCGACGACTTATCCGGCGCTCGACGCGCTCAACGTGATGCACCTGGCGACGCCGCAGAGCGCGATCCTGTCGGCGGTGATCTTCAACGCGCTGATCATCATCTGCCTGATCCCGCTGGCGCTGAAAGGCGTGAAGTACCGCGCGCTCGGCGCCGCCGCGCTGCTGCGCCGCAACCTGCTGGTCTACGGCCTCGGTGGCATCGTGGTGCCGTTCCTCGGCATCAAGCTGATCGACATGTTGCTGGTGCTGGCGGGGTGGGCCGGATGAATTCCTCCACTCGCATCGGTGTGGTCATCGCGCTGATCCTCGCCGGCATTACCGAGACATACGCCAGCGACGCATCAAGCGGCGCGGTCACAGGTAACGTCGCGCTCACCTCCGACTACATGTTCCGCGGCCTCACCCAGACCTGGGGCCGCCCGGCGATCCAGGGCGGTGCCGACTACGCCAACCCGAACGGCTTCGCCGCCGGCCTCTGGGGTTCGAGCATCAGCGACCGGAGCTACCCCGGTGGTGCGATGGAGCTGGATCTGTATGCCAGTTACGGTCAGCCGATCAGTAGTGACTGGTCATGGCGTGCCGGCATCTATGGCTATGTCTATCCCGGCGCCAATTTCGACCATGCCGGTCTTGCGTCGCGCTCGCTCAACTCGGTCGAGGCCAACGTCGCGTTGAGCTGGAAGCAGTTCACGCTGAAGTACAACCGTTCGCTTACCGATTATTTCGGCGTGGATACCGAACAGGGCTATCGCAGCGATTCGAGGGGTACGGGCTATCTGCAGCTGGACGCCGCGTTTCCGCTGAACGACGCATGGAGCATGGTGCTGCATACCGGTCACACCCGCTACACCACGACTCTGGTGACGCCGCTGGCCAACGGCGCACGCGATCCAGGCTACAGCGATGTCGGCGCCACGCTGAAATACCAGCTAGCCACGCACTGGTCGTTGAGTGCGGGCCTCACCTACGCCACCAACGCGGATTTCTACCGCCGCACCTCCAGCTTCCTCGATGCCAGTGACACGCGCAACGTGGGCGGTTCGCGCGGCTTCGTGATGCTGCAGGGTAGCTACTAATGCGATCGATCCATGATCGCGAAAAGCAACAAGCGGCCATCCATGGCCGCACTTTCAAAAAGAGCGGTGACCATCCCATGAGCAAACTGTTGCGCCAATCTTTCGCCCTGCTGTTGCTGATGACCCTGATCACCGGCGTACTCTATCCGCTGGCCGCCACCGGGCTGGCCCAGCTGATTTTTCCACAGCAGGCCAACGGCAGCCTGATCGTGAAGAACGGCAGACCCATCGGCTCCGTGCTGATCGGCCAGTCCTTCACCGACCCGAAATATTTCTGGGGCCGGCCGTCGGCGACCACGCCGCAGGCGGACAACGGCATCAATTCCGGTGGCTCCAACCTGGGGCCGACCAATCCGGCGCTGACCGAAGCGGTGACGCAGCGCATCGCTGCGCTGCGCGCGGCCGATCCGGCCAATACCGCGCCGGTGCCGGTGGATCTGGTCACCGCCTCGGGCAGCGGACTCGACCCGCAGATCAGCCCGGCGGCGGCGCAGTACCAACTGGCGCGGGTGGCGAGGGCGCGCGGGCTCGGCGTTGCACAGGTGCAGGCGCTGGTGAGCGAATACACCAGTGGCCGTCAGCTCGGTGTGCTCGGCGAGCCACGGGTGAATGTATTGCAGCTCAACCTCGCGCTGGATGCGCCGCAAACGCACGACAGCCGATCGCGCTAACGTAGCGTCATTCACCGGATCTCCAGCGCATGAGTGAATTCTCCCGCGAAGCGCGTGCCGATGCCCTGCTGAGTGCCGGGCAGGATGAGCGCAGCCATCGGCTGAAGATTTTTCTCGGCGCCGCGCCCGGCGTCGGCAAGACCTACGCGATGCTGTCCGCGGCGCTTGAACTGAAGCGGCAAGGTATCGACGTGGTCATCGGCGTGGTCGAAACGCATGGCCGCGCCGAAACCGCGGCCCTGCTGGAAGGCATGGAGGTGCTGCCGCGCCGGCCAGTGCGTTACCGGTCATCCGACGGCAGCGAGCGCGATGGCGTTACTCATGATTTCAGCGAGTTCGATCTGGATGCCGCGCTGGCGCGCAAGCCGGCGGTGTTGCTGGTGGACGAGCTGGCCCATCGCAACCTGCCGGGCGGACGCCATGAACGCCGTTGGCAGGACATCGCCGAACTGCTCGACGCCGGCATCGAGGTGTACAGCGCGCTCAACGTGCAGCACCTGGAAAGCCTCAACGACCAGGTGCGTCGGATCACCGGTGTGACCGTGCGCGAGACCGTGCCGGACGCCTTCCTTGATCGCGCCCGCGACATCGTGCTGATCGACTTGCCACCACGCGAACTGATCGGACGCCTGAAACAGGGCAAGGTCTATGTGCCCGAGACGGCCGCGGTTGCGCTGGATGCGTTCTTCTCACCCACCAACCTGGCGGCCTTGCGCGAGCTGGCGCTGGAAACCATCGCCGACCATGTCGACAGCGACCTGCGCGAACACATGCGGGCACGCGGCAGTGCGATGCCGGTGCGCCGCCACGTGCTCGCCGCGATCGACGGACATGGGCAGAGCGAATACCTGGTGAGGGTGGCGCGACGCATCGCCGAGCGTCGCGGGGCGCCATGGAGCGCGGTCTTCGTCGACACCGGTGCCAGCCTGGGCGCGGCGCGGCGCGAACGGGTGGAGGCTGCGATGCGACTCGCGCGCCGGCTTGGCGGCGATGCGGTGGTGCTGCGTGGCCACGCGGTCGCCGATGAGCTGATCGCCCATGCCGATCGAGAAGGAGTGGGCCAGATCATTCTGGGGCGCACCCGCGAACGCCTGGTCGCGCGCATGCTCGGCCGTTCGCTGACCCAGCTGCTGTTGCGGCGCGGCGCCCACCTGGAGTTGACCATCATCGCGACCCCAGCCGAGCGGGTCCGTTCGCGCCGCCGCCTGCACCTGCCGGGCGGGCGCGGACGGCGCGGCGAATATCTCTACGCGACGATCGCCACCCTGGTCGCGTTCGGGCTGTCCTTCATCGCCGATCGCTACCTGTCGGTGGCGAGCCTGGCGCTGATCTTCCTCACCGCGGTGCTGGTAGTGGCGGTGCGAACGCGCATGGCGGTGGCCGTCTATACCGCCATCCTGTGCTTTCTCGGCGACAACTTCTTCTTCGCCGCGCCGCGCTACACACTGGAGATATCCAGCCCCGACGATGTGTTGACCGTGGTGCTGTTCCTGCTGGCGGCGCTGGTGTGCAGCCGGCTGGCGACGCGGCTGGCCAGCCAGGTGGAATCGCTGCGCGGCGCCCATGCGAATACACGATCCCTGCTCGATCTCGGTCAGCGGCTTACGGCCTGTGCGGACGCCGGCGGGGTTCGCAAGGCGGGTGCCGATGCGCTGGCGAGCGCGCTGGGAGCCGACGTCGCGGTGTTGGTGCGTGACGCCAGCCAGATCCTGTATCCAGCCAGCAGCGCACCGCATGGCCTGGCGCTTTTGCCCCCGGATCTTGCGGCCGCCGACTGGTGCGAGCGGCACGCCGAGCCGGCCGGTCGCTATACCGATACGCTGAACGGCGCCACCTGCTGGATGTTGCCGCTGGGCGCGGATGGTCACCGGCTCGGCGTGGTCGCACTCCGTTTCGACGCCGGCGCCAGCGCGCCCGATTCCGATCGGCGCAGTCTCATCCTGGCCATGGTGCAGGACATCGGCCGGGCGCTCGAAAGGGTGCGTCTGGCCGACGAACTGGAAGGTGTGCGTGTGCAGGGCGAGACCGAGCGCCTGCGCAGCGCGCTGTTGTCGTCGGTTTCGCATGACCTGCGTTCGCCGCTGGCATCGATGATTGGCGCTGCGGGAACATTGCTGGACTATCGCGGCAAGCTGCCCGAAGCGGAGCAGGTCGAGCTGCTGCAGGCGATCCTGGGCGAAGGCCAGCGGCTGGATCGCTACATCCAGAACCTGCTGGACATGACCCGGCTCGGTCACGGCACGCTCAAGCTCGCCCGCGGCTGGACTGACAGCGAGGAAATCGTGACGGCAGCGGTCAGCCGTCTGCGCAAATCGTTTCCGGACCTGCGGGTAGAGACCCAGGCGCCCGCCAATCCCGTCCTGCTGCATGTGCATGCTGCGCTGATCGAGCAGGCTCTGTTCAACATCCTTGAAAATGCCGCGCGTTTCTCTCCCCCCGAACACCCAGTACGCGTCGAGGTTCATGCCAGCAAGGGTTTCCTGATCATCGATGTCAGCGATCGTGGCCCCGGCATACCCGAGGACGAACGCGTGCGCGTGTTCGACATGTTCTATTCGGTTGCAAGGGGCGATCGTTCAGCCAGAGGTACCGGGCTTGGACTCGCCATCTGCAGGGGCATGATCGGTGCTCACGGAGGCAGTGTCGCAGCCATGCCAGGTGATGGCGTCGGTACGATTATCCGTATCAGCTTGCCATTGCCGGAATCATCCGCGCCGGCGGATGATTGACCTCGTCGAGGCGCTGGGCATCCCGGCAATGACATCCTGGTGCTGGTCAATCACGGCGGCGCCAGCGGACCGCAACTATGGGCGCTGGCGCAGAAAGTGATGCGTGGCGTGCGTGACAGGTTCGGCGTGCAGCTCGAGCCCGAACCCGTGGTGATCGCGGCCGGCTGAGCGCGTTCGGAATTTGTACTGCGCCGGAAGAACGCACAGAATGACAAGGTCGTTCCGCGGAAACCAGACGTGACCCCCGAACACCTCGCACCCGCATGGCATGTATCGCGCTGGTTCAACAGTGCACCGCTGACGCCCGCCGATCTGCGTGGGCGCGTCGTGGTTGCGCACGCGTTCCAGATGTTGTGTCCGGGTTGCGCCATGCAAGCCTTGCCGCAGATGCAACGCGTGCAACAGATGTTTCCCTCCGACCACCTGGCGGTCATCGGGCTGCATACGGTGTTTGAGCACCATGACGCGCAGGGGCCGATGGCGCTGGAGGCATTCCTGCATGAATACCGCTATACCTTCCCGGTTGGCGTGGATGAACATGCCGAGGGTGATCCGCTGCCGCTCACGATGCGTGCCTATAGCATGCAGGGTACGCCGACGCTGATCCTGATCGACGCGCAGGGACGATTGCGGGAGCAGCATTTCGGGGTGCTGGATGACCTTGCGCTGGGTGCGGCGCTGGGCAGATTGCTGGCGGAGGCGGACAGCTCAGTGCGCACAGGTGAACCGTGATGAACGCGCGTCCTCTGGTCGGCATGGACAAGCCGCCGCGAACCGACTCAACCGGGGCGGCTGATGTCACAGGCAGGGCGATCGCCATCTGCAGCGCCTTCGTCGGCGCGGTCGCGTGTGGCAGCAGCAACGTGCCATCGTGGAGCGTTTCGTGATGAATGACGGCGCAACTGACGATCCGGCGAACCTGGAACTGTCTGCGGCCGAGATGCGGTCGATGGGCGAGGCCGTGCTGACGCGCGCGGTGGCACATCTCGCGGCCCTGCACGAATCGCCGAGTTGCGGCGATTTCAGCGACATCGAAGCGTTGTGCCGTTCGATGCGCGAGAACGCGCCCGAGCAGGGTTCCTCGTTGCAGTCGCTGCTCGATCCATTGTTCGACGAATGGATTCCGCGCTCGTTCGGCACGCCGGCGCCTGGCTACCTGGCCTATATCCCCGGTGGCGGGATCTACCCGGCCGCCCTGGCGGACTTCATCGCCGATACGACGAACCGCTACACCGGCATCTGGCAGGCCGCGCCAGCCCTGGTGCAACTGGAGGCCAATGCGCTCGACTGGTTGCGCGACTGGATGCAGTTCCCGCCTGGCGCTCGCGGCCTGTTCACCACCGGTGGCTCGATGGCGATGTTCAACGCGATCGCCTGCGCGCGCGAAAAGCTGCTGGCCAACGACATTCGTGCAGGCACCCTGTACGTGTCCTCGCAATCGCACCACTGCATTGCCAAGGCAGCCAAGCTTGCCGGCATCGCGCACGACCGTGTGCGGGTCATCGCCGTGGACGCCGACTTCCGCATGCGCGTGGACGGGCTCGAACGCGCCATCGCCACCGATCGCGCCGCCGGGCTCAAACCATTCATGGTGTTCTCCACAGCCGGCACCACCAACACCGGCGCGGTCGATCCGCTCGATGCGGTGGCCGATCTCGCCGCACGCGAAGGCCTGTGGCATCACGTGGACGGCGCCTATGGCGGCTTCTTCCACATGGTGCCGGAGCTGCGCCCACTGCTGGCCGGTTTGCCACGCGCCGACTCACTGACGCTCGATCCGCACAAGGGACTGTTCATGCCCTACGGCACCGGGGCCTTGCTGGTGCGCGATGGCGAGGCATTGCGCGCACTGCATTCGTCGACCGCGGGCTACCTGCCGGACAACCAGAGCGAGTTCTACGACCCGGCGCAGTATGGGCCGGATCTGTCGCGCGGTTTTCCGGGCCTGCGCATCTGGTTGACGCTGAAATTCTTCGGTGCAGCACGCTACCGCGCAGCCCTGGCCGAGAAACGCGAGCTGGCCGTCTGGGCCGCCGAACAGATAGCGCGCATTCCCGGCATCGTGATGGATGCCTTGCCGCAACTGTCGCTGTTCGCCTTTCACGTCGAAGGGCCTGGGGCGGATACGCTCGCCGCACAGAATCAGGCCACCCGTACCTTGATGGAACGCGTCACCCGTCGCGGCCAGATCATGCTGACCGGTGCCACCGTCGGCGAGCGCTTCCTCGGGCGCGTATGCGTGCTCAGCTTCCGCACCCGACGCGCCGAGATGGAAACCTGCGTGCGGCAGCTGGCCGAAGAGAGCGCGGCGCTGCTCGCCGAGGACGTCGGCGGATACGGGACCGGAAGGGGATTTCCGCCTGGTTACTGATTCGGGCAATGCAGCAGCAAGAGCCGACGGGCCCGCTCGCCCTTACCGGGAGCGCGGGTGTTCCGCCCGCCAAAGCATGCCGGCGGGACGCCGGCGCTCCATTGGCCGCCGGATCTTCTGTGACGGCGCGGCACTGCGCGGTACACGCAGTGCCCTGGTCCACCCCGCGACGTCAACGTGGCATCGCCGCCATCCTCACCAGCACGCCCGCCAGGCTCTTCAGATCCTGCGCGTTGTGCGCGGCCACGCGCCGCAGGTTGCTGGCCGAACCGCCGCGCAGGTAGATGAGCCACGCGGCAGGGGCTTCGGCGCCAGGCAGGTCGTCTTCACGGACCACACCAAGCAACTGGCGCTCGGCGGTGGCGAGGCGGCAGTTGGGCCAATGGTGTTTCCAGTGGCGGCGCACCGGATGCAGCAGGTCAAGATGACCGAGACCGGTGAGCGGGTTGGGCAGGCGGGCCAGGCGATAGCGGGTGGCCAACAGCGGCGCGTCGTAGCATTTGCCGTTGTAGCTGACGAGCACGCTGTCCTCGCTCAGCCATTGGGCGAACGTACGCAGCATGGCGGTCTCGGCCGCCATCGTGGTGAGGGTGAGCTGGCGGATGCGGAAACGGCCATCGACCCAGTCGGCCGCGCCGATCATGAAGGCGCGGGTGCCGGTGCCGCCGGCCAGGCCGGTCGTTTCAGTGTCGAAATGCAGCAAGCGGCCGTGATGCACAGGCTCCATCCGGGCGAATGTAGCGTCGATGATCGCCGGCGGGCTGAGCCAGTCCGCGAACTCCACCGTATATCGCAGGCCGGGCGCGATCTCGACGCCGGGTACCTCGCGGTCGCTCGACGCAAGCGTGGTCGGACCACGTTTCAGTTGCGCATGGCGGCGCAACAAGCGGCGCAAATCGGGGGAGATAGCGCGTTCGGGCGCGGTGGTGGTACCGGTGACGGAATGGAGTTGCGGCGACGAGGCAGACGACAGAAACGTCGGCTTCCGTGGTTGCGGCCCTGCGTTCGGCGCGGCAGCCAAAACCTGGCCCGCCTCCGCGCGCAGTTTTCGCATCCGCGCGGCGAGCGCACTCACAATGCCACCAGCAGGGCGAGCACGCGCAGTGCCAATGCCTTGGGCGTCGTGGCGGTCGGATCGTCGACGGTCTGCTCGTCCGCGGCCAGTACCGGGCCCACGCAGGCAGGGCATCCGGCGCGGCAGTCGCAGCGCTCGATCAGGGTGACCGATTGCGCCATCAGATCCTCGCGTCGCTGGAACAACGGTTCGCTGTGACCGATGCCGCCGGGGAAGGCGTCGTACAAATACACGGTGGGCGCGAACGGCGCCTCCGGCGCCAGCGCGGTGGGCTGGCCGTCGTCGCCGCGTAACTGGCCGCGACCGCTCGCGTCGGTGCTGGCGAACCAGGCGCCATCACCGCTGCCCACGGCTTTCTGCAGATCGCGCGCTTCGGCCATCACCGCCACCGTGGCCACGATGTGCAGTGCGTACGCTGCACCGAGAAAGCCGTCCAGCGCTTGCTGGCGTTGTTCGAACGCCGCCTCCAGCACCATCTGCGGCAACTGCCACCACACCGCGGTGGTATGCAGTTCCTGGTCGGGCAGGTTGACCGGGCCGTAGCCGATGTTCTCGTGGGAATAGAAGCGGATCTTCTTGTAGCCGGGCACGCGCCGCACCACATGCACCTCGCCGTGGTGGGCGTGGCCGCAACCGGCGTGCGAACTGTCGAAGCAGTCCAGCACTTTCAGCTTCGTATAGTCGATGGCGTCGGTGTAGTAGTCGACCTGGGTGCGCGTGACATAGGCCTTGCGGCCTTCCCAGTCCAGCTTCTCCACCTGGTAGGGCACGGACTGGATCATGTGGATGGCGCCTTCATACAGGGTGACGGCGGCGGCGGAGAAGTCGACTTCGGCGATGATGGTCTGGCGGCCATCGGTGCGGTCCACCACCACGAAGTTGCCGTCGGCGACCGAGCGCAGCGACACCGCGATGGCCGGGTAGCTGTCGGCGATCCACTCCCAGCGGTCGCCTTCGCGGTGCAGTACGCCTTCCTCGCCCAGCAGGTCCAGCCACGGCGTAGCCACTTCAGTGCCGAACATCTCATCGCCGATGAACGGCAGTTCGAACGCGGCGCAGCGGATGTGGTCGAGCAGGATCAACGGTTGATCCGGCTGGATGCGTGCGTGCTCCGGCGGCGCGCCCTGGAAGAATTCCGGATGGCGCACCAGGTATTGATCCAGCGGGTCGGAGCTGGCCACCAGCACGCCCAGCGCCGATTGCTGGCGCCGGCCGGCACGGCCGAAGCGCTGCCAGGTGGCGGCGACCGAACCGGGGTAGCCGTTCAGCACCACCACGTCGAGACTGCCGATATCCACGCCCAGTTCCAGCGCCGAGGTGCTGACGATGCCGTCGATGCTGCCCTCACGCATCGCGCGCTCGGCAGCGCGCCGTTCCTTCGGCAGGTAGCCGCCACGGTAAGCGCGGATGCGTGGCGGTTTGCGCGGGTCGTGGTCGAACACGTCCTTCAGGTATTTGGTGAGTACCTCGACCATGCTGCGTGACTGCGCGAACACCAGCGTCTTCATGCCCGACTTGATCGCCAGCCGCGCGATGCGGTTGGTCTGCGACCGCGCCGAGGCGCGCAGGCCGAGATCGGGATTGACCACCGGCGGGTTCCACAGCAGTACGTGCTTGTCACCGGTGGGTGCGCCGCTTTCGGTGATGGCGGTGACAGCATCCTCGATCAGCGCCTCGGCGTGCTCCTGCGGATTGCCGATGGTCGCCGAGCACAGGATGAACTGCGGGGTGACGCCGTAGAACGCACAGACGCGTTTCAGCCGGCGGATCACGTTGGCCACGTGCGAGCCGAACACACCGCGATAGGTGTGCACCTCGTCGATCACCACATAGCGCAGGTTCTCGAAGAACTGCGCCCACTTGGTGTGATGCGGCAGGATGCCCTGGTGCAGCATGTCCGGATTGCTGACCACGATGTCGCCATGCAGGCGGATCGCCTGGCGCGCATCGCCGGGGGTGTCGCCATCGAAGGTGAACGCCTTCACGCCCAGCTCGCCAGCCCGGTTCAATTCCAGCAGCTCGGCGACCTGGTCCTGCGCCAGCGCCTTGGTCGGGAACAGGTACAGCGCCTTGGCCTTGTCGCGCATCGCCGCGGTGATCACCGGCAGCGTGTAGCACAGCGATTTGCCCGAGGCGGTCGGCGTGACGATCGCCACGTGGGCACCCGCCTGGGTGGCCCGCCACGCTTCGGCCTGGTGGCTG
>DASRUB010000013.1:0-5608 GCA_035655635.1 Rhodanobacter sp. | reverse complement strand
GCTGTGAATAGTGCTCTTGCTTGAACTGATGCCATCCATGGCATCAGCCCTTCGGGCAGCGTTGCTGCTCAAGATGGCAATCCTGCCATCTTGTCCCCGCGCAGCGGGGGAAGGTGCCCGAAGGGCGGAAGGGGGCGCTTTTCTCCGTGCAAAAGCAGGATCGAGAGCACTCCCATCCGCCTTCGGCACCTTCCCCCGCTTTGCAGGGGAAGGAAAAACTGGGCTCCACACCAGCTCGTCGTCTATTCACAACCTCTGAGGCGTCCCTGGCGTAGGACGGGCTTGGCGTACGCGTGATGCGGTTGTAGCGTGAGGGAATTCCCGAGCCGGAGTCTCCCATGCTGAAACGCACTCTGCTTTGTGCCCCGTTGTGCCTGCTGCTACTTGCATTGGCGCCGTCGGCCGCCGCTGATTCGAAGACGATCGACCCGCGCATCGAGCAATTGCTGGCCCAGTTGGGCAAGGCGCGCTCGATCCAGGCGGTGGCGATCTCGCCGGACGCCAGGCAACTGGCGTGGGTGATCGAGCGTGATGGCAAGCCGGCGATCGAGGTGGCGGCCGCCGACGGCAGTCATGCCCACGCCGTCACGGCCGCAGATAAACCGGGCAGCTGCGCCGAGTCAGGCATCGCGTGGGCGCCGGATTCGCGCCAGCTCGCCTTCATCTCCAACTGCAAGATCGACCTCAGCAGTACGCGGGTGATGCAGAACGCGATCTATCTCGCCGACACCACCGGGCACGCCAGGCCCTCGCGACTGGCCGAACTCGGGGGCTACGTGCGCGCACTGCAATGGACCGCGGACGGCAAGTCGCTCGGCTTCCTCTACGTGGCCGGCGCCACCCGCCATGCCAGCGCGGTGGCGGCGGCCAAGCGGCCGTCCGGCGAAATCGGGGTCAGCGGCGTAGAGGTGCAACGCGTGGCCAGCATCGACCTGGCCAGCGGCAAGCTGCGCGAGCTGACGCCGGCGAATCTGTACGCCTACGAGTTCGACTGGTCGCCCGATGGTTCGTCGATTGCCTACACCGCGGCCAAACCGCCTGGCGACAACAACTGGTGGATCGCCCGTCTGTACGTCCAGCCGACGCAACCCGCTGCCGCGGCGAGCATGCTGGTTGATCCCGCCGACACGGCCACCGGTTCGCTGCACGGCCTGCAGATCGCGCTGCCGCGATGGTCGCCGGACGGCTCGCGGATAGCCTTCATTGGCGGCCTGATGAGCGACCAAGGCGCCACGGGCGGCGAAATCTACACGGTGCCAGCGACCGGCGGTCCGCTCACCGACCTGACCCCGGGCATCCGGGTCACGCCGAGTTGGCTGGCCTGGACCGGCCCACAGTCGATGCTGGTGAGCCAGATCCGCAATGGCCAGAGCCAGCTGGCGGACTACCGCGTGAGCACGAGTGCCGCCCGGCAGCAGCGGCTGCATTTCACCACGCCGGCCAGCATCGGCGACGGCAGCGCCTCGATGGCGATGTCGCTGTCGGCCGACCATCAACACCTCGCTTTCGTGCAGAGTTCGTACGCCAGCGCGTCGGAAGTCCATGCCGGCGCACTGGGTGACGTGCCGCCACCGGCCGTCACCTCGGTCAATGCCGCCCTGAAGCCGTCATGGGGCAGGGCGGAATCGGTGGAATGGAACAACGAAGGCTTCCACAACCAGGGCTGGCTGCTGTACCCGGCCAACTACGACCCGCACCAGACCTACCCGATGATCGTGGTGGTGCACGGCGGGCCGGCCAGCGCCGTGATTCCGCGCTGGCCCGGGGTCGGCTATGGCGCGGTGCCGTTTTCTGCGTTGGGCTATTTCGTGTTCATGCCGAACCCGCGCGGCAGTTTCGGCCAGGGCGAAAAATACGTGCAGGCCAATCGCAAGGATTTCGGCTACGGCGACTTGCGCGACATCCTTGCCGGCGTCGATGCGGTGGAAAAGAAGGTGCCGGTCGACGACCAGCGGCTCGGCCTCACCGGCTGGAGCTACGGCGGCTTCATGAGCATGTTCGCTCCCACGCAAACACAGCGCTTTCGCGCGGTGGTGGCCGGCGCCGGTATCTCCAACTGGCAGAGCTATTACGGTGAAAACCTGATCGATCAGTGGATGCCACCGTTCTTCGGCGCCAGCGTCTACGACGATCCGGCGGTGTACGCGAAGAGTTCGGCGATCAACTTCATCAAGCAGGTGAAGACACCGATGCTGATCGTGGTCGGCGACCGCGACGCCGAATGCCCGGCGCCGCAATCGTTCGAAATGTGGCACGCGCTGCGCGCACAGGGCGTGCCCACGTCGCTGGTCGTCTACCCCGATGAGGGCCACCACTTCGTCAACCCGGCGCACCAGCGCGATGTGCTGCAGCGGGCGCTGGAGTGGTTCGGCAAGTATCTGCCGGCGAGCGGATGAGCCGGTGCCGGCTCGGTGACTGGATGATCGGTCTCCAGCGGATCCGGCCACGGACGTGCGCGCGCTGGTGCAGCAGCACCTGCAGCAGGTCATGCGCCAACAGGCACTGAGCTCGATGTCGCCGGCCAACCTGGCCAGCGAGTGGCTGGACATGCAGGAACTGGCGCGGCATACGCCGCAACACATGGCGGCGATCCTGCGCACCCTGGCCGAGAACCGCCTGCGCGTACGCATCGACGGGCTGGAAGAGTCACGCATGATGGAAAGCATGCAGAAGATCGCCAATCGCGTCGCCACCGGCCTCATCATCGCGGCGCTGGTCGTCGGCGCCGCACTGACCGCGCGCATCCAGTTGGGCGGACATCTGTTCGGGCTACCCTACCTGTCGGTGCTGTTTCTCGGCGTGGCGGCGCTGCTCGGGATCAGCCTGCTGCTGAGTGCGTTGCGGCGCGACCGGATGGTGGAACGCCCGCCGATCGCGGACCCGACTGACGCCGGATGGGGGGATCATTATTCCGGCGGATCCTTGCGGCGCGTCTTGGTGACTGCACCGAGGATGCCGGCACCCATCAGGACCACGGCACCGCCAATGATCCATTCGGTGGGCACGTGCACCAAGGTGGCGATGTAGGCAAGCCCGCCAATGACGATGATCATGCCGAGCAGGTAAATCGCGAATGAGGACATCGGCTGCTCCTGAGAAGGATGGCCAGTGCAGCGCATTCGCCTTCATTGGCGCGTGAAGGGCCGGCGCCGAATCGATCGGCGTCGGCACCGATCAGCGGTAGTAGCCGCGAAGCTTGTCGGCGAACGCCGGCTCGGCGAAGTTCGGCCAGTGATCCTTGTCGAAGCCCGGCGCGTCCTTGAGCCGCTCCTTGCTGACGTTGAGGATCAGGCATTTGTTTTCGCCATCAACCGCCAGCGACTCCCACGGCACGGCAAACAACTTGTCGCCCATGCCGAGGAGGCCGCCGAAGGAGAGCACGGCGTAGGCGACCTTGCCCGACGTGGTGTCGATCATGATGTCCTTCAGGTCTCCAAGCGAGTCGCCCTGGGGGTTCTTGATGGCATCGCCGGAAAGGGTGGACGCGGAAAGAAAGCGTGGTGTGGTTGTCATGCGGGATTTCCTCGAGGTGCGCACGGTGGTGATGACAGCCGTGCTGTGGGGGTGACTGCAGGTTGCACGACCAGCGGTGAATCTGAGGTGCGCTCCACCCTGGCTATGCGCGACGAGCTCTTAACAAGGTTGCCCGCACGCCACGTCAGCGCTGCTTCCAGGGCCTTGTTCAACGCGGGGGAATGATCGGCGTAACCGGCACGCTGGCGGTGGCGGGCTCGACTTCGGCGTGGCGCCAGGGACAGCTCGGCGACCGCCGGACCAGCGCCGCACGCGTTCGTCACGGTCGCTGCACAGCACGACACCGACCCTTGTGCCGCGTGGCGATTGACCTCACGCGATCTTTGACCTTCCCGCTCATATCAGGAGTTCGTGATGACTGCTACCGCTCTGATCATTTTTCTGTTGATAGGTGCGATCGCCGGCTGGCTCGCCGGCCTGATCGTGCGTGGCTTCGGCTTCGGCCTGCTTGGCAATATTGTGATCGGCATCATCGGCGCGTTCCTCGCCGGCTGGCTGCTGCCCGCGCTGGGCATCAGTTTCGCCGTCGGCAATCCAATCATTACCAGCATTCTCTATGCGCTGATCGGCGCGGTGGTGCTGTTGGTCATCATCGGGCTGCTCCGCGGCGGGTCACGACGGGTGTAGCCCAGGCGTCCGTGCCAAAAAGACGCGCAGCGGTGCGAACCGCTGCGCGTCTTTTGTTGGTCCGCGCCGAGAGCAGCGCGGCGACTCAGAGCCTTCTGCCGGGGCTGGCGTCGACCCAGGTCGAACGGACTGCCGCGCTGCCAGGGGCATCCATCCGGCGTACACTCAAACGCTCGCTCCGGCTCGCCAGTGGCTGCCGTGCGCGCTGCCCTGTCACTGATTCATGTCGAGCCAGGAGGTAGTCATGTCCAACGTTTACCCGGTTGATCCCAAGTTCGCCGCGCATGCCCTGGTACGCAAAGACGACTACGAGCGTTTGTACGCCGAATCCATCCGCGACCCGGACCAGTTCTGGGAGCGTGTCGGCCAGCGGCTGGACTGGATCAAGCCACCCACCAAAATCAAGGACACCTCGTTCGACGCCAAAGACCTGCACATCCGCTGGTACGAAGACGGCACCCTCAACGCGTCCGTGAACTGCCTCGACCGGCAACTGGAGAAGCGCGGCGACAAGGTCGCGATCATCTTCGAGGGTGACGACCCGGCCGACTCGCGCAACATCACCTATCGCGAACTGCACCACGAGGTATGCAAGTTCGCGAACACGCTGAAGCATCTCGGCGTGGTCAAGGGCGACCGCGTGGTGATCTACATGCCGATGATCCCCGAAGCGGCGATCGCCATGCTCGCCTGCGCACGGCTGGGTGCGATCCACTCGGTCGTTTTCGGGGGCTTCTCGCCCGATTCGGTGGCCGGCCGCATCGCCGACTCGCAGGCCAAGATCGTCATCACCGCCGACGAGGGCTTGCGCGCCAGCAAACACATTGCGTTGAAGATCAACGTCGATGAGGCGCTGCAGCGCCCCGGTACGAACAGCGTGGAGACCGTGATCGTGGTGCGCCACACCGGCGGCACGGTCACCATGCAATCCCCGCGCGACCGCTGGTATCACGTATTGATGGAAGGCCAGTCGGCCGACTGCCCGGCGACGCCGGTCGAGGCCGAGCATCCGTTGTTCGTGCTGTACACCTCCGGCTCCACCGGCAAGCCGAAAGGCGCGGTGCACTCCACCGGCGGTTACATGGTGTATGTCAGCTACACCCACGAGGTGGTTTTCGACCTGCACGAGGACGACGTCTACTGGTGCACCGCCGACGTCGGCTGGGTCACCGGCCACAGTTACGTGGTGTATGGCCCGCTGGCCAACGGCGCCACCACGGTGATGTTCGAGGGCGTACCGAACTATCCCGACTACAGCCGCTTCTGGCAGGTGGTCGACAAGCACAAGGTGACGATCTTCTACACTGCGCCCACCGCCATCCGCGCGCTGATGCGCGAGGGCGAAGCGCCGGTGAAGAAAACCTCGCGCGCCTCGCTGCGCGTACTCGGCTCGGTCGGCGAGCCGATCAACCCGGAGGCGTGGGAGTGGTACTACCGCGTAGTCGGC
>DASRUB010000012.1:0-4196 GCA_035655635.1 Rhodanobacter sp. | reverse complement strand
GGGGCTGGACAACGCGGCGGCGGGGATCGACTTCTCGCCCATGCGAAAGCCGGTCACACCGGTATGCGCAATGCGCTGATGCGCATCCGTGCCGGCCGAGCGCAACAGGTAGCCTGCTGCGCCCTTGGCGGCGGCGAGCGGTGGCCCGGCGGTGCGCACGGCCGAACCCTTGCCGTAGTCATGACCGTCTTTTTCGCGGTGCATCCGGTAATCGATGTAGACGATCTTGCCCCTGACGCTGGCCGGATCCGCGGCCTTGAGTGCGTCCAGGCTGTCGAACTTCACGACCTGCGCGGTCAGTCCGCCCCTGGGCGTGCCTGGTGAGTAGCCCAGCGCCGTCAACACCAGTGGTTGCGGAAACGGCGCCACGATGGCGCCGCTCTCGCTGCGTCGCTGCCACAGCGGAAACGTCACCGGCTCGGTGTAGACCTTGTCGAAACCCAGCGCCTTGAACTTTGCCACGGCCCATTCGCGTGCGCGCAGGTCGGCATCGCTGCCGGCCATGCGCGGCCCCACTTCGGTGGTGAGCGAGCTGACGATCCGGTACGCGGTATCGTCCTGCAGCGCGCGGTCGCGCAGCTGTTCGGCGGTGCGCACGGCGGCGGCGGGAATCGTGGTGGCGGCAGCGGCGATGCCGCAGGCGATCAGCGACCCCACGGCCAGCACGGTAACGGAAATGCGACGCATCGGAGACTCCGCAGGCGAAACCCCGATTATGGCGTAGCATCCGTCGGCCGCGTGGGCCGAAAGTCACGGATGCAGGAGCGGCGAAAGCAGGAACAGCCGGAGCAATGCAACGTCGCTCCAGTTTCCTGTTTCGCGCTCCTGCTTCTGTTCTTACCCCTGCTTGTTCTTCAGCAAATCGCGAATCTCGGTCAACAGTGCGACGTCGGCCGGTGGCGCGGCGGGTGCGGCTTCCTGCTTCCTCTGCAACCGGTTCATCCCCTTGATCACCATGAAGATCGCGAACGCGATGATGATGAACGTGATGATCGTATTGATGAAGGCGCCGTAGCTGATGGCGACTTCGGCGATCTTGTGCGCGGGATCGGTGGCGTCCGCTGGCCTGATCACCCACTTGAGGCTGGAGAAATCCACACCGCCGGTGAGCCAGCCGATCGGCGGCATGATCACGTCGCTGACCAGTGACGTGACGATCTTGCCGAAGGCGGCGCCGATGACGATGCCGACCGCCATGTCCATCACGTTGCCGCGCATCGCAAACGCCTTGAATTCCTGCAGCATGCTCATGGTCTTCTCCTCGGGGTGGCGCCAAATGGCTCCTGAACTCTAGCGCAGCAGCACGGTCAGGCAAAGCAACATCGGCAGCGGATCAGACGATGCGCGAAGCCAGTTCGGCGACACCGACCAGTTCGGCGTGAAAGCGGTCGCCGCGCTGCAGCGCCGCCACGCCGGCGGGGGTGCCGGTAAAAACCAGGTCGCCCGGCTTCAACTCGAACAGGCGCGACAGCGCCGCGATGATCTGCGGCACGCCGTGCACCATCTCGCCCAGGCGGGCCTGCTGGCGCAATTCCCCGTTGACGCTCAGGCGCAGCACGGTGTTCGCACCGATCGCGGCCGTCGCCGCCGGGCGCAGCGCCGAGACCGGTGCCGAATGGTCGAATGCCTTGGCCACGTCCCACGGATGCCCCTTGGCCTTGGCCTGCGCCTGCAGGTCGCGCCGGGTCAGGTCCAGCCCCACGCCGTAACCCCACACCAGCGCGCCGGCGTGTTCGACCTCGATATCACGACCGCCCGCGCCCAGCGCCAGCACCATCTCCACCTCGTGGTGAAGCTCACGGGTGACCGACGGGTAGGGCACATCGGCACCATCGCTGACCACCGCGTCGGCCGGTTTGCAGAAGAACATCGGTGCGGCCTGGTCCACGCTGGCGCCCATCTCGCGCGCATGCTCCGCGTAATTGCGCCCAATGCAGAACACCCGGCGGATCGGAAAGCGCTGGTCGCTGCCTACGATCGGCAGACTCGGTGGCGTGGGCGCTGCGATGATATAAGTCATGCGCGCAAGCGTAGCAAACACCGACAGGTCCAGTACGTGTCACGAACGGGTTCGGCACGAGCGGGCTGGGGATGACACCTGTCATCGACGATGGCTGATGCTGCACCCTGATCCGGACGGCACGGATCAGCCAGATTGGCATACATCGGACCAGGAGTTTGTCGGGCTTTGGTGGTCGAGTCGAGGATTCGGCTGTGCGAGGACAGATTGCTGAGGATTTGCCGGTCCATGGTGCTGCCATGGACCAGGAATCGGCGGCAATATGGACCGCACAGGCGGATTCGCAGACCGGCCAACCAAAGTCCGGCAGGCTCCTGGCGGCAGGGCCGGACGGGAATCACGAGTGGACAACACCGATCTGTTGAAGGAATTGCGCATCGAGCGCCACCAGCGGGAAGACCCTGCTGGCGAGCGCGCACGCTGGCCGTGGGTGGTCGCGGCGTCGGTGGTCGTGCTGGCACTGCTCGGCGCCGCCAGCTGGTTCTGGCTGGGTCATCGCGCGGTGCCGGTGCAGCTGGCGCAGGCGGTGCCGATCAGCGCCGACAGCGAGGCGGGCGCGGTGTTGCAGGCGACCGGTTATGTGACCGCGCGGCGCCAGGCCACGGTATCGGCGCAGATCACCGGCACGTTGACCGCGGTGCTGATCGAGGAAGGCGATCGCGTCACCAAGGGCCAGGTGCTGGCGCGACTGGACGACAGTGCCTACAAGGCGGGATTGCAAACGGCGAGGGCGCAGGCCGCGGCGGCGCAGGCACTGGTGGCGCAGTATCGGGCACAACTGGCACAGAACCAGAACGACTCGACCCGCCTGCAGTCGCTGGCGACACGGGGGCTGGTGTCGAAGCAGGCGGCCGAGCAGGCACGCACCCTGGTAGACAGCAGCCGTGCGCAGCTCGCGGCGCAGCAGAAACAAGCCGCCGCTGCCGCCGCGCAGGCAGTGCAGGCGAAGGTCATGTTCGATTACACCGTGGTGCGTGCGCCGTTCAGCGGCGTGGTGACCACCAAGGATGCCCAGGTCGGCGAGATCATCTCGCCGCTGTCCGCCGGCGGCGGTTTCACCCGCACCGGCGTGGGCACCATCGTCGACATGGATTCGCTGGAAGTCGACGTCGATGTCAACGAGGCCTACATTGGCCGGGTCAAACCGGACATGCCGGCCGAGGCGATATTGGACGCCTATCCGGACTGGAAGATCCCTGCCCACGTCATCGCCATCGTGCCCACCGCCGATCGCGGCAAGGCCACCATCAAGGTGCGCGTGGCGCTGGAGCAGAAGGATGCGCGGATCGTGCCGGAGATGGGCGTGCGCGTGTCGTTCCTGGAGCAGCAGGCGAAGCATGACGATGCGGCTCCGGCGCCCAAAGGCGTGTTGGTGCCGGCCAGCGCCATCGTGCAGCGCGACGGTCACAACGTGGTGTTCGTGGTCGCGGATGGCAAGGCGCAGCTGCGCCGCGTGAATCCGGCGGCGCAGAGCTATGGCGAGCTGCGCCTGCTGCCGACTGCGGTGAAGTCGGGTGACAGTGTGGTGGTATCGCCGCCGGCCGATCTGCACGATGGTTCGGCCGTCCAATTGAAGAAACCGTAACTCTTTCATTCCGTGTAGGAGCCCGCTCGCGGGCGATGCCCACCGAACACCGAACACCGAACAACAGCATCGCCCGCGAGCGGGCTCCTACGACATCAGCAGCCATTCATCGGAGGACTGCCATGAGCACCCTGATCGAGATCCAGAACCTGGCCAAGACCTACGTGCGCGGCAAGCAGAAGGTCGAGGTATTGCATCACGTCAACCTGGCGATCGCCGAGGGCGATTTCCTGGCGCTGATGGGACCGTCCGGCTCGGGCAAGACCACCTTGCTCAACCTGATCGGGGGTCTCGATACGCCCACCGCCGGCAGCATCAGCGTGGGCGGCCAGCGCATCGACCAGCTGGGCGGCAGCGCGCTGGCGAAGTGGCGGGCATCGAACGTGGGCTTCATCTTCCAGTTCTACAACCTGATGCCGATGCTGTCGGCGCAGCGAAACGTGGAACTGCCGCTGCTGCTTACGAAGCTGTCGGCGGCACAGCGCAGGAAAAATGCCTCGATTGCGTTGCAACTGGTGGGCCTGGCCGACCGCGCCAGCCACAAGCCAGGCGAACTCTCCGGCGGCCAACAGCAACGTGTGGCGATCGCCC
>DASRUB010000011.1:0-3920 GCA_035655635.1 Rhodanobacter sp. | reverse complement strand
AACCGCCAAAGCCACGCGCGATCCGGTTGCACCCGCCAAACGCTCAGCGGCTGCGCTCGAGAAAGTCCACAGCCATTTCACCGAACACGGGACGCCGGCACACAGTCTGCGTACTCTCCTCGCCGAACTCGCCACCCTCGTGCGCAATACCTGTCGAACGCCCGGCGCCCTCGAACATCCCGCAACCTTCGACATCCTCACCACGCCCACCGATCTGCAACGCCGCGCCTTCGCGCTGGTCGAACAAATCGCCGTGTAGTCAGAAACAAAGTAAATATTCGGTGAACCCGTCGGTACCCAGCGGGGAAATGCGCTGAGCGCTGGACACCATTTTTCCGATGCGCTACTGTGGACGCATGGACGGATCGCCCGCAGAGGATCGGACTCGAAACGCAGCGCGGGCCAGCGGCTCGATCCCCTATGCCGGCGAAACGGTCACCCTGTCGCGGCAGGATCATATCCAGCTGGTATGGGACGCGCAGTACTGGAAGAGTCGGCATGGGGGTGCTCTGCAACGCATTGAGCAACTGGAAATCCGGCACCGCCGAGAGTTGCATCGTCAGGACCAACGCGCCGCACGGCGAGAAGAGGCGTTGCTGCGCGATGTGGAGCATGCACGGGGACGGATCCGGGATCTTGAACGACGATTGTTTGCGCGCAAGAGCGAGCGGCGGTGGGCGGTCGAGGACAACTTCGCAGCAACTCGCGAGACGTTGCAGGCACGGGGACAGCGACGCGGTGCCCGCGGACACGGACGCCGTTCCGTGGACACGCTGTGCATTCGCGAGGAGATTGTGGAACTGGCCCCGTCGTGCTGCCCGGCGTGCGGGCACGCGCTTGAGGATTTTCCAGGCACTGAGGATAGTGAAGTGCTGGAGGTCGAGGTCAAAGCGTATCGTCGGCTCATCCGGCGCAAGCGTTATCGACCCGGGTGTGCCTGCGGGACGCTGCCCGGCATTGTGACGGCGCCGGCACCGAGGCGATTGATTGAGCGCGGTAAGTTCGGGATCTCGGTGTGGGTCGATGCGTTACTGGATAAGTTTTTGTATGGCCGCGCCAGCTATCGGTGGATGCAGGCGATGGCCGACCGCGGACTGCCGGTCTCGGCGGGAAGTTTAAGTGGCGGCTTGCAGGCGATTGCGCCACTGTTCGAGCCGCTGTATCAGGCGTTGTTGCCGCGGTTGCGTGCGGAGCCGCACTGGCATGCCGATGAGACGCGCTGGGAAGTGTTCGTGGACAAGGAAGGCAAAGCCGGTCACCGCTGGTACCTGTGGGTCTTTCAGTCTCGTTCCGTGGCGTACTACGTGCTCGATGCCTCGCGTTCCTCGGCAGTACCGGCCACGGTATTCGAAGGCGTTGCGGGCGGCTTGATCAGTTGTGATCGGCACTCGGCGTACAAGAAATATGCGCGCTTGCATCCGGGCATGGTGCTGTCTTTTTGCTGGGCTCACCAACGGCGAGATTTTTTGAACCTGGCCAACGACCACCCTCCACTCAAGGAGTGGGCGCTGGGGTGGGTCGACCAGATCGGGGAGCTATTTGATCTGTACGAGCACCGCTGTGCAGTGGAAGCGCACAGCGCGGCGTATCGGGGGCAGGACCGCAAGCTGCACGCGGTGTTGCGCAGACTCGCCCGCAACCGCACGCTGGCGCTGAAGGATCCGGCGTTGGCAGCCCCTGCGGTCAAAGTGCTGGAAAGCATGGAGCGGCACTGGCGAGGCTTAACCGAGTTTGCAAAACACAGCACCGTGCCACCGGATAATAATGCCGCGGAACGGGCGCTACGGCCCGCGGTGGTGGGACGCAAGAACTTTTATGGCTCCGGCAGCGAGTGGTCCGGGGAACTGGCCGCGATGATGTTCAGTGTGCTGATGACGATGAAGCGTTGGCAGATCAACCCGCGCACGTGGTTGAGTGAGTATCTGCATGCCTGTGCTGCCGCCGGTAATTGCGCTCCGACGAGTCTGCGTGACTACCTTCCTTGGACCATGGACGAGGTGCACCTGGCCCATCTGCGGTGCACGCCGTGCGAGAATGCACCGCTCCTTCAACGGCGACGCGCGGATACTTCGTGAGCGTGTATTGTGGACGGCGCTTCAGCACCGATGAGTTGCAACAGATTAAAAGCCTGATCGAACAGCAGCCGACGCTCAAGCGCACGCCACTCTCGCGTCAGATCTGCGAACTGCTCGGCTGGGTCCGACCCAACGGGGCGCTCAAAGACATGACCTGCCGTGTGGCCTTGCTGCGCATGCAGGCTGAGGGCCTAATTAAGCTGCCACCTTCGCAAAATCCCAAGAACGGACGACGACCACCCATATCGCTGACTACCGCCACCGATCCAGAGCCGCTGCTGTGCCGTCCGGTGCATGAGTTGCCGCCGCTCATCGTGCAGCCGGTCATGACTCCGGTCGCAGCGCGGCTGTGGAACGAGTACATCGCGCGTTATCACTATCTGGGCTACACCCCGCTGTCGGGCAGCCAGATGCGTTACGAGATCTTCGCCGGCGCCCAACGCGTGGCTCTCGTCAGCTTCGGTGCCAGTGCGTGGCGACTCGCGGCGCGCGAGCGCTTCATCGGCTGGAATGAGGTGCAGCGACAGCGCAACCTGCCGCTGGTCATCAACAATGCGCGCTTCCTCGTGCTGCCATGGATCCAGTCAAAGGGGCTGGCATCCAAAATCCTCTCCCTCGTAGCGCGGCGGTTGCCGCACGACTGGCACCAGCGCTACGGCTTTCGCCCAGTCCTGTTTGAAACCTTCGTCGAGACTCCACGTCACCGTGGCACCTGCTACAAGGCAGCCAACTGGATCTGTGTCGGACAGACCACCGGCCGCGGCAAAAAATCCCTCGTGCATCACCCGGTGATACCCGTCAAAGATATCTGGCTTTACCCCCTGCGCAAGAACTTCAGCGCCGTACTCTGCAATTAGTGGCCCGTTGACCTACGGGTTCACCGAATATTTACGAAACAAAACACCGCAAATCCCTGCATGTCTCTGTCACGCATAGAATTTATCGCGCCACGCCAGGAGGAACTTCAGGTTAATCACTTCCTTGAGCGCATGGGCCTCGCCGCGCTCCTCGAGAAGCACGTCCCGACCGCTGATAAACGGTGCCGCGTCCCGCACGCCCAGGCCCTCGGCGTGCTGCTGCGTTCGATCGTGGTCGAGCGTGAGCCGATCTATCGCGCCCAGGAGACCGTGCATGGCTTCGGCGCGGGGCTGTTCGGCGTCGCCGAGGAGGACATCGATAGCTTGAGCGATGACCGATTGGGCCGTGCGCTCGATCGGCTATTCGAAGCCGATCGGGCGGCGTTGCTCACCGAGGTAGTACTGGCTGTGGTCAAGCGCTTTGCCGTGCAACTAAAGCGACTGCATAACGACAGCACCTCGATCGCCTTCTGCGGTCAGTACCGCGACGCACGCTCGGTGAGTAAATCCGGACAGCGGGCGCCGGCAATCACCTACGGCTATTCCAAGGATCATCGCCCGGATTTAAAGCAGCTGCTGTTCATTCTGACTACCGATGCCGACGGCGGCGTGCCCGTCCAGTTTCGCACCGCCGACGGCAACACCAACGATTCCATCACCCATATCGAGACCTGGACGACGCTGCGGTCCGTGGCGGGACGTGCAGATTTTCTCTACGTCGCTGATTCAAAGCTCTGTAGCCACGATAACTTGAGCTTCATCGACCACGCCGGCGGCCGCTTCGTCACCGTTTTGCCCCGTTCACGTCGGGAAGATACTCATTTTCGCAAGCTCCTGCAGACCGAGACCCCCGCCTGGGAACTCCTCTGGAATCGGCCCAACGCCCGCCGCCACGTTGCGGCGCGCGACGTGTGGTCCGTGTACCGCGATCCCCTCGGCTCGGCCGATGGATTTTCCATGATCTGGGTCTGGAGCACGCTGCTCACAT
>DASRUB010000010.1:0-9203 GCA_035655635.1 Rhodanobacter sp. | reverse complement strand
CGCCATCGGCGACGCTGAGCCGCACCACCCCGCCCTCGACCAGCTTGCCGAACAGCAGCTCGTCGGCCAACGCACGTTTCACCTTCTCTTGGATCACCCGCGCCATCGGCCGCGCGCCCATCTGGGGATCGAAGCCGTGTTCGGCCAGCCAGCGACGGGCATCGGCACCCACGTCCAGGCTTACCTTCTTCTCGGTCAGCTGGCTTTCCAGCTCGATCAGGAACTTGTCCACCACGCGCAGGATGTGCTCGAAATCCAGTGCGCCGAACTGGATGATCGCATCCAGCCGGTTGCGGAATTCGGGAGTGAAGATTCGCCGGATCACTTCCATCGCATCCGACGCGTGCTTCTGTTCCACGAAGCCCATCGTGCGACGCGAGGCGATGGAAGCGCCTGCGTTGGTGGTCATCACCACCACCACGTTCTTGAAGTTCGCCTCCCGACCATTGGTGTCGGTGAGCACGCCGCGATCCATCACCTGCAACAGGATGTTGAACACGTCAGGGTGCGCCTTCTCGATCTCATCCAGCAACAGCACTGCATGCGGATGCTTCACCACGGCCTCGGTCAGCAGGCCGCCCTGGTCGAAACCGACATAACCCGGAGGGGCGCCGACCAGACGCGACACCGAGTGCCCTTCCATGTATTCGGACATGTCGAAGCGGATCATCTCGATGCCCAGCTGCATCGCCAGTTGCTTGGTCACCTCGGTCTTGCCCACGCCGGTGGGGCCGGCAAGCAGGAAGCAGCCGATCGGCTTGGACGGGTCGGCCAGGCCCGAACGGGCCATCTTGATCGAGGCCGCCAGCGCCTCGATCGCCGGATCCTGCCCGAACACCACCATCTTGAGGTTGCGCTCGAGGTTGCGCAGCACGTCCTTGTCGGAGGCGGAAACCTGTTTGGCCGGAATCCGCGCCATCTTGGCCACGATGTACTCGACCTCGCCCACACCGACCGTGCCGGTGCGCTGGTTCTCCGGCAACAGCCGTTGGCGCGCACCCGCCTCGTCGATCACGTCGATCGCCTTGTCCGGCAGCAGGCGGTCGGGAATGTGCTTCACCGACAGGTCCACCGCGGCCTTCAGCGCGTCGTTGGTGTACTCGACGTGATGGTGTTCCTCGAAGCGCGAACGCAGGCCCTTGAGGATCTCGATGCTGTCGGCCACGGTCGGCTCGACCACGTCGATCTTCTGGAAGCGGCGGGCCAGCGCGCGATCCTTCTCGAACACGCCGCGATATTCCTGGAACGTGGTGGAACCGATGCAGCGCAGCTCGCCCGACGCAAGCATCGGCTTGATCAGATTCGAGGCATCCATGGTGCCACCCGAGGCCGAGCCTGCTCCGATGATCGTATGGATCTCGTCGATGAAAAGGATCGCGCCCGGCTGCTTCTTCAACTGCGCGATCACGCCTTTCAGTCGCTTCTCGAAGTCGCCGCGATACTTGGTGCCCGCGACCAGGGCGCCCAGGTCCAGCGACCAGATCGTGGCGCTCTCCAGTACCTCGGGCACCTCGCCATCGACGATGCGCTTGGCCAGACCTTCGGCCAGGGCGGTCTTGCCCACGCCGGCCTCGCCGACATAGAGCGGGTTGTTCTTGCGCCGGCGGCACAGCACCTGGATGGTACGTTCGATCTCGTCGGCCCGGCCGATCAGCGGATCGATCTTGCCCTGCAGCGCCAGCTCGTTGAGATTGCTGGCAAATTCATGCAGCGGGCTGCCCTTGGCGTCGCCACCTTCCTCGGCTTCATGCTCGTTGCCCGGCGTACTCGCCGCTGGCTCGTCGCCGATCTTGGCAATGCCGTGGGAAATGTAGTTGACCACGTCGAGCCGTGTGATCTCCTGCTGGTGCATGAAGAACACCGCGTGCGAGTCTTTCTCGCCGAAGATCGCCACCAGCACATTGGCCCCGGTGACTTCCTTGCGGCCGGATGACTGCACATGGTAGACGGCGCGTTGCAACACCCGCTGGAAGCCCAGGGTTGGCTGCGTGTCGCGTTCGTCACCGGACGGCAATACCGGCACGGTCTCGCTGATGATGCGCGCCAGTTCGGCGGACAGGCGCGACAACTCCACCCCGCATGCACGCAATGCACCGAGCGCCGACTGGTTCTCGGTCAACGCCAGCAGCAGGTGCTCCACCGTCATGAATTCATGGCGTTGCTCGCGGGCCTGCTTGTAGCAATGGCCGATGGTGACTTCCAGATCCTTGCTGAACATTCGGATCATCTCCGCTTGGCTTGTTGAGCGGCTTTTGCTGCCGCGATGAGCACGAAATGGGGTCCGTCAGAGCTTTTCCATAGTGCACAACAAAGGATGCTGATGCGAGCGTGAATATTCGTTGACGTGGGTGACCTTCGTTTCCGCCACTTCCCGCGTGAATACGCCGCACACGCCGCGTCCGCGCGTATGGACATGCAACATGACCTGTACCGCCTGCTCCTGATCCAGGCTGAAGAAACTGCGCAATACCTCTACCACGAAGTCCATCGGGGTGAAATCGTCGTTCAACAGCAGCACCTGGAACAAAGGGGGGCGCGCCACCTCGGGTTTGGCGGTTTCCACTGCCAGGCCGCGGCCGCTGTCGTGCTCGTGTTCGTTTTCGTGGGCCATGAATTTACGGGACGTGTCCTATGAGTCGAAGTATACGCTGCAGCGGCTGCAGCCCAGTGAGGCGGTCAC
This sequence comes from Rhodanobacter sp., assembly GCA_035655635.1. Taxonomy (GTDB): domain Bacteria; phylum Pseudomonadota; class Gammaproteobacteria; order Xanthomonadales; family Rhodanobacteraceae; genus Rhodanobacter. The sequence goes on along the minus strand of DASRUB010000010.1, from coordinate 6,523 downwards.
CCCGTACAGGTAGTGGCACAATGGACGCTTTTCCAGCCTTCGTCCGCCCATGATCTCTCGCCCATGATTGCTGCCCATACACGCCGTGAAGTCTGGCGCCCACACGTCACCGTGGCCTGCGTGGTGCCCGATGGCGAGCGCTACCTGATGGTCGAGGAAGAGGTCGACGGGCAGCTTGCCTACAACCAGCCGGCTGGGCATCTCGAGGATGGCGAAAGCCTCGCCGCGGCCGCCGTGCGCGAGACGCTGGAGGAAACCGGCTGGACGGTGGCCCTGGAACACCTGATCGGCATCCAGCAATGGCGCAGCACCGAACATGGAGACGCGGTGGTCCGGTTCAGCTTTGCGGCGCGAGCGGCCAGCCACGACCCGGATCGTCCCCTGGATACCGGCATTCGGCGGGCCTTGTGGCTGACTCGCGCGGAAATCGCCGCCTTGGGTGACCGTCTGCGCAGCCCGCTGGTACTGCTGAGCATCGACGCCTGGCTGGCGGGCCAGCGCTTGCCGCTGTCCAGCCTGGATTACCTGCCCGCAGACGCCCGGGCATGAAGGTGATGCTCGGCATCTCCGGCGGTGTCGACTCCTCGGTGGCGGCCCTGCTGCTGCAGCAGGCCGGCCATCAGGTCGAAGGCCTGTTCATGCAGAACTGGGAGGAAGACGAGCGCAGGGGCCCGTGTACCAGCGATACCGACCGCAAGGACGCGGTGGCCGTGTGTGGCCGGCTCGGCATTCCGTTCCACGCGCGCAATTTCGCCGCGGAATACTGGGATGGCGTGTTCGAGCACTTCCTCGCCGAGTATCGCGCCGGTCGCACGCCCAACCCTGACGTGCTGTGCAACCGCGAGATCAAGTTCAAGACTTTCCTCGACGAAGCGCAGGCCCTGGGCGCCGACAAGATCGCCACCGGCCATTACGCGCGCGTCGACCGGGTCGACGGCCGATATCGCCTGCTGCGCGCGCTGGATGCCAACAAGGATCAGAGTTACTTCCTGCATGCACTGGGGCAGAACGCACTGACCGCGACCCTGTTCCCGCTGGGCTCCATCGAAAAATCAGAAGTGCGCGCGCTGGCCCGTCGCGCGGGCTTGCCAACGCACGCCAAGAAGGATTCCACCGGCATCTGCTTCATAGGCGAGCGCGATTTTCGCAGCTTTCTGTCCCGTTACATCCCTGCCCGTCCCGGTGAGATGCGTACGCCCGAGGGCACCCTGATCGGTGCTCACCAGGGCGTCATGTATTACACCCTGGGCCAGCGCAACGGACTGGGCATCGGTGGCCGGCGCGGTGCCAGTGGTGAGGCCTGGTTCGTGGTCGGCAAGGACGTGGCGGCGAATATCCTGGTTGTCGCCCAGGGCGGCGAAAACCACTGGCTGCATTCACGCCGGCTGAGAACAGAGCCCGTTCACTGGATCGCCGGGGCGCCGCCGGCCGACGAGTTTCGCTGTACCGCACGCACCCGCTATCGTCAGTCTGATCAGGACTGCGAGGTATGCGTCGGCGCAGACGGGACTGAGGCAGGCGGGATTGAGGCAGGCGGGGTTGAGGTACGCTTTGATGATCCCCAACGCGCCGTGACCCCAGGGCAATCGGTCGTTTTCTATGCCGGTGAAGTCTGTCTCGGCGGCGCCGTGATCGTGGCCACCGATGCAGCCTACGGCGGCCTGCTGCCGGCATTCATGCCTGCTGGCCCACTCCACAACAGAGAATGGCAAACCCGTGTTTGAAACTTTTGGCATGAACGAAGAGCGCGTAGTCGCGCTGGCCGGCCTGTTCCAGGCCTGCACGCTGGCGCAGCAACTGGCCAATGACGGCCGTTGCGACGAGTCCGCCATGCAGGCCGGTTTGACCAGCATATTCCGCATCGACGCGCCTTCCGTGGTGGCCGTGTATGAAGGCGTATCGAACCTGCGACTGGGCCTGCGCAAACTGATAGCGCAGCTCGATGAAAGCGATCGCGACATGTCGGTCACGCGCATGGTGGTGACGGTGATGCGGCTGGAACGCAGTCTTTCCGGTCGACCGCAATTACTGGAGACGCTGCAGCAGGGCATCCTCGCGGCGCAGCGCCAGGTCGAGCACTTCGGCCAGGATTCCTCCCAGGTGAGCGGGCGGCTAGCCGAGCTGTACGCCTCCACCCTGTCGACGTTGCGCCCACGGGTGATGGTCAGTGGCAACCCGCAGCAACTGCAGCAGGCGGCGGTGGTCGAGAAAGTGCGCGCGAACCTGCTGGCCGCCGTGCGCTCGGCCGTGCTGTGGCGCCAGGTGGGCGGGCGCCAATGGCAGTTGCTGCTGTACCGCCGCCAGTGCAGCATGCTGGCACGTGGATTGCTGACCGGCTCCACGCTGGACAACCGCTGACACGGAGGAATTGGGGGGAAGGCCTCCCTGTCTGGTTCGACGCGCAGCCACGCACATGTCTGTGCTCGACATATCATGAAAAACCCCGGCATGACCGGGGTTTTCCTGTTTCAGTACAGCGGAATCACGCTTCCGCTGCTGGAGGCTCCATGCCCTCCGGGCCGGCATCACTCGTCGGCGTACCACGGTCAGGATCGGTACCGTCGACGCCGTGGTCCTCGTCCGCCTGCAATCGCATCACGCTGACCAGGACTTCATCGGCAGGCAGCTTGATCAGGGTGACGCCCTGGGTATTGCGACCAAGCTGGGAAACCTCCGCCACGCGGGTACGCACCAGCGTTCCCTGGTTGGAGATCAGCATCAGCTCGTGGGCCTCGGTGACCTGCACCGCCCCGACCAGCGCGCCATTGCGCTCGGAACACTGGATGCCAATCACGCCCTGGGTGCCGCGGCCCTTCCTGGTGAACTCGGCCAGCTCGGTGCGCTTGCCGTAACCGCGTTCGGTCGCGGTGAGGATGTCGCCCTCCGCCGCCACGATCAGCGAGACCACGTGGGCATCCTTGGTCAGCTTCATGCCTCGCACGCCTGCGGCGGTACGGCCCATCGAGCGCACAGTGTTTTCGTCGAAACGATTGACCTTGCCGTTGGAGGCGAACAGCAGGATGTCGCTGTCGCCATCGGTCAGTTCGACATTGACCAGGGCATCGTCGTCATGCAGCCTGATCGCCTGCTTGCCCTTCTGCAGCTGGAACGCGAACTCGGTCAACGGAGTTTTCTTGACCGTACCGTGTTTCGTCGCGAAGAACACGAAACGGTCTTCGCTGTATTCGCGGATCGGCAACACCGCCTGCACTTTTTCGCCCTCACCCAGCGGCAGCAGGTTGATGATCGGCTTGCCGCGCGCGCCAGGACCCGATTCGGGAATCTGGTAGACCTTCTGCCAGTAGACCCGGCCCGTGCTGGTGAAGGCGAGCAAGGTGTCATGCGTGTTGACCACCCACAACTGTTCGACGAAATCCTCGTCCTTCAATGCCGACGCCGAACGCCCCTTGCCGCCGCGCTTCTGCGCACGATAGGTACTGGCCGGTTGACGCTTGATGTAACCGGTGTGCGACAACGTGACCACGACCTCTTCCGGCGCAATCAGGTCGAGCACGTTGAGATCTTCCTGCGAATGCTGGATCTCGGTGCGACGCGCATCGCCGAATTCGGTCTTGATCGCCTCGAGTTCTTCGCGGATCACGTCGAGCAGGCGAGCCGGGTTCTCCAGTATCTCGATCAGCGCCCGGATGGCCTCCAGGATCTGGCGGTACTCATCGGAAAGCTTTTCCTGCTCCAGACCGGTCAGGCGGTTCAGGCGCATCGCCAGGATTTCCAGCGCCTGCACTTCGGACAGCTGATAGCCGTCTTCCTTCAGACCATCACGCGGGTCCATGTCTTCCGGCCGGGAGGCGCCGGAGCCGGTGGCGGACAGCAGCGCACGCACCAGCCCGGCTTCCCAGCGACGCGACACCATGCGCTCGCGCGCTTCGGCCGGCGACGCCGAGGTCTTGATCAACTCGATCATCTCGTCGATGTTGGCCAGCGCGACCGTGAGTCCTTCGAGGATGTGCGCACGGGAACGGGCCTTGCGCAACTCGAAGATGGTGCGGCGGGTAACCACCTCGCGACGATGGCGAATGAACGCCTCGAGGATGTCCTTGAGGTTCAGCAGCTTCGGCTGGCCGTCGAGCAGGGCCACCATGTTGATGCCGAAGGTGACCTGCAACTGGGTCTGCTGGAACAGGTTGTTCAGCACCACGTCGCCCATCGCATCCTTGCGGATCTCGATGACGACGCGCATGCCGTCCTTGTCGGACTCGTCGCGCAGCTCGCTGATGCCTTCGAGCTTCTTTTCCTTGACCAGCTCGGCGATCTTCTCGATCAGCCGGGCCTTGTTCACCTGGTAGGGCAACTCGTGGACGATGATCGTCTCGCGACCGTTCGATTCGGTCTCGATCTCGGCCTTCGCGCGCACCAGGATGCGCCCGCGCCCGGTGCGGTACGCCTCGATGATGCCTGACGAACCGTTGATGATGCCGTAGGTCGGGAAGTCCGGGCCCGGGATGTAGCGCATCAACTCATCGATACCCAGCGCAGGCTCGTCGATCAACGCCATCGTCGCGGCAATGACCTCGTTGAGGTTGTGCGGCGGTATATTGGTGGCCATGCCCACCGCGATACCGGTCGAGCCGTTCACCAGAAGGTTGGGCACCCGCGAGGGCAGCACCAGCGGCTCGCGTTCGCTCTCGTCATAGTTGAAGCCGAAGTCGACGGTGTCCTTGTCGATGTCGGCAAGCAGCTCGTGAGTAAGCCGTGACATGCGCACTTCGGTGTATCGCATCGCCGCGGCGTTGTCGCCATCGACCGAACCGAAGTTGCCCTGGCCGTCGACCAGCATGTAGCGCAGCGAGAACGGCTGCGCCATGCGTACGATCGCATCGTAGACCGACTGGTCGCCATGCGGGTGGTATTTACCGATCACGTCACCGACCACGCGGGCCGACTTCTTGTACGGCTTGTTCCACGCGTTGCTCAGGTCGTTCATCGCGAACAGCACACGTCGGTGCACCGGCTTCAGACCGTCGCGAACATCCGGGAGCGCACGACCCACGATCACGCTCATGGCGTAATCGAGGTAACTCTGGCGCATCTCGTCTTCAATGTTGACGCGAATGATTTCTTGGGCGTTTTCTGCCATGGAACGGCTTCCCTGGGGACTAAAAAAGGACGCTGGCGACGCGTCTCAAGCGCACGCGCAAGCGACCCGAAATCAACCGGTCAATTGTAGCATGAACGGTCACAAAAAGACAGGTTTTTATCCATATAAATCAATGACTTACGACACTGCCTCGGAATGCCTGGAAAGCACCCGGCGCGCTGTCGAAAAATTGATCCATGCAACGAGCGCGGAACCCGCCGCTGGGACAGTTGCCGGCGGCCGAGGCGAGCGTGGAAAGTTGGGCAGCAGCATGGGCGCCTGGGCTCATCAGCGCCGTCCAGTGCAGCCCTTCAGCGCGCGCATCACGACCGCGGTGACGTGCAGCAAAGGCGCATTTGCCGTGGGCGGGCAGGTGAAATGGCATGGCAACCGCGGGTCAGCTTCACCAACCAAACATCGCCTGCATCGAGATGCTGTTCGGTCGCTCGATCACGCCGCGTTCGGTCACGATGGCGTCGATCAGTTCCGACGGTGCCACGTCGAACACCGGGTTCCATGCGTGCGCACCGTCGACCACGGTGCGTTTGCCGGCCGTGCTCAACAACTCGGCGGGATCGCGCAGTTCGATCTCGATTTCTTCGCCCGTGCCAGTGGCCATGTCGACCGTCGAGGACGGCGCCACCACCATGAATTTCACGCCGTGGTATTTCGCGGCGATCGCCAACTGATAGGTGCCGATCTTGTTGGCGGTGTCGCCGTTGGCGGCGATCCGGTCGGCCCCGACGATCACCCACTGCACGGCACCGGATTTCATCAGGTGGGCGGCAGCGGAATCGGCAATCAACTGAGCCGGAATACCGTCGCGCACCAACTCCCACATGGTCAGTCGCGCACCCTGCTGCCACGGCCGCGTTTCGCCGGCATAGACCCGATTGATCCGCCCAGCCGCCACGCCAGCGCGGATCACGCCAAGCGCAGTGCCGTAACCGGCAGTGGCCAGCGAACCGGTATTGCAGTGGGTCAGCACGCCCGAGCCGGGCGCGATCAGGGAAGCACCGAGCTCGCCCATGTGCCGGTTCGCGGCCAGATCTTCGTCCTGGATCGCCTGTGCCTCCCGCACCAGCGCGTCGGCATCCGCACCGGCGGCGAGGCGCTTCTTCATCCGATCCAGTGCCCACATCAGGTTCACTGCGGTGGGTCGAGCGGCACGCAGCATCGCCAGCACGGGTCCCAGCGTCACACCCTGGCGCGCAGCCATCGCCACACCCCAGGCTGCGGCAATGCCGATGGCCGGTGCGCCGCGCACCGCCAGATCGCGGATCGCCTGGGTCACCTGCGCCGCGTCGCGACAATCAATCCAGCGTTCTTCACCGGGCAACAGGCGCTGATCGAGCAGGCGCAGATGGTCGCCCTGCCACTGCACGGCGCGAATGGAGTCGTGGGTTTCAGTGAGCGTGGTCATCC
>DASRUB010000009.1:0-2540 GCA_035655635.1 Rhodanobacter sp. | reverse complement strand
CCCTGCTGCAGGAGTTCGTTGAGCCAGGCCTTCGCGTCGTCGGGCGACTGCTGGCCATGGGTGCTGATCACGTCGATCAGAGCGGCATGCACGTCCTTCGCCATGTGTGCGGAATCACCGCAGACGTAGATATGTGCACCGCCATGCAACCACGCGTACAGGTCGGCACCCTGTTCGCGAAGGCGGTCCTGGACGTAGATTTTCCTGCTGCCGTCGCGCGAGAACGCGAGGTCGAGGCGGTGCAGCGCACCGTTCTTGAGTGCCTGCTGCCATTCGACTTGGTAGAGGAAATCCTGGGTGAAGTGGCGGTTTCCAAAGAACAGCCAGTTGCGGCCGGCGGCGCCTGTCTCCTGGCGTTCCTGCACGAACGCACGGAACGGCGCCACGCCGGTGCCAGGACCGATCATGATGATGTCGCGCGAACTGTCGGCCGGCAGGCGGAAGCGTTCGTTCGCCTCGATGAATACCGGCAGCTTGCCGTCCTCGCCGGCTGCCGCCAGGAAGGCGGACGCCGCGCCCCGGTGCAGGCTGCCATGCGCCTGGTAATCGATCACCGCCACGGTCAGGTGCACCTCGTTGCCCACCAGCTTCGGGCTGGATGCGATCGAATACAGGCGCGGGGTCAGCGGGCGCAGTGCGGCAACCAGCGCCTCGCCACGCCACGCCACCGGGTAGCGACGCAGCAGGTCGATCGGCTGATCGCTGGCCAGCAGTGCGGTGAAGTCTGCTGCGTGCTCCGGTTGCAGCACGCGTGTCAGCTCGGCGTGTCCGCTGCTGGCAGCAAGCGTCGAGATGAAGGAGCGATTGAGCCGGGTGATCTCGCGTTCGCGGCTCAGCCATTGCGTCAGCGTCAGCGTGCGGCCCTCGTGGGTAACCTCCTGCGTGCCATCGAGCTGCAGTGCCGTCAGCCACTGCTCGACCAGGGTCGATGAATTGCGCGGCCACACGCCCAGCGCATCGCCCGGTTCGTACTGCAGTCCCGAGCCTTCCAGCGACAATTCGATATGTCGCACCTCACGTTCGCTATCACGCGCCACGATGCGCTGGTTGGTCAGCACGCTGGCGGCAAACGGCTGCTCGCGGGTATGGATGGAGCGATTCGATACGGCATGCAGCGGCGTGACACGCGCGGTTGGCACGCTGGTTTTCAACGCCTCGCGCACCTGCTCCAGTGCCTTGTCCAACCATGGCGTGGCGACCGTCTCCACGTCGACATCCGCCTCGCCCAGTGGCGCAAAGCGCGAACCACCCAGTTCGGTCAGCCGCGCGTCGAGCTGGCGGCCGATCGCGCAAAACTGCGGATAGCTCGAATCGCCGAGGCCGAGCACGGCGAACTGCAGCGACGACAGTTCCGGCGCCCGCTTGCCGGCGATGAACTCGACGAAACCGCGTGCATCATCCGGCGGCTCGCCTTCGCCCTGCGTGCTGATCACCAGCGCAAGATGACTTTCCTGTGCCAGCTCGCGCTGTGGGTAGGAACCCGCACGCAGCAGTCGCACCGGCAGGCCAGCCGCCTCGCTGCGCGTGGCCAGCTGCTCGGCGATGCGCCTGGCATTGCCGGTCTGGCTGCCGTAGACGATGGTCAGGCGCTCTGCGACGGTCTTGCTCTTCAACGTTACGGCTGTCGTTGTTCCACCCTGCGCCTGTGCCGCCAGCGACGCGCTCCATGCGGCCACCCAATACAGCTCGGCGGCCTGCAGGCCATCGACGAGCCTGGCCAGCAATGCAGTCTTGTCGGCATTCAGTGGAGCGGGCAGGGATTCGGGGAAAACGACGGCGTTCACGTGCTTGTCCTTATAGACGTCTATACGTCTTGGCGTCCGAAGTTAAGCAATAATTAAAGTCATGAGAAAGGATGTATCGGCATGTGCATATGCCAAGGCCTTATTTCCTCTTGCGGTAGCAGCTGCCAATACTCCGGCCACTCCCCGCTTGCGATCGTCATGCAGCCACTCCCTGAATTCCTGACCTTTGCCGCCGTCGGCGCGTTTGCCCAGCTGGTCGACGGCGCGCTTGGCATGGCCTATGGCGTGGCTTCGTCGGCGATGCTGCTGGGGCTGGGCCTGCCGCCGGCGCTGGCCAGCGCCAGCGTGCACTACGCGGAAACCTTCACTTGCGGCGCCTCGGGTATCAGCCACCTGCTCGCCGGCAACGTTCGCCGCCGGCTTTTCTGGAGCCTGGTGATCCCGGGGGTAATCGGTGCGGTGATCGGCGTCTATGTGGTCAGCCATGTGCCCGCGACGTGGATGCGGCTGGCGCTTACCCCTTATCTGCTCGGCACCGGAATCTTCCTGCTGCTGCGCAACGCCCGCGGCACTCGTCATCCAAGCGACGATGCGCCACGCAGCCCGCCAGCGCTCGGACTGGTAGCCGGCTTCGCCGACGCGATGGGCGGTGGTGGCTGGAGCGCGTTGACCGTGACCACCATGGTCGCCCGCGGCGCCACGCCGCGGATGGTCATTGGTACCGTGCACCTGGCCAAGTGCGTGGTCAGCGCGGCCGCCAGCGTGAGTTTTTTGCTGCACACGGGGGCACCCCAC
>DASRUB010000008.1:0-4103 GCA_035655635.1 Rhodanobacter sp. | reverse complement strand
TGCTGGGTCGGATGTCGGTCGAGGACAAGGTCGGCCAGATGATCCAGGCCGACATCAAGTACGTGACCCCGGACGAGGTGCGCCAATACCATCTCGGTTCGATCCTGGCCGGTGGCAACTCCAAACCGGACGGCGACCACTCCGGCACGGCCGCGCAGTGGCAGCAGCTGGCTGATGCGTTCCATCGCGCGTCGTTGGAGCGCTCCGACGGACGCCCCGCGATCCCGGTGTTGTTTGGCATCGATGCCGTGCACGGTCACAACAATCTGATCGGCAGTACCTTGTTTCCACAGAACGTGGGCCTGGGCGCCACGCGTGACCCCGAACTGGTGCATGAGATCGGCGAGATCACCGCCCGGGAGCTGCGCGCCAGCGGGATCAACTGGACGTTTGCGCCCACGCTGACCGTACCGCGCGACAACCGCTGGGGCCGTTCCTACGAGGGCTATTCGGAAAATCCGAAACTGGTCGCGGAATACGCCCCCCAGATCGTCGCCGGGCTGGAGGGTGCGGTCGGCACGCCACAGTTCCTCGATGCCGATCACGTGATCGCCACCGCCAAGCATTTCGTCGGCGACGGCGGCACCAAGGGCGGCAAGGACCAGGGCGACGCCGAGGTCAGCGAGGCCGTGCTGCGCGACGTGCACGCCGCCGGATATCCGCCGGCGATCCGGGCCGGGGTGCAGGTGGTGATGGTGTCGTTCTCGAGCTGGAACGGGGTGAAGATGGCCGGCAACAAGGCCTTGATCACCGACGTGTTGAAGCAGCGCATGGGCTTCGACGGGATCGTGCTGGGCGACTGGAACGCCCACGGCCAAGTGCCCGGCTGCACCAACGAAGACTGCGCCGCCGCTTACAACGCCGGCCTGGACATGCTCGAGGCCCCGGATTCCTGGAAGGGGCTGTACCAGCACACGCTGGCCGAAGTGAAGTCCGGGTTGATCCCGATGCCCCGCGTCGACGACGCGGTGACCCGGATCCTGCGGGTGAAGATGCGTCTGGGCATGTTCAAAGAGGGCCTGCCCAGCGACAACCCGCTGGCCCGATCCGCGGCGCAGGTGATCGGCAGCGCGGCGCATCGCGCGGTGGCGCGGCGCGCGGTGCGCGAGTCGCTGGTGCTGCTGAAGAACAACCACGGCCTGCTGCCGCTGGACCCGCGCAAGCGCATCCTGGTGGCGGGCGATGGTGCGGACAACATCTCCAAGCAGAACGGCGGCTGGACGCTGACCTGGCAGGGCACCGGCCTCACCAATGCGAATTTCCCGGGGGCGACCTCGATCTGGGCCGGCATCAGTGCGCAGGTACGTGCTGCGGGCGGGGCGGCGGTGCTGTCGGTTGATGGCAGCTACAAGCAGAAGCCCGATGCCGCCATCGTGGTATTCGGCGAAGATCCCTACGCCGAGTTCCAGGGCGACCTGCCGAACCTGGCCTACAAGCCGGGCAATGATCATGATCTGGACCTGCTGCGCCGCCTGCACGCGCAAGGCGTGCCCGTCGTAGCGCTGTTCATCACCGGCCGGCCGCTGTGGATGAATCGCGAGATCAATGCGTCCGACGCGTTCGTGGTGGCATGGCTGCCCAGCAGCGAGGGCGAGGGAGTTGCCGACGTGCTGCTGCAAAAGCGCGATGGAAGCATCGATCACGATTTCCATGGCAAGTTGCCGTATTCGTGGCCGCGCACGGCGATCCAGACCCCGCTCAACGTCGGCCAGCCGGATTACCACCCGCAATTTGCCTATGGTTATGGCCTCAGGTACGCCGATCATGTTGAGCTGGGGCAGTTGCCCGAGGACCCAGGCGTCAAACTCAGCAGCGCACGTGCCGGCGTCTACCTGATCCGCGGCAAGCCGGCTCCGGGGCTGGAGCTTCGCCTGACCGGCGCCAGTGGTACCAGCGCGAACGTGCTCGCCACGCCGGCCGCGACCGCCGACGGCAGCCTGAGCGTGGATGCACTCGACTACAAGGCACAGGAAGATGCGCGTCGGCTGCGCTGGTCCGGCAATGGCCCGGCGCAGGTCGAGCTGGTGGCAAAGTCACCGCTGGATGTGGAACGCCAGACCAATGGCGATGTGATGCTGGTGACGACGCTCCGCGTCGATGCATTGTCGTCCGCGGGCACCGAGATTGGCGTGGGTTGCGGCAGCAGGTGCGAGGCACGGATTCCGATCGGTGCGCAGCTGGCCGCGCTGCCGCATGGACAATGGTTGCGCGTCGGTATCCCGCTGAAATGTTTCCGTGATGCCGGCGCCAACATGAGCAAGCTGGAGCGTCCGTTCGAGTGGATCAGCAGCGCCGGCGAAGATATCGCCGTGACCGAGGTATCGCTGGGCACCGTGGCGGACAAGACACTGAGCTGCGGCTCGGGCCCTTAGTAGCCTGTCGGACTTGATTGCTGACGATTTGCCGATCCGTATGGAATGCGCCATGACGACACATCGCACCCCTCTCTCCCAATAAGGGCAGTCATACGGAGCGCCGGCGTCTCGCCGGCATGCTCTGGCGGGCGGGACGCCCGCCCTCCCAGTGGCGGGTAGTGAACAGGCGGATTCGCAGACCAGCCAACCAATGCCCGACAGCCTGGCCCTGTCGCGTCAACATGGATCGGCCACCTCGCGAGACCGATGCGCTCGTCGACGACCAGTGCCCGAGGCCTTGAGTTTGCTGCCGCCTCCGCGGTGTCGCCGCGCATCGGTGATCACGCCCACCCGGCATAAAAAAAGGATGCCCCGTTGCCGGGGCATCCACTGACGATGGGGGGAGGGGTCCGCCGTCAGGAGGGAACTACGATGCTATGACTCAGAACCAGAATCCGAACTGCACGCCGTAGGTACGTGGCGCCAGATATTGCGAGGTGAATACCACGCTGCTGTTGGCAAGCAGGGTGCTGCCGGCGGCGCTGCTCTTGATCCGGTCATCCGATACGTTCTGCACGTAGGCATTGACGTACCACTTGTCGTTTGGCTCGGTGTAGCGCAGCGAGACATCGCCGCGGGCGTAGGCCTTCTGCGTGTCGCCCGCACCAAAGTTGAACCAGCTCAGCCACTGTGCGCTTTGATACTGGGCACTCAGGCGCGGTGTAAGACGGCCACCGTTGGCAAGCACGAAGTCATGCTCGTAAATGGCGGTGAGCGAGACGTTCGGTGCATGCGGGAGGGTGTTGCCCGAGATGTCCACGCAGTTGCTGACACCGAGGGGTGCACCCGCCGGACACGGCGTGCCGATGTAGTAGTCGTTGCTGCCGGCATATTTTTCCGTGCCCAGCTTCTTCTTGGGTATCACCGACAGGATCAGGTTGGCGCGGTCGCTGCCTTGCGCGTAGGCCAACTCCGATTCAAAACCGGCGACCTGGGTCTTGCCGCCCACGTTCACGAAGCCCAGGCCATGGTTGCCGTTCGAATAGGTGATCGGCGCCGAGAGCTGGTAGTTCTTGAAGACTTCGTAATAGGCGGCGCTGTTCCAGGTCAGGTGACCGTCGAGGAAGGAGAACTTGGCACCGATCTCGTAGTTGGTCAGCGTCTCCGGTTTGTAGAGTGCGCCGCCATCCTGCGTACCTCCGGACTTGTAGCCGGTGGATACACTCGCGTAGATCATGCTGTTGGCGCTGAGGTCGTGGTCGATGCGCACCAGCCAGGTGGGTTTGCTCTTGCTATAGGTGGCGTCGTTGTTCTGGCTGACGCTGAAACCGGCATTGCCCGGCAGTTCGCCTGGCGAGATTGGTACCGCGGGGTAGGCTGGATCGTAGGCCCAACCCCAGTTGATGCCACCGTTGTTTTCGCGCTTGTCGTGCGACCAGCGCGCGCCAGCGGTAAGGCGCCAGCTGTCGTCGATGTGCCAGGTGGCCTGGCCAAAGGCGGCAGTCGAGGTGACCAGTTCCTCCGGCTGGATGAACGAACCCTGCCAGTTCACCGTGCCTTGCTGGGTGCCGTTCATGATCGGAATATCGAAGCGGATGTTGTTGTTTTCGTGTTCGTAGTAGGCGCCGAGAATCCAGTCCACCGTATTCTCGCCGGTGGACTTCAGATCGAACTCGTGGCTGGAGCTGGTGTAGTTGGAAGAGTTGGTACGGTCTTCCTGGTACACGCCGCCCGTGGTGAAGCTGGTCG
>DASRUB010000007.1:0-9348 GCA_035655635.1 Rhodanobacter sp. | reverse complement strand
GGGATACTTCGGTATTGGGGCAAGATGCCGGCACGTGAACGGACTTCTTTACTTCCAGGCGGCTAAACCATGAGTGACCCAAAACCACCGCTGAGCGAAATGCGCGAGCGCATCGACAGCATCGATCGGCAGATCCAGCAGCTGATCTCCGAGCGCGCGAACCATGCCCGGACGGTGGCCAAGGTGAAGGGGGCCGGACTTTCCGCGATCGACTATTACCGGCCCGAACGTGAGGCGCACGTGCTGCGCATGGTGGTGGACCGCAACGACGGGCCGTTGTCGGATACCGAGATGGTGCGCCTGTTCCGCGAGATCATGTCGTCCTGCCTGGCGCAGGAGGATCCCCTGAAGATCGGTTTCCTGGGGCCGGAGGGCACGTTCAGCGAACAGGCCGTGCGCAAGCACTTCGGGCATGCCGCCTACGGTTTGCCGCTGGGCAGCATCGAGGAAGTGTTCCAGGAGGTCGCCGCCGGGCATGCCGACTTCGGCGTGGTGCCGGTGGAGAATTCGGGGCAGGGCATGATCCAGGTCACCCTGGACATGTTTCTCACTTCCGAGGCGACCATTTGCGGCGAAGTCGAGCTGCGCGTGCATCAGTGCCTGCATTCGCTGAGCGGCACACTGGAGGACGTCAAGCGCGTCTATGCGCACGCGCAGTCGCTGCAGCAGTGCAAGACCTGGCTGCGCATCAACCTGCCCCATGTGGAATGCAGTGCCGTCGGAAGCAACGCCGAGGCGGCGCGTCTGGCCCGCCACGCGGACGACGCGGCAGCGATTGCCGGCGAAACGGCGGGCAAGATCTACGGCTTGAGGACCGTGGCCTCGGGCATTGAGGATCGCGCCGACAACACCACCCGTTTCCTGGTCATCGGGCGCTCGCTGTTTCCGCCGTCGGGCAACGATCGCACTTCGCTGCTGATCACGGTGAACGACAAGCCTGGCGCGCTATACGACGTGCTCAGTCCGTTCGCGAAGCACGGCGTCAGCCTGAACCGGATCGAGTCGCGCCCGGCGCATACCGGCAAGTGGCAGTACGCGTTCTTCATCGACGTTTCCGGTCATATCGATGACGACGCGCTGCAGGCTGCCGTGCATGACATCGGCGAATCCGCCGCCACGATCCGCGTGCTGGGTTCCTACCCGGTGGCGTTGCCTTGAACACAAGGTTGGATTGGCGCAGTAGCGCCGGTCGCCCGCTGCGTGGAAGTGTGCAAGTTCCGGGCGACAAGTCGATCTCGCATCGCGCGTTGATGCTGGCCGCGATCGCCGAGGGCAGTTCCCGTATCCGCGACTTTCTGGAAGGCGAGGACACGCGAGCCACCGCCGCGGTGCTGGCGCAGCTCGGCGTACGGATCGACGCGCCAGCGCGGGGCGAACGGATCGTGCACGGTGTCGGGCTGCATGGCCTGCGCGGATCGACGCGGCCACTGGATTGCGGCAATGCCGGTACCGGCATGCGTTTGCTGGCGGGCCTGCTGGCCGGGCAGGCGTTCGAGAGCGTACTCGTGGGCGACGCTTCGCTGTCGAAACGTCCGATGCGCCGCGTGAGCGATCCGCTGACGCAAATGGGTGCGCGCATCGACAGCCGTGACGGCACACCGCCGCTGCGGCTTCATGGTGGTTCCATGTTGCGCGGCATCCGCTACGAGCTGCCGATGGCCAGTGCGCAAGTGAAATCTGGCGTGTTGCTGGCCGGGCTGTATGCCCAAGGCGCCACGGAAGTCATCGAGCCGCATCCGACCCGCGATTACACCGAGCGCATGCTTGCCGCCTTTGGTTGGCCGATCGAATTCGAACCGGGCCGGGCGCGGCTCGATGGCGGCCATCGCCTGCATGCCATCGATATCGACGTGCCGGCGGATTTTTCCTCGGCCGCGTTCTTCCTCGTCGCCGCCAGCATCGTGCCGGGCTCGGAGCTGTGTCTGCCCGCGGTAGGCCTCAATCCGCGTCGCACGGGCCTGCTGCAGGCGCTGCGTCTGATGGGCGCGGACATCACGGTGCAGCGCCAGCGCGAGGCCGGCGGCGAGCCCATGGGCGATCTGCTGGTCCGGCATGCGCCGTTGCACGGTATCGAGCTGCCGACCGAGCTCGTGCCGGACCTGATCGACGAGCTCCCGGTGCTGTTCGTCGCCGCCGCCGGCGCTGTCGGTCGCACCGTGATCCGGGGCGCGGCAGAGTTGCGGGTCAAGGAATCCGATCGCATCGCCACCATGGCGACCGGCCTGCGGGCGCTGGGCGTGGCCATCGACGAAACTCCGGATGGCGCGATCATCGACGGTGGGCCGATCGGCACCGGTACCGTGGAAAGCCTCACCGACCATCGCATCGCGATGAGCTTCGCGGTGGCCGGGTTGCTGGCCACCGGTCCGGTACGTATCAACGATTGCCGCCACGTGGCCACCTCGTTTCCAGGCTTCCGCGAGTTGGCCAACGGCTGTGGTTTCGCGTTGGAGGATGGCGACTGAGAGGCTGTGACACAACAGCCTCTCAGCCCGGCCACGGACGGCCGGGCGCGAATCGAGCACGCAAGTGCTTGATTCGCGTGAGCGAGTACGGGCCTGTACCGGACTCGCGATAGAAGAAAACCACAGGAAGTGGTTTTCTTCACAGGCTCTGAACCCACCGCGCCACTCGTTGTATGGTGGCTATCCGATCCCGCATTCCGTTCAAGGATTGAAAGATGTCACACGCGGTCCCGCCGTTCATTGTCGCGATCCCCGCCCGTCTTGGCTCGACGCGTCTGCCGGGCAAGCCATTGCGCGAGATTGCCGGCGTGCCGATGGTGATCCGGGTGGCGCAACGCGCCTTGCAGGCTGGCGCCCGTCAGGTCGTGGTGGCGGTGGATGATCCGCGCGTCGGCGACGTCCTGGCCGGGCTGGCCGGGGTGGACGTCTGCATGACCCGGCCCGACCACGCCTCCGGCAGTGACCGCCTGGCCGAATGTGCGCGGCACTACGGCTGGTCGGATGACAGTATCGTGGTGAACCTCCAGGGTGACGAGCCTTTTGCGCCGGTCGCCGGTATCCGGGCGGTGGCGCAGGCGTTGGACGGTGACGATGCGCCCATGGCCACGCTGGCCACGCCGATCTGCGACGCCGAAGAGTTGTTCGATCCGAATGTGGTGAAGCTGGTGCGTGCGGCCAATGGTCGAGCCCTTTACTTCAGCCGCGCCCCATTGCCGTGGGCGCGCGATGCGTTTGCCGCCGATCGGCACACGCTGCCGTCCGGCACCCCATTCCTGCGCCACATCGGCATCTATGCGTATCGTGCCGGCTTCCTGGATCGCTACACGCACCTGCCGCGCACGCCGCTGGAGCAGGCCGAATCGTTGGAGCAGTTGCGCGTCCTCGAGCATGGTCATGCGATTGCAGTGCGCCTGACGCCCGAGCCGTTCCCGCCGGGTATCGACACCGAGGCCGACCTGGAGCGCGCCGAACAATGGTTGCGCTTGCACGCGTGAGGCGCCATCTCGGCGAGGTCGTTACCCACACCCGCTAGAATGCTGCCATGCAGTCCACGCAATCACCTCCCTTCGACGGCAAGGCTTTCGTCCGCACGCTCACTTCCTCGCCTGGCGTCTACCGCCATTTCGACGCGGCCGGCGAGTTGCTCTATGTCGGCAAGGCCGGCAATCTGAAGAAGCGCGTGGGCAGCTACTTCCTGAAGCCCCGCATGGAGCCGCGCATCGCGGCCATGGTGGCCCAGATCGCCCGCGTCGAGGTCACGGTGACCCGCACCGAGGGTGAGGCGCTGCTGCTGGAATCGCAGCTGATCAAATCGCTCAAGCCGCGCTACAACATCCTGCTGCGCGACGACAAGAGCTATCCATACATTTACCTTTCCAGCGGCGAGGATTATCCGCGGCTGGCCTTTCATCGCGGCGCGAAAAACCTGCCCGGTCGCTACTTCGGGCCGTATCCAAGTACCTGGGCGGTACGCGAAAGCCTCAACCTGATGCAGAAGCTGTTCAAGGTGCGCCAGTGCGTCGACGATTGTTGCCGCCACCCCAACCGACCATGTCTGCTGTATCAGATCGACCGGTGCAGCGCGCCATGCGCAGGTATGATCAGCGTGGAGGACTACCGGGAGGATGTGCGCCACGCGGAGATGTTTCTGGAAGGGCACAGCGACGCGGTGATCGACGAACTGGCCGAGGGGATGGAGCAGGCCAGCAAGGCGTTGCAGTTCGAGCGTGCCGCAAAGCTGCGCGACCAGGTGGCTGTCTTCCGCCAGTTGAGGGCGCAAAACCATGTACAGGGTGCGACCGCCGACATGGACGTCATTGCGTGCCGGATCGAGGCGGACATGACCTGCATCAGCGTGCTGTTTTTCCGTAACGGGATCAGTCTGGGCACGCGGGATTTCTTCCCGCGCCTGCCGCTGGATGCCACGCCAGCCGACGTGTTGGCGCAGTTCGTCGCCCAGTACTACCTGGATCGACCGGTACCGCGCGAGCTGATCCTGGGTGAGGCACTGGCTGACCAGGGCATCCTCGTCGAGCTGCTCAGCCAGCATGCCGGGCACGCGGTGGATTTGAAATCGAGCGTACGCGGCGACCGCGCTCAGTTCCTGCAGATGGCCGAGCGCAATGCGCAGGCTTCGCTGACCGCACGACTGGCCAGCCGGCAGACGTTGGGGACTCGTTTCGACGACCTGCAAAAGGTGCTTGGCCTGGCCGCCATGCCTCGACGCATCGAGTGTTTCGACATCAGTCACACCATGGGCGAGCTGACCGTCGCCTCGTGCGTGGTGTTCGGGCCGGAAGGGCCCGAAAAGTCCCACTATCGCCGTTTCAATATCAGCGGAATCACACCGGGTGACGACTACGCCGCCATGCACCAGGCATTGACCCGGCGTTTTCGCAGGCTCGCGGAAGGGGAGGGCGCCCGTCCGGACCTGTTGTTGATTGACGGAGGCAGCGGTCAGGTGGCGCAAGCCCTGGACGTCCTGCAGGCGCTCGGCGTCGACGGCATCGAGGTGGTTGGCGTGGCCAAGGGACCTGGCCGGCGGACGGGCGAGGAGACCCTTGTACTGGCCCGGCTCGAACCGGGCAGCCCGGGTCGCGAGTTGCACCCGGGCACGTCATCGCCAGCGCTGCACCTGGTCGCTGCCGTACGCGACGAGGCGCACCGCTTCGCCATCAGCGGCCATCGCAATCGGCGTGAGAAGGCAAGCACGCGGAGCGTGCTGGAGGATGTTCCCGGCATCGGTGCACGTCGTCGCTCGGCCCTGCTCAAGGCGTTTGGAGGCATGCAGGGCGTGACGACGGCAGGCGTGGAGGAGCTGATGCAGGTGAAGGGTATCGACCGTGGTCTCGCCGAGCGGATTTATTCGAGTCTGCATGGCTGAACGCAAGCCGACAGCTGCATGCGGCATCATTGGGCCGGCATGCAACACTGCAACCAATTCCTGGGACGAATCATGCGCATCAACCTGCCGACCTGGCTGACTCTTTTTCGCATTGCCCTGTTACCCGTCATGGTGGTGGTCTTCTACCTGCCGTTCGAAGGTCACAACATCGCTGCCGCCATTGTGTTCGTGCTGGCGGCGATCACTGACTGGCTCGATGGCTTCCTGGCCCGGCGGATGAACCTGACCTCGGCGTTCGGTGCCTTCCTGGATCCGGTCGCCGACAAGCTGATGGTGGCGGTGACGCTGTTCCTGCTGGTGCAATCGCATCCCAACGCCGGCTGGTCCGGCATTCTGATGGCGGTGACCGCCGCGGTCATTGTCGGACGCGAGATCAGCGTCTCGGCCCTGCGCGAATGGATGGCCGAAATCGGCATGAGCGCCACCGTCAAGGTAGCCATGGTCGGCAAGCTGAAGACCGTGATGCAGATGGTGGCCCTGGTGGTGCTGATCGTGCAGCACGAGAAGGAAGCGACCGCGCTGCGCCTGTATCACATCGGCGAAGGCCTGCTCGTGATCGCGGCTATCCTGACCATCTGGTCCGGCCTGTACTACCTGCGTGCCGCGTGGCCCATGCTGCGGGGTGACACCCCGACCAAGCCGGACGGCGGCAGCCAGCCTTGAACGGCACCAGGAGCGTTGGTGCATGGCTGTACGCGACAACTTGACGATCCCGATTCACGTATTAGAATGCGCGGCTCCGATGCGGGAATAGCTCAGTTGGTAGAGCACGACCTTGCCAAGGTCGGGGTCGCGAGTTCGAGTCTCGTTTCCCGCTCCAGATTGCCGAAAAGGCCCTGAGTCGCTCGGGGCCTTTTGGTTGGTGTCATGCATGGGTTTCCCCGGGCGCATCGCGGAAGCAGAAAACGAGGTGACGGCTATTCACACGCTGGCGCGTTCTGCTATGATTCGCGGCTCCGATGCGGGAATAGCTCAGTTGGTAGAGCACGACCTTGCCAAGGTCGGGGTCGCGAGTTCGAGTCTCGTTTCCCGCTCCAGATCAGTGCAGAACCTCGGTCCACCGGGGTTTTGTTTTATCGGGAATCTGCGATCATGTTGATCGCGATGCAGCAAGCAATGGCCTGGTGGCAGAGTGGTCATGCAGCGGACTGCAAATCCGCGTACGCCGGTTCGATTCCGACCTAGGCCTCCATTGCGCAATCGCTGTTAGCCAGCCCTGAAAACCCGCCGACGGCGGGTTTTTTGCTGCGACGTATCAGGGATGGTGCCCGGGGGATCGAACCCACCTGGGGAGGACCTGGTCACCGATTGTTTCGTGATGACGCATCAGCCCTTGCGAAACGGCAGGTACAACGTCAGTGCATGATCTGCGACCTCGCGAAACCCGTATTGGCGATAGAAAGCCGCCGCACGCTCGTGCAGCGCATCTACCAGCAGGGCGTGGATACCGAGTTCGCTGCGCAGCGCAAGACAGCGCTTCACGGCGTCTTGCAGCAGCGCTTCGCCCAAATGGTGACCTTGCTCCGGCGCCGCCACGGCAAGTCGAGCGAGCCGGGCCACGGGCACCGGGTAACGCGTTAGGCGGCGCTGATCGGCCGCCGACAGTTCGGCCAGCGACATTTGCGCGGCGGCAAGCGAGTAATAGCCGAGGATGTGCGACGCTGCCGTGTCATCGACCAGCACATGCGTGGTCGCCACGCCAGCACGATGATGCTGGGTGGCAAGCGCACGCAAATACTGGTTTAGCGACGGCTCGCCGCAATCGAAGCCTTTGCGCTCGTGGAGCGTGCCATCCAGGCGCTGGACAATCAGCATGGGTCAGCGCCGAGCCAGACCGCGATCCATGGCTTTCTTGAGTTTGGGATTGGGCTTGAATGGCTTGTCCAACGCGGCAAGAAAGCGGCGCGATTCAGCCGGCGACAGCATGACCGTAAGTTCCGCTGCCATGACGCTTTCAGCCTCACGCAGCACCGCATCGCGCACGAAAGCAGAAAGCGGCACGCCGCGCAGATCGGCGGCACGGGCAATGCGGTCCTTGTCAGTCGGGTTCAGGCGCAAGTCGAGGCGGGCAGCGGCAGTCATGACATGTCTCCTTTGTACGGATTACTACCGTACGATACAAATAACCGCAATCTGCTGCAACTCACTTCGGAGCACCATGTGGGCGTTGCCATTTTTACCGAGACTGGTGTGACCTCAAATGGGCGTGCGGTGGTGGATGATGCCAAACCGGCGTCGCTTGGAAATCTGAACGCGTATGTAAAGAGCATGCTGCAGTCTGCTGGTCTGATTGCGAGCCGCCCTGAACACTGTGGCTCATGGGCACGAAGTGGCGATACGCGGACCACACTGCTGCAACTGGTGCCTGGGGCGGGGGTCGAACCCGCATGGCCTTGCGGCCGAGGGATTTTAAGTCCCTTGCGTATACCAGTTTCGCCACCCAGGCTGGAGATCGCTGCGCGCGGTGCATGTTGCGAGCAGCGGCGCGAATCCTAGCACGCGATTCACATCAGGCTCTTCAAGATCTGGAAGCCTGCGCAGTATTCACCGATCAGCGTACCTATGCTCACCAGAATGAAGTTCAGCAGGGTGCGGGCGACGCGGTTCTTCCACCAGCCAGTCCAGTGCACGATGTCGTCGCGCAGGGTGTCGAAATCCGCCACGCGCGGGCGCCTGACCCAGGCTTCGACCATGGCGCTGATGCCGCCGGCCGGAATGCCGGGTCGGAATGGCTTGATCGGTGCGGCAATGAACGCGGCGACGATGCTGAGCGGGTGGGCGCCGGCGGCCAGGGCACCCAGCGCCGCAAAGCCACCGGTGAACAGTACCCACGCGATCAGGGCCTGCGTGCCGAGGTCCGCGTTGCGGTGAAATGCCCAACCGATCGCCGCAAAGACCAGCAGCACCAGGCTCATCGCCAGCCACTTCGGCCAGCGCGCCTTGGCTGGTGTCTGTGCCAGTTCGGCGACTTTGAGCGCCGGCTCGTCCTGCTGCTCGCGCAGCAGCGTGCACAGGCCCTTGAGATGTCCGGCGCCGATCACCACCAGCACGCTGCGCGGTTCGCTGCTCGCGCTGCGCGCAGCTTCCTCGCGCAGGCGTGCCGCCATGAATGCGTCGCGCTCGCCGATCAGGCTTTCGTAGAGCGGCCTGGAGCCGCTGGCAAACTCGCTGAAGGCGCTTTCCAGCAGATCGCTCTGCTTGAGTTTTTCGATCTCTTCCTGGGCGATGTCCTCGCGTTCGAAAATGCTGGCCAGCAACCCGCCGAGCAGGCCGAAGCGCTGCCAGAAACCCACACTGCGCCAGGCCCGCTTCAGGGTGGTGCCCACTTCCCGATCGATCAGCCAGACCGGCAGGCCGCGTTGGTCGGCGCCATCCATCGCGGCCTTCATCTCCGCGCCGGGCAGGATGCCGGACTTGTCGGCCAGGCGCTTCTGGAACGTGGACAACACCAGGCTGGCGGCGACCATGCCAGCCTTGCCCTGACGGATCACCTGGAACAGATCCATCTGCTTGAACGCCTCGGGGTCACGCATGCCTTGTGCGCGGCTTTCGCACAGCTCGACCGCCACGGCATCGAAGTGCTCGTGCGCGAGCAGGGCCTGGACCGCTTCCATGCTGCTGCGGGAGACGTGGGCGGTGCCCAGCACCACATATTCCACACCATCGCGCTGGACGCGCTCAATCGGCTGTCCCGCCAGGGCGGGCACAGAGTTGGCTTCGGTTTCAGGAACACTCATGCGGTCGGCGCGCCGGTCAACAGGTGAAATTCATGGATGGGGGCAAGAACTGCACGGAACAAGCGATTTCTCAGTCCCGGAAGCGTTTCAGGAGGTCGGCGTAGGCATCGATGCGCCGGTCGCGCAGGAACGGCCAGATCCGCCGCACATGTTCACTGCGCGCCAGGTCGAGGTCCGCCAGCAGCAGTTCGCGTCCGTCGGTACCTGCCTGGGCCAGGAACTCGCCCTGGGGACCAGTCAC
>DASRUB010000006.1:0-7697 GCA_035655635.1 Rhodanobacter sp. | reverse complement strand
GCCGAGAGTGGCACTGCTGGGCTTGACCATCAGCGGTGGAACGCTAATCGCTCCCACGGCTACTCGACCGTCCATTCCCTGCGTACGCACACGCTCGGCTAACGCGTCACAAGTGACTGCAATTGGCCGATAGCGCCCAGTGGCCTCGCGCTGGTCAAGATGCCGACGCGCTGATCACGATCGATTGGTTCTACTGATCAACCACATCGGTGTGCGCAGTTGCAAGCAAATCAGCTGCCAGAGCAGTCCAGTATGGCGGCCTTGAACGCGATCGGGCCAGCACAATGTGCCGGCCGATGTGTGTGGATGTTACCGACCAGGCTGCCATCAAAATCTGAGTCGGAATTCGACTAGACGTTAGTCCTCACCGATCAAGCCAGATATGCCGTTCACCAACCCAATCATGCTGATATCGACGCTTCTCAAAGTGGCAATCTCACGAAATCGAATACAGACTTTATTCCTTGCGATCAAGCCGGGTGGGGTTCGAGCCGTGGCTGGCTTGAAAGCCGTTGGACTAAGTATTGTCACGCCCTAACACCAGATTGGACCATCTATTACCGAGTTGGACCAACTATTCCCAATTACCAACCAATACGTGTTCCGCCTCGCCTTATTCGACCGTCACCGACTTGGCCAGGTTGCGTGGCTGGTCGACGTCGGTGCCGCGCAGCACGGCGACGTGGTAGGCGAGCAATTGCAGCGGGACGGTGAACACCGCCGGGGCGATGAAGTTGCCGCCAATGGGGAGCTTGATCAGGTGGCCTTCGTCTTCGTCCAGCGAAATATCCGCGCCGGAATCGGCCAGCACGAACAGCTCGCCGCCGCGAGCACGCACCGACTGCAGGTTGGATTTGAGTTTGTCCAGCAAGGAATTGTTGGGTGCCACCGCGATCACCGGCATGGCTTCGTCGACCAGCGCCAACGGGCCGTGCTTGAGCTCACCGGCCGGATACGCCTCGGCGTGGATGTAGGAAATTTCCTTGAGCTTGAGCGCCCCCTCCAGCGCCACCGGAAACTGCACCCCCCGCCCGAGGAACAAGGCGTGCTGGCGATGCACGAACTGCTCCGCCATCAGCATGATGGCCGGCTCGCATTCCAGCGCCTGCTCGATGGCGCGCGGCAGGCGCCGCAACTCGTCGCACAGGGATTGATGACGCTGCGCTTCCAGACCATTGCGCTGACCCAGTTCCAACGCCAGCAGCGCCAGCGCGGCCAGTTGCGTGGTGAACGCCTTGGTCGACGCCACACCGATTTCGGGTCCGGCGCGTGTCATCAATTTCAGGTCGGCTTCCCGGACCAGCGCCGACTCGGCCACATTGCATATGCCCAGCGTGCCCAGGTAGCCGCGCTCACGCGAGGCGCGCAGCGCCGCCAGCGTGTCGGCGGTTTCGCCCGACTGCGAGATCGCCACGAACAAGGTGTCGGTCGGCACCACGACGTCGCGGTAGCGGTATTCGCTGGCCACTTCCACGGTTACCGGCAGGCGCGCCAGCGCCTCGATCCAGTACTTGGCGATCAATCCCGCGTGGTAGCTGGTGCCACAGGCGACGATGTGCACACCGCGTGTTTTCGCCAGCAGCGCATCACTGTCGATACCAAAGATGTTCTCCAGCACCCCGTGCGGACCGATGCGTGCCTCCAGCGTGTCGGCCACGGCACGCGGCTGCTCGAAGATTTCCTTCTGCATGTAATGGCGATACTCGCCACGCTCGACCGCGTCGCTGGAGAGCTCGCTCTCGTGCACCTCGCGTGTCACCGGGACACCGTCGAGGCCATACACCTGCGCGCTGTCGCGGGTGATCTCGACCACGTCGCCCTCGTCCAGATAGAGCATCTTGTTGGTGACCTGGATCAGCGCCTGGGCGTCGGAGCCGAGGAAGTTCTCGCCGATGCCGAGGCCGACCAGCAGCGGCGCGCCGCGCCGCGCGCCGACTACCCGGCCAGGTTCGTCGCGATTGATCACCGCGATCGCATAGGCGCCTTCCAGCTCGCGCACGGTGGCCAGCACCGCTTCGCGCAGGGCCAGGCCCCGAGCGATATGCCGGTCGATCAGTGCCGCCACCACCTCGGTATCGGTTTCCGAGCTGAACTGATGACCGGCCGCCTGCAACTCGGCGCGCAGGCCGGCGTAGTTCTCGATGATGCCGTTGTGCACGATCGCGACCCGGCCGGCGACGTGCGGATGAGCGTTCGCCTCGCTGGGTACGCCATGCGTGGCCCAGCGCGTGTGTGCGATACCGGTGCCGCCGGGGAAGGGATCGGCCAGGTACATCGCCTCCATCTCGCGCACCTTGCCCTTGGCCCGTACGCGCCGGATTTCGCCGCGGTCCAGCACGGCGATGCCGGAGGAGTCATAGCCGCGATACTCCAGGGCCTTGAGCCCCACGATCAGCAGCGGCGCGACGTCGCGTTGGGCGACGGCAGCAACAATTCCACACATGGCAGGGCGTCCCTGATTGAGGGCGGAGCGAGCCCGCCGTGGTTGAGTAATCTGGTTGAGCAATCTACTGGTGCGCGCCTTGCGCTGCCCTTTCGAGACAGCTGGCGCTAGCGCCAGCTGTCGTTCAATTCACTTTGCGGCGCAGCCAGTTCAGAAGATCGATGCGGGTGATCAGGCCGAGGAAATCATCGCCATCGGCCACGATCGCGACGTGGCCGCGCTCGAACACCGGCAGCAGCGATTCGATCGGCGATCGCACATCGAGCATGTGCAGCTCGGTGATCATCGCGGTGGAGACCGGGTCGCGGAAACGCGATTCGTCGACATGCACGTGCAGCAGCACATCGGACTCGTCGACGATACCGACCAGCTTGCGGCCATCCATCACCGGCAGCTGCGACACGTCGTACAGCTTCATGCGGTTGTAGGCCGTGATCAGCAACTCGTTCGGGCCGACCACCACGGTGTCGCGCTGGGCGAACGGACGCAGCAGCAAGTCGCGCAGGTCGCCGTGCTGCTCGCGCTCGGTGAAGCCGTTGTCGAGCATCCAGTAATCGTTGTACAGCTTGGACAGGTACTTGTTTCCGGTGTCGCAGACCAGGCTCACCACGCGTTTGGGCGAGGTCTGTTCGCGGCAATAGCGCAGCGCCGCGGCGACCAGGGTGCCGGTGGACGAACCGCCAAGGATGCCCTCCTTCGCCAGCAGTTCGCGCGCGGTGAGGAAGCTTTCCTTGTCGGAGATCGCATAGGCCTTCTTCACCCGGGTGAAGTCGCTGATGCTCGGCAGGAAGTCCTCGCCGATGCCTTCGACCATCCAGCTGGCCGACTTGGCCGAGAGCGTGCCCTCGTTGATGTACTGGGCCAGGATCGAGCCGACCGGATCGGCCAGCACCAACTCGGTCTGCGGCGAGTGTTCGGCGAAGAATTTCGACAGGCCGCTCAAGGTGCCGGATGAGCCGCAGCCCACCACCATCGCGTCGACCTTGCCATCCATCTGCTCAAGGATTTCCGGCCCGGTGGTGGCGATGTGCGCGGCCGGGTTGTCTGGATTGCCAAACTGGTTGATGAAGTACGCGCCGGGGGTTTCGCGGGCGATCCGCTCAGCCATGTCCTGGTAGTACTCGGGATGACCCTTGGCCACGTCGGAGCGCGTCAGCACAACTTCGGCGCCCATCGCCTTGAGGTTGAAGATCTTCTCGCGGCTCATCTTGTCCGGCACCACCAGGATCAGGCGGTAGCCCTTCTGTTGCGCCACCAGCGCCAGGCCCAGGCCGGTGTTGCCGGCGGTGCCCTCGACCAGGATGTCACCCGGGCGGATGCGGCCGTCCTTCTCGGCGCCCTCGATCATCGACAGTCCGATGCGGTCCTTGATCGAGCCCCCGGGATTGGCGCTCTCGAGTTTGAGAAACAGCTCACACCTGCCCGTATCCAGGCGCTGGGTGCGCACCATCGGGGTGTGTCCGATCAGTTCGAGGACGCTCTGGTGAACCGTCATGGAGGCTCCGTGGGTTGAAGGGCGGCTTCGGCCCGGTGCCGTTGTCGCAGAATCGCCATGATAACCGAGGCATCCGGGCAGGCGGGGCCGGGCAGGCGCGGAAACGCGGCGGCCCCGGCAACCTTCCCGATGAAAAGGGAAGGCCCCGGGGCCGCGCTCGCGAATCAGAATGACGAATCAGAGTGGCGCATCGACCAGGGTCAGTGAACCAGATGCGCCCGATCCGTCCACATGCGTTCCAGTCGTGTCTTGGCCATCAGTTTCTCCTTCTTCATGCTGGCAACAGTGACGTCATCGATGGGTAGTACGCCAATGCCGGCGTCGTGCAACTTGCTGTCGAGTTCTCGATGGTGCTGGTAAAGCCGACGGAACTCGGCATCTTCCTTCATCAAGGCCTCGACATCATCGCGCTGCTGGTTTTCAAACATGGTCCGACCTCCT
The DNA here is from genome assembly GCA_035655635.1 of Rhodanobacter sp. Classification (GTDB taxonomy): domain Bacteria; phylum Pseudomonadota; class Gammaproteobacteria; order Xanthomonadales; family Rhodanobacteraceae; genus Rhodanobacter. The sequence goes on along the minus strand of DASRUB010000006.1, from coordinate 3,318 downwards.
GCGAGTGAACGGGCGGATGCCACACGAGGCGGCTTGTCCGCCGACGGTTGAATGCACGCGCTCACCCACGATCCACGCCGGACAACCGGGACGCGGATGGAGCTGTAAACGTGGGATGGGCGCATGATTCAGGTCAGTAACCCGGGTGGCGCGGATGGCCTCCCGGGGCTTTGACCCTACACCGCCGTTCAAGCCTTCGCAAGCCTGTGGCAGGACTGCTCGCTGAACCGCGACCTTGGCATTAAATACTTGTAAAAACAGTATTTTGCATATGTTTGACGGTAGCCCCCAGTGAGCGGGAAAGCGCGCCGTGCGAATCCTTCGCCAGGCGCGCCCAGCACGGGTTTCAGTGCTGCTCGTGATGCTTCTTGGCGGGCTTCTTTGCAGGCTTTTTCTTCTCCGCCGGAGTCGGCGTTCCCACCGCGCCGCCATCCTCCATCTGCGCACGCATCGCCTTGGCTGCCTGGGCGGCCAGCGCGGCCTCACGGCGGGCCGCGCGCGCCACCTTGCTCTGCGCGGCCGCCAGCTTGTTGGCGCGCTCGGCTTCGGCACGCGCCTGATCGGCCGCCTGCGAATATTGCTCGCCCTGCGCCTGCAAACGGGCGGCCTCTTCCTGTGCCAGCTGGTTCTGCAGTCGCTGCCGCGCCAGTTGCAGGCGCGCCATATCGGCCTCGCGTCGGCTGTTGGCCAGCAGGATCTGGTCATGTTCGCGATCGAGCTGGTTCAGCTTGAGCTGGGTGTCCTGCAATTGCGCCGCGGTCTTGGCCAGGTCCACGCGACGCTCCGCCAGGTACAGGGCGTGCGGCCGCTCGCGCCGGCCGGCCTGGGCCAGCCGGTTGATCGCGTCACGGGCGCGCGCCTGCTCGGACAAGGCATAGGGACCGAGGGTGGGGTCGTTGGCCAACTGGCTCAGGCTGCTGTTCAGCCGGTTGATATCGATATCGTCCTCGCGCGCGTGCGTCGCACCGACCACGGCCAGCGCCAGGGCGGCGACCGCAAGCATGTTTCCGAGCCGGCTCATGGCTGGTCTCCCTGGTTGCCGGTGCTGGATGCCGGTGCCGGCGTACTGTCGGGCAAGGTCTGGAAGCCATCACCGGCCGGAGCGGACAACACCGACGCCGACGGCGCCGGCATGTCCTGCATGGGCTGCGCCGCCGAGGAGCCGGACGCCGGGCTCGGTGCCGCCTGTTCCATCTGCTGCTGTTGGGCCGCCAGCTGCTCGCCTTCGTGGCGCAGGCGCGTGTTTTCCTGCAGCTTGCTCTGCATCTGGGCCCGGGCAGCGCCCAGCCGGGCCTTGCTTGTGGCCAGCTCGGCATCGGCGCTGGATTCCTCGGCCAGGTCGGCGGCGTCGGCGAACTTGCGCTCGGCCATCGCGGCCTGCGCCTGCTGGAACTTGTCCTGGGCAAAACCAAGATCGACCGGCGCGTAATCCGCCGCGCCGGCATCGCGCGCGGCCTGGAGCATGTTTTGCGCCAGATTCATCGAGTCATTCGGCGGTGGCACCGTGGCGCAGCCGCCGAGTGCCAAGGCCAGCGCCATGGCGGCGCTCGCCGCGCGAAAACGGACCGGGAATCCAGCCTGTGGGGAAAAGAAGTACATCACAGTCCTCATGGTGTGTCGCAGCGTATGGTGAGCGGGCATAATCCGTCATTGCAATGTACATCGGGATCAGGGGTAAAACGTGGATATCGGCTACTTCCTCAAGCTTATGGTAGACAAGGGCGCGTCGGACATGTTCCTGTCCACCGGCGCCCCGGTAAACATCAAGGTCGAGGGCAAGCTTTATCCGCTGGGCAATACCGGCCTCCCCAGCGGCATGGTCAAGAAGATCGCCTACTCGCTGATGGACGAGGGCCAGGTGCCGATGTTCGAGCGCAATCTCGAACTGAACATGGCGCTGGCGGTGAAGGAAGCCGGCCGCTTCCGCATCAACGTGTTCAAGCAACGCGGCGAAGTGGGCATGGTGATCCGCGCGATCAAGAGCGAGATCCCCAGCATCGAGCAACTGCAACTGCCCTCGATCTTCCGCGACCTGATCATGGAACCGCGCGGACTGATCCTGGTGGTGGGCGCCACCGGTTCGGGCAAGTCGACCACGCTCGCGGCAATGATCGACCAGCGCAACACCCAGTCACCCGGGCACATCCTCACCATCGAGGATCCGATCGAATACCTGCATCGCCACAAGCGATCCATCGTCAACCAGCGCGAGGTCGGGCTGGATACGCACAGCTACCACGAGGCGCTGAAGAACGCGATGCGCGAGGCGCCCGACGTGATCATGATCGGCGAGATCCGCGACACCGACACGATGGAAGCGGCGATCTCCTTCTCGGAAACCGGCCACCTGTGCCTGGCGACCCTGCACTCCAACAATTCCGACCAGACGCTGGAGCGCATCCTCAACTTCTTCCCCGAGTCGGCGCACAAGAACGTGCTGATGAACCTGGCGTTGAACCTGCGCGCGGTGATCAGCCAGCGCCTGGTGATCGGCAAGGACGGCCGGCGCATCCCGGCGGCCGAGGTGCTGCTGAACACGCCGTTGATCCGCGACATGATCCGCCACGGCCAGATCCTCGAGATCAAGGACGCGATGGATCGAAGTCTGCAGGAAGGCATGCAGACCTTCGACCAGTCGCTCTACAAGCTGTACAAGGAAGGGCGCGTAGAGCTCGAGGAAGCGTTGAGCAAATCCGATTCGCGCGACGGCCTGGCGCTGAAAATTCGCCTCGCCGAAGGCGGCAACTCCAACGAAGAGCTGGCCCGCAACGATCCGTACGGGATGGGCCTCTAGAGCTCGCGGCCATCGGCCGCTCGATTTCCCTTCTCCCTTCGGAAGACAAATCGGCAGGATGGCCGATTTGCACGGCGAAAGCCGCCCGAAGGGTGAGGGCCAAGGATGGCCCGAATGCAGGTGGCCCGAAGGGCCGGATGAGGGTGCGAGCGGAGATTGAAGCTACGTTCTGCGCCCGAACCCTCTCCCCACCCCTCTCACCCGCAAGAGGACTTCCTTGAGTCGCCAGCGGGAGAGGGGTTTGCCTACGCTCGCGAAACACCCAGCTTCAGACTGCCGCAGGCGCATCCACCTGCGCTTCCGGCGCCGCGCGCTGGAACGCCTCGAGCTCGTTGCAGGCGGCGTGGATCCGGGTGATGGTGGGGTAATCGTCCATCGGCAGCTTCCAGCGCCGGGCGTTGTAGACCTGCGGAATCAGGCAGGCGTCGGCCATGCCTGGCGTCTCGCCATGGCAGTAACGGCCGGTGGCCGCGCTGCCGGCAAGCATCGCCTCGATGGCCTTGAACTCCACGCCCATCCAGTGC
>DASRUB010000005.1:0-3586 GCA_035655635.1 Rhodanobacter sp. | reverse complement strand
TGCAAGGTCGAGGTGAGCGGCGGCGACGCGCGCAGGCTGGGCCAATCGGAGGCGGCGATCTACGCCGAAAACCTGCGCCAACTGGGTGTCGATCCCGCTGACCTGCTGCTGGAGCCGCGCAGCATGAACACCTGGCAGAACGCGCAGTTCAGCGGCCCGTTGCTCAAGGCCGCTGGCGCGGATCGCGTGCTGCTGGTGTCGTCGGGCTTCCACTTGCGCCGCGGCATGTTGTACTTCACCCATTTCGGTATCCACGCCACCCCGGTGCGCGCCGACTACGTCAGTGGCATCGCTTCATGGAAGCCGCTGTCGTACAACTTCACCATGGCCGATATGGCCCTGCACGAGTACGTCGGCATCGCGCGCTACCACTGGTACAACGCGATGGGCTGGAACGTGCAGGCCACGAAACCCGGCGCTTTGTAGGAGCGGCTTCAGCCGCGATGCTCTATTCGCGCATCACCATCAGGCGGATCTCGGTCATGTCCTCGATGGCGTAGCGCAGCCCCTCGCGTCCAAAGCCGGAGAGCTTGATCCCGCCGTAGGGCATGTTGTCGACACGGAAGCTGGGGATGTCGTTGACGATCACGCCACCTTGTTCCAGTTCGTTCCAGGCGCGCATCGCATGGTCAAGGCTGTCGGTGAAGATGCCGGCCTGCAGTCCGTAGTCGGAATCGTTGACCGCCGCGATGGCGTCGTCGAACTTCTCGAACGGCGCGAGCAGGGCGAACGGGCCGAACGCTTCCATCCGGTTGACCTTCGCGTCGGCGCCAACGTTCTCCATCAAGGTCGCCTCAAGCATGTTGCCCTCGCGCTTGCCGCCGCAGAGGATCTTGCCGCCGGCCTGCTTCGCTTCGAGGATCCATTCGTGCAGGCGTTCGGCTGCGGCCTCGTCGATCATCGGGCCGAGGAACACGTTCTTGTCCTTCGGATCGCCGGCCTTGAGCTTCTTTGTAGCGGTGACCAGCTTGCGTTTCAGCGCTTCGTAGATGTCGGCATGGGCGTAGATGCGCTGCACGCCGATGCAGCTCTGGCCGGACTGGTAGAACGCGCCAAACACCAGCCGCTCGACCACGCGGTCCAGATGCCGTCCCTGATCCGCGTCGACGATGCAGGCGGCGTTGCCACCCAGTTCCAATACCACCTTCTTGCGTCCGGCACGCGCCTTCAGCTCCCAGCCGACCTGGCCACCGGTGAAGGAGAGCAGCTTGAAGCGCTCGTCCTCGACCAGCGGCGCGGCGTGCGCGCCGTCCAGGGTGAGGATCGAGAATGCGCCTTTGGGCAAGTCGGTCTCGGCTAGCACTTCGCCGATGATCAGCGCGCCGATCGGGGTTTTCTCCGCCGGTTTGAGCACGAACGGACAACCGGCGGCAATCGCCGGCGCCACCTTGTGCGCCACCAGATTCAGCGGAAAATTGAACGGCGTGATGAACGATACCGGTCCCAGTGGCACGCGCTTGGTGTAACCGTGATAGCCGTCCAGACGGCTGGCCAGTTCCAGGTTGAGCGTCTCGCCGTTGATCCGCACGGCTTCCTCGGCGGCAATCTGGAACGTCTCGATCAAACGGGTGACTTCGCCGGCGGCATCCTTGATCGGCTTGCCCGCTTCGATGCACAGCGCCTCGGCCAGTTCGTCGCGGCGCTCGGCGAAGCGCTTCGCGCAATGCTGCAGCACGGCCTGGCGCGCCCACGGTTTGAACTGCCGCATCGGCTCGGTCGCTTTTACCGCGGCGGCGATGGCCTTCTCCACCGCCTTCGCGTCAGGCACGGCTACCCGCGTGGCCGGCTTGCCGCTGTACTTGTCCAGCACGACCAGATCGTTATTGGGCTGCTGCGCCTGGTTGGCGAGGTAGTAAGGGTAGGTTTTGTTCAACATGGCGCTTGCCTGCGGGTATGATCCGACGAGCATAGGGCGGCGCGGTGTTCAGGACTTGTGAGTTGCTACCACCCGCGCACGGGCAAAGTCGCTGGCTTCGAGCAAGTGAACCGCCCCTGTTCTCCTTAGCCAACAGCCCGCCGTGATTTAGGCGCCGACTTTTCAAGAACCTCGACCATGCGGGTTTGCCAGCCAGGCCCTGTAGCCCTCCAGCGTGCAATGACCCTGGGTGGCAAGCGCAGGGATAAAAGCTGACGTGGATTGGCGAGCTTGGGACGCCCGCGACGCGCCAACTTTTCACCGTGATACAAGTCGGCCTCGGAAACCCAAGCGTCCGTGATTTCCGGGGGAGTCTCCGCGTCATGCGAGATAGGGTTGGAGCTTTTTCGCTTCGCGCTCATGGCAATACCTCATACTGATGATGCGTCTTGCGACGCCGCGCGGCGTCCATGCGAACACAACAAGCCGAGAATCGAGCCAGCCTGCTGTGATGAAGCGAGGCTCGCCGTAGTCGTGGCGATCATCTGCACGAGTGAAGTACGGCCCGGCAAAGACTTCCTTCGCTCTGCGCATGTCCAGACCGCGTTCCTGCAGCGTCCATTCGCGTTTTGCAGGGTCGCAGGTGATCCGCATGGACTAACTGTAGCTACGCTAAATCGGACTGTCAACAAGGTTGCGATGACGCTGAGCCTGTTGGCTAACGCCCTTGTTCTGGAGCCAAGGTGAGTTGGCGCGGTGGTTGCGCAAGCAAGCGCCGTGACAGTGCACCTTGGTCGCTCCGGTCAAGTCCCGTGCGGTCGTCGAAAAGTGCACTCTGACCCTGAGGTTTGGACCCTGAGGTTTGGCCAGTCATTGCGGTCTGACGGCTCAGAAGTCCAACTGTTCCACCGCAATGTGCAGCGCCGCCGCCACGCGCGCTACCGTGGCCTTGCGCGGCCGCGCGGCACGCTCCGTTTGCGCGTACGCCGCTTGCGAAACATTCAGGCGGGCGGCCACTTCGGCCTGGGTCAGGCCGAGATGTTCACGCCATCCCTTCATCGGGCTGGCACCGTCCACCGTGGCGCTCACCACTTCGTGCGGGATCAACCCCTCGTCGTGGGCAAAGCGGCGCATGTACTCGGCATAAGGCACCACCACAAACGCGGGCGTGCCGTCTGGCCCTTTGATGGTCTGGATGTCAGTAAGTGCGTTCATCGCGTTTGCCTACCTCTTCGATGCGAACCAGCTTGATCGATCCCTCGAAATCGAACAGTACCCGGTAATTTCCGACGCGCAGGCGGTAGCCGTGGGTGTGGTTCACCAGTGCCTTGACGCCGCTGCACGACGGAAAGTGCGGCAGTTTATCCTGCACCGCGTCACGGATATCCACCTGTGCCGGACGCGGCAGCTTGCGCAGTTGCTTGGCGGCTCGCGGCGTCCAGTCGATGCGGTTCATGGGGAAAATATAAGTGTTTAATAAGTATTGTCAAGTTACCGACAGGACATGAGACAGGACATGAGAGTGCTGCTGACTGACACCGTGCTGGCGTTTTTTTGGGTTGCAACCGTTGGACAGCGAGCGAATCCAGCTTCGCGCTGTGCATGAACGGCCAGCACGAACACGATATCGAGGCTCTCCACGTAGCGGTACAAGGCCAAGTAGCCGCGCAGCCCATTGCCGATCACCAGTTCGCACTTACCGTTGCTGGCTGGCCGACCGATCAGCGGGTT
>DASRUB010000004.1:0-7746 GCA_035655635.1 Rhodanobacter sp. | reverse complement strand
CCATGTTCGCCGCTTCACGGTAGGTGACCGAACACAGGTGCGCGGTGATCTTGATGTGGTGCGCGTGGGCGGCGTCGATGGCGGCTTTGAGTTCCGCGCGGGTGATGTGTTGGTAGGCCTTGAACGAGGTGACGCCTTCGTCGGCCCAGTAGTTCACCGTGCGGGTTGCGTCAGCCGGGCCGCTCAGTACGTGTATTTCTTCAGTGAGCGGGTTGGGGCCATTGAGGTAGGGGCCGGTGACGTCGATGTCCGGGCCGATGCGCTTGCCGGCCGCAATATTGTCGCGCACGTTCAGGTCGGTATACGGCATTACCGTGCCGGTGGTACGGATGAAGGTTTCGCCACCGGCCAGATAAAGCGGCGGGAACGTACGCGGCATCGCGGTGCCGTAGAAGAACGGGGGTTTGCCGGGATGCGTCGTATAGAACAGATGCTCGTGCATCATCACGAAGCCGGGCAGCAGGGTCTTGCCGTGTGCGTCGATCACGGTCGCACCGGTCGGAACGGTGGTGCTCGCCGCGGGGCCGAGTTCGCTGATGCGGCCCTTGTCGATCACCAGGGTCTGGTCGAGTTTCGGCACGCCGCCGGTACCATCGACGATGCTGGCGTGGGTGATGGCGATCACCGGTTGCGCGTAGGCAACCCAGTCTTTTTCGTCTGCGTGCGCAGCCGGCAGGACGGCCAGCAGCATCAAACCGAACACGGTCAAGCGTTGCATGTTGTCTCCCCCATGACGCGTCGCATCGCCACCTGGCTGCGTAGTGCAGCCAGGTGGCGCGATCACTGCCGGATGATATACCCACTCGGTGTGGCCGATGAGCGGTCGGCCAGAAGTACACCGTGCGCGGATTGCCGAAAGCAAGAGTCAGGGTGCACCTTCTTTGAGGGCACCCCCTGGGAAATCGACTCTTGTTCCGGTCTCGACGAACCAGTGGACACCGGTTCGTACGGACTGCTATACGTCGGCCGAAACGGGGTCAGGTTCACTTACAAGCGTTTGAATTTGTAAAGCCGTTTAAAGGCGACGTGGCGGAAACAGGGTAGAGTGCACTTCTTTGAGGTCGCGGCAGGGAGGCAACCGGGACGGAGGAAGCTAATTGCCCCGGTGTCGGGGAATTAAAGGGGGCGTGGCTAATTGATTTCGTCGGCCACGTTGGCTGGCCATGCCGGTGTGCTGCATTTAATTGGCCACGTCCCCTTTGTCTGGATCACCTCCGGCAAGAAGGCCGAGACGCGCGGCAAGCGCATCGCCACCGCTTGCGACAAGCTCGCGTGCGGCAAGCGCAATGCCTGCTGTTTCGATCGCTCCGGGATGTACAGCAAGGGCAGCATGGGCGCCCCCGAAGCGGCGGAGCAGGGCAACACTGGTCAGCCTAGCTTCGTAGCATCCAGCGCAGCGAAAGAATGCAATCAAGTGCTACAAAAAGCTGGACATGACCTGAGGTCTTGTGAGGTCTGGGGTTTTGAAGTTCCACCCTGAGGGAGACAGCGTGTGCCATTGAAGATGTCGCGTATCGCGCAGATGCTTGTGGTCGGCACGTTGGCCTGGTCGTCGCTAACGTGGGCTGGCGCACCGACCCCTTTCGCTGCGCCCGGCAGCGACAGGCTGGTGTTGTACCGACGGGCCACGCTGATCGATGGCACGGGTCAACTGCCGCGCCCCGATATGGACGTCCTGGTCGCTGGTGAGCGCATCGTGCGGGTGTTGCCGGATCGCGAGCTGGCGCCCGATGTATTGACCAAGGCGAAGGTCGTCGAACTGCGCGGGCGATATCTCATGCCCGGCCTGATCGACTCCCACGTCCATCTTGCGACGCCGCCCAATCGCCGGCAGGCCGAAGCGATCATGCGTCGTGATCTCTATGGCGGGGTAACGGCGGTCAGGGATATGGCCGATGACCTGCGCGCACTCGGCGACATCACGCGCGCGAGCCGGGTCGGTGAAATCGCGGGCCCCGACATTTACTACGCCGCACTGATGGCTGGCCCGCGCTTCTTCACTGACCAAAGAACCATCCAGGTGTCGGCCGGCGCCGTCGCCGGCAAGGTGCCGTGGATGCAGGCGGTAACGAGTGCCACCGATCTTCCGCTGGCTGTCGCCGAAGCGAAGGGAACCTACGCCACCGCCATCAAGCTGTATGCCGATCTCACCGCTGACATGGCGGCAAGGATCACGGCTGAAGCGCATCGGCAGCACATGCTCGTGTGGGCGCACGCCACGCTCTATCCCGCCAAGCCGTCGGACGTGGTGGCGGCGGGTGTCGATGCGATCTCGCATGCCTGCCTTCTCGTGCGTGAGCCGCAGGCGCATGTTGCCCGTTGGGGCGAGCCGCGCGATCCGGTGGCGCTTGCGCCTTTCAAGGATGGCCACAATCCGGCACTGGCCAGATTGTTCAAGGACATGGTTCGTCGCGGCACCCTTCTCGACGCGACCGTCTGGACGTACGGCGCGGCGGCTGCGGCGGCATCGGTCAACAGCCCGCCGCTGCCACCCGGAAGTTGCGACGACACCATCGGCGGCATCATCACAGGCCAGGCCTGGCGCGCTGGCGTGCCGGTATCGGCTGGCACGGACAACATCGCGCCGTGGACGGATCATTGGCCGGATCTTTTCCACGAACTCGATCAGCTGTCGAGCAAGGCCGGCATGCCGACCGCGGCGGTGATCCACTCAGCCACGCTCGTCAGTGCACGCGCAGCTGGCCAGGAGCATGAGATGGGCAGCATCGAGGCGGGAAAGCTCGCCAACATGGTGGTGCTGGCGCGGAATCCTCTGGACAGCCTGAGCAACCTGCAAAGCGTGGTCATGACGGTAAAGCGCGGCCGAGCTTTCCAGCGCAGCGATTTCGTTCCTCTGGTCGAAGGCGACATCACGGATCTGTAGAGAGAACGGGTCACCTCAAACATCAGCCGACCCGCTATTCGGTCACGCAACCGGAAAACGGGGTCAGGTTCACTTTTGGGGAGGGTGTAAGTGAACCTGACCCCGTTCTTTATCGTCTACCAAGTCGCTCAAATAGTCCCAGCCACCATGCTTGCCGCCGATTCCATGATGTAACCTCGCCAGAATTTCGTGAGGAGACGTGCCATGCAGAAGGCGATGTTCCGCTGCTTGCTGCTCCTGCTGGTGGCGCTTCCACTGGCCGCGAAAGCTGCGCAGGATTCCAGCCGTTATTTGTTCGTGTGGGCGATGGAAGCCCACCATCCGCAAGCGGACACGATGGCCTTGAAGCCCACCGATCTGGCCGCGCGGCGCACGGCGATGGGGCTGGGCAGGGATTTCCTCGCGGTCTTTGATGTGCGTCCGGGCCCGTCGTTCGGGAAGCTTGTCGCGATGGTGCCTGCTGGCCCGGCGGCGATGGCCCACCATACGAACTATGCGGAACCGCCCGACGACATGCTGTACGCCAACGACTGGCTTGGGAACAGCACCTACGTTTTCGACCTTCGCGAGCCATTGCATCCGCGACTGGCGCGGACATTCGGCAGCGTCGCCGCGCTCGGTTATCCTCACTCGTTTGCCCATCTGGCCAATGGCAACACGCTGGCGACCTTTCAGTATGCGGGTGGGTTCAACCACGCGGCGGGAGGGCTGGTGGAGTTCGATCCGCAGGGTCGGGTCGTGCGGACCACCTCGGCCGAGGTGTCCGGATATCCGGACATCCGCCCCTACAGCCTGGCGGTGGTCGAGCAGGCAGACCGGGTGGTCACCAGCAGTGCCGACATGATGGGGGCGCAGGTGAGCCATGTGGTTCAGATTTGGCGGCTCTCCGACCTGAAACTGCTCCAAACCCTGCGACTGCCGCCGGAATCCGACTGGATTTACGACACGGCGGCCGATTCGTCGGAGCCGCGCGTGCTTGCAGACGGCCACACGGTGCTTGTCCCGACGTTCAACTGCGGCTTGTTCCTGCTCAAGAATCTGGCAAGTGACAAGCCGACCCTGCAGCATGTCTATGACTTCGGCTACCGCACGTGCGAAGTGGCGGTCGTGGCCGGCGATTTCCTGGTGGAAACCATGCAGAGCGGGCACGTCATCGCCAGCCTGGACGTGCGCGATCCGGAGCATCCGCACGAAGTCAGCCGCATCCTGCTGCCAGCGGATGAGTATCCGCACTGGATCGGGGTGGAGCCGGGCGGCGATCGCCTGGCGATCACAGGCTATGGCGCGCTTGCCACCAAAGTCCGTTTCGCCAGGATCGATCGCCACACCGGCGCCCTGACGCTCGAACCGGAAACGATCGATTTCACGCGCACCTGGCCAGACGGCTGGCAAGGGAGCGCCGTGCCGCATGGTGCCGTTTTCAGCCGTCCCTGAAGACGAAAAAAGGATGCCTCAGGCTTTGACCCGGTTCTTTCACAAGCAAGTGCCATTCGTGTCAGGGACGATTCTGGATCGCCAGCTGCACTAAACTCTTCCTGATACCATTTTTCGGATACCCGTCTTGTCGCTGACACCATGCTTCGCCCGTAGCGCCGCTTCGTATTGATCTTGGCCCGGAGGGCAGCCGGCCAGGATCCACTTCATCCGGAACAGCCACCGCAACATATGGTCGGCAACTGCACTACCTGTTCCGGTGCCACTGTCCAGCCGGTTCGCCGCAGCACCTCGATCAGGTCCGTCACGGTCACGTAGGAGGATATCCGCATCACCAGGCCACTCATGTCGAGGTCGACTACCGCGTTCGGATCGACGTCAAACATGACGTCCTGGATGGAGTCGGGGCCTGGGCAGGCATCGGTGAGTGCGATATGGAATTCCATCGTATGGCCTCGTTTCATGCATATCGTTGTGGTGTTGCGATATCGCATGTTCCGCGAGCAGCGCGGTTGTCGTCTTGATCCTGGTCAGGTGAAACGGGGGTCAGGAGCCTGGGGTCATAAGGGGTCGGGTCATAAGGGGTCAGGTTCATTTGTTTCCAAGCGCTAAATGAACCTGACCCTTTTGTTTCACAAATTGTCCCTCGCACGATCTCCTCGTCGAGCATGGCGACCAAGGCCTTGCTAAAGGTTGCAGTGAGGGTGCCGAAAACCGTACTGAAGATGTCGGCACAGGCTCGATGACGGACCATGATCATGAGGTTTACCCCGGTTTCGGTGGAGCGATCAGACGGACAAGCCGACGCGCGGCAGCACATCAAGATTCGCCTTCTGCGTTTTGCCGCCGGTGAACGGGGCCGCCGCCCGTGCTCTAGTTTGCCGTGCCGGATCCGGATGACCTGGTCAGGGGAGTCGATACACCCGTGAATCCCGATCAGCATTTGCTTCGGGACATGTTCGTTTCGCTGCGCGGAATGAACGTGCTGGGGGCGTGTGGTTCGTTGATCCTGCTCGTGCTGTTCCGCGAACAGATTTACAGCACGCCAGTGGCTGGCGCATGGTTGCTGACGATGTGGGTGCTGGTGCTCTCGCAGGAGTACATCGTTCGCCGGGTCGGTGACAACCAGGCACCCAGCGTGCGCAGCCTGGACATCTGCCGCGGCCAGGCCTTGATGGCGGGGCTGCTTTGGGGCATTGCGCCGTTCATTGTCACCACGCAGGGATTCTGGCAGTCCACCGCGTTGGGCATCTTCATAGCTGCTGTTGCCTTGTTTCCCACCTATGCGATGGCCCCGATGGCGGGCACGTACGCCTGGGTGGTCCTGCTGTGCCTGGGTCCTTTTATCACCACGCGCTTGATGGTGCACGACGGATCCTTTCGCAACGAGCTGGTTGCAGCGATGATCGCCGGCGTGGCGGGATTTGCCATCCGGCTGTCGTTTGTCCAGCGAAAGCGCAGCATGGTGGCGGCGCTGGCAGATGAGCGCGCGCGCGTGGCCGAGATCGAACTGGCCTCGCAATCGAGGCAACTGCAAATCGCGCGCAGTCGGCTGGCCAGTGCGCAGTGGCGCGACGGACTGACCGGGGTATCGACGCTACCCGCACTGTGCGAAAAGCTGCGGGACCAGCGTGATTCGACTCCCGTGTTTCATCTCGCCGCGGTCAACGTGGTCGGCTTCGCGGCGATCAACCTGGCTTACGGCTGGGAAGCGGGCAACTTCACGCTGGCGCTGATCGCCCGCCGGCTGGCCAAGTTCATTGGCGATCCGCAATGCGTGGCGCGCGTGAGCGGCGACGAATTCGTGATGCGCCTGCCTGTGTCGGACGTGGGCACCGACCAGCTCACGCGTGAACTTCGCAGCGCGCTGGAAGCCCCTGTGCAATGGGGCGGCACGTTTATCCCCGCCACTGTGGCGATGGGTGTCGCCAGTTTCCCCGTAGACGCCCGCGACCCGGCCGAGTTGGCCGCCAACGCGCTGCTGGCCATGCGCCAGGCACAGAGCCGCGGGCCAACCGTGGGAGCGGCACGCTATGACCGCAGTTCGACCGAATTCGCGCGTCAGGCCTCCTCGCTGCGATGGGAAATGACGCGTGGCCTGGAACGTGAGGAATTCACGGTCTTCTACCAGCCGCAGGTGGATCTGGCGACAGGTGCGGTCAGCGGCGTCGAGGCACTGGTCCGCTGGCGCCATCCTGAGCGCGGCCTGATCGGACCGGATGACTTCATCGCCATCAGCGAGGATTGTGGCCTGATCGTGCCGCTGGGTGAGTGGGTGCTGCGTCAGACCTTGCGCGACGCTGCACGCATGAACCTGGCACCCCACTGCCGGATAGCGGTGAATGTCTCGTTCACTGAATTCACCCAGAGCAACCTGATTGAACGGGTCGGATCGGCGCTCGCCGCGTCCGGGATTGATGCCCGCATGCTTCAAATCGAGTTGACCGAAAGCATCCTGATGGGCGACCCCAGGCACGTGATCCACACGCTGGAAGCCATTCATGACCTCGGCGTCAGCGTATCGCTCGACGACTTTGGCACGGGCTATTCGTCGCTCAAATACCTGCACGACTTGCCCATCGACAACCTCAAGCTCGACCGCAGCTTCATCCAGGACCTTCTCGGCGACAAACGTCGCATTGCCATCGCCAGCGCGGTCTTGCGCCTGGCGAATGACCTGGAAATCCCGGTGACCGGCGAAGGCTTGGAACGGCAGGCCCAATGGGACTGGCTGGAACGTCACGGTTGCAGTAGCGGCCAAGGCTACCTGATTGGGCGGCCGATGCCGATTGAAGCGCTTTGCGCATGGCTTCGGCGTATCGAGACACAAACAAAGGTGACACAGGGGGGCAATTTTACCGTCGGTCGTTTGAGCGCGGCCGTTGCGCGAGGCCGAAACCGTGAAATCGGGACGGGGGAAGTTGATTGAGTTCGGGCTTGGTGTTTGCGCTCAAGGTCCTGTGTCCCGTTTTCCGCCGTCACCGGTTTCCGCGTCAATTCATCCCGATCGCACTCTGGGGTCATAAGGGTCAGGTTCATTTGTTTCCAAGCGCTAAATGAACCTGACCCTTTTGTTCGGGTTTCGTCAACACATCTACGAGAGCATGACCCGTTAGCGCAAAAGGTGTGGAAAACGGGGTCAGGTTCACTTTTGGGGAGGGTGTAAGTGAACCTGACCCCGTTCTTTTGGGGATACCTCAGGCTCTGACCCGCTTGCGGGCTCGAGTTCTTTTCCCGGCCCGCCAGGAAATTATCTCGACCATTGCAGCCGGTTCTTCAACGGCCGTGCGCTTTTGCCGGCACATTCGGAAAATTTCCCCTTTGTCCGCCTTTGTCCGCGTGTTGATTCCTTGCGAGTGCGTGGCGCATCATCACCTGGCGCTTTGGGGCGCTCGCGGGTCCGCGCGAAGGACGGAGTCCACCCTGGT
>DASRUB010000003.1:0-12465 GCA_035655635.1 Rhodanobacter sp. | reverse complement strand
CCTCGATGTGGGAGGAGTACGCGCTTTCAATGTCGCGTTTCACGTCGATCGGACGGGCGATGCGGTCCAGGACCATTGTCGTTTCGCCGCGGCCGGTGATCTCCACGTTGCCGTATCCAAAGACCCGGCCCCAGAAGCTCTGGCGCAGATCCACGGTCTCGATCGAAGCCAGCCGCAGCTCGGTGGTCTCGCGCGAGACGATGCCGATCTTGCGCACAACCCGCCGGTTGGTCACGCCCTGTTCGATCCCACGCAGCCACAACCATTGGTATCCGGCGACCAGGATGGTCAGGATGGCCGCAGTCAACGCCGCCCAAGTCCCCCAGGCAACGTGTGCAGCAAGAAACGCCATCACGGCAACGAGGCCGAGCACGACCACGATCCAGAGCCTGATCCACATCGACCAGTGCAGCTTGAACATCGCCACGATCGCCTCTCCCGGCGCCAACGATTGGATCAGATAGGACATTGGCGCCTCCAGCAATGGTGTCAGGGACAATCTAGTCGCCTGGGCGTCGCGGTGGAAGTCGCCAAGTGCAAAAGAAATTGTCCCTGGCACCTCTTTTCCGGACAGGGCCACTCGCGGCAGCAGGTTCCATCGCTTCGATGCGCTGATTTTGTCATGGCTGCCCTCATCGTTCCAAACCTGCTGGGGCGCCAGGTTCAACGCTGAGGTCTTCCCGGATTCCTGTGCAGCATCACGCGGCCGCCATCAGGGCGTGGCGGCGCGCGCGTCCTCAGTGTTTGGCCACCAGCGGCAGCTCGACATAACTGGCCTCGTTGGGCGCGTGATAGATGTGCTGGGTCGCCTTCTGGTAATCAGCGGGTTGGGCCAGAAAGATGTTCTGCACAAAAGTCTGCGGGTTGCGATCGTAGAGCGGAAACCAGCTTGATTGCACCTGCACCATGATGCGGTGACCGGTGCGGAACACGTGGTTGGCGGTCGGCAGGTCGAACGCATACAACAGCGGCGCATTTGCCTGGATGGCTTGCGGATGCTCAAAGCTGGTGCGGTAGCGGCCGCGGAAGATCTCCATGGCAATGCCCAGCTGGTAGCCGCCCAGCTTCGGCTCGGCCGCGACCTGATCGGGATACACGTCGATCAGCTTGACCACCCAATCTGAGTCGGTGCCGCTGGTAGAGGCCACCAGATGCACCTTCGGCTGCCCGGCGATGGTGACGTCATGGTCAAGCACGCCCGATTCAAAGCTCGCCACGTCGGTGCGGCCGGAGAATGGGCGCTGGTCGTCGACCAGCCATTGCGACCAGGTCATGCCATCGTTGTAGCCCGATGGCTGGATCGGCCGCGCGCGGAACGGCACCGGTTTGGCAGGATCGGAAACGTAGCTGGTCTCGGCGCCCTCGGCGGCGGTCGGCGCCGTGAAATCGGCCAGGCCATCGGCATGCAGGTAAAACGGCGTGGGCTTGATGTCGCAGCCACTGGCGCAGCCCTGCGGCCACGACTTGAGCTGTTCCCACTGGTTGGCGCCGGTGCGGTAGATGGTGACGGGGGCGACCGGGTTGGGCGGCGCATCGTTCTTCAGGTAATGGGCCAGGAACGGGGCCAGCACCTGCTGCATGAAATACGTGCCGGTATCGCTGCCGAAGCGGATCGCGCCCAGGTGATTGGCAGACTCGATCTCCTGACCGTGATACCACGGCCCCATCACCAGATAGACCATGTTGTTACCCGTGTCACTGGGCTCGATGGCCTTGTACACGGCCATGGCGCCGTAGCTGTCTTCCTGGTCCCACAGGCTGGCGACCAGCATCACCGGTACCTTGAGCGGCTGTTTTGCGAGGATCTTGTCCATCGCCTGCCCGCTCCAGAAACTGTCGTAGGCCAGATGCTCGACCAGCTTGTTCCAGAAGCCTATCTGCCCCATCCCGTAAGCCTGGCCCATGGCACCGGCCGAGCCGTAGTGCATGTACAGATCGTAGTCGTCGTAGAAGCGGGTCCACCATTTGACGCTGTTGTCGCGGGTGGCTTCCTGCTCGTAGACATAAGGCATGTTCTGCTGGCGGAAGGCCCCGTTGTGGAACCAGTCATCGCCCATCCAGCCGTCGACCATCGGATTCATCGGCACCACCACCTTGAGCGCGGGATTCGGATTCATCATCCCCACCAGCGCCTCGTAGCCGTCGTAGGAAATGCCCAGAATGCCGACTTTGCCGTTGCTCTGCGGAACATGCTTGACCAGCCAGTCGATGCTGTCGGAAGTGTCCGTCGCCTCGTCTACAGGCGTCTGGTTCAGCGGGCCGCGGAAGGGACGATTCATCACGAAGTCGCCTTCGGAGCCGTACTTGCCGCGCACGTCCTGGACCACGCGGATATAGCCGCCTTCCACGATCACCGGCACCGCATTGTCATAACCCGTCAGTGCATCGTCCGCATCGCCTCGCAGGGCGCTGCCCATGTCGCCGCTGAGCTGGCCGTGCACGGTTTCAGTCACCATGCTGGAGGCGTCGTACGGGGTGCGCGTGAGCAGCATCGCCACATCGTGCGCACGCTTCGGCACCATGATCACGGTATGCAGCTTCACCCCGTCGCGCATCGGGATCATCACATCGCGGATGCTGTAGCCGAAACTCGAATGATCCGGCATGAAGTGCGCCGGTGTTTCGCTGGGGAGTGCCGGATATTGTTGCGGAGGTGCATCCTCGGCATGGGCAGCAACGACGGATATCAGGCCGGCCGCCAGCAGCGCCGCCACGAAACGGATTGAACGTGTCATCAACATCCCCCAGGTCGAAAGTTCCGGGCGCCAAACATAGCGCAAAGCTCGCTCGTCCGACATATGGATAGTTCTTCCCTGGCACGTCTTCTGGGAGAACGGTGTCGGGACATTTTGGTCGCCCCGGCGCCGTGGTAAAGACAGCAAAACTCGACACACTGTAGAGGATCAGGCCGGCTCGAACGCGGCGGACATGTGGGCCGCTGATCCCGTCGCTGGCGACGATTCAAACGCTTGTAAGTGAACCTGACCCCGTTTCTGGGCGGAGCAACTCATCAGCTGGTCGCCTCCACAGCCGCGTTACCATCGCGCTTTCCCTGAATTGCAGGAAACCCATGGTCGCGAAACTGTTCAGTCTGCTTGCCGCAGCCATCGTCGGCTTGATCACGCGCAGCGGCTACCTCGGCATCGTGCTGCTGATGGGTATCGAGAGCGCCTGCATTCCGTTGCCCTCGGAAGTGATCATGCCGTTCTCCGGCTACCTCGTTTTCAAAGGCACCCTGGTGCTGTGGATTGTGGTGCTGGCCGGAGCCGTCGGCTGCGTGCTCGGATCACTGCTGGCCTACGCGGTCGGCGCGTGGGGCGGTCGACGACTGGTGGAGCGCTACGGAAAGTACGTGCTGGTTTCGCGCAGGGATCTGGATCTGGCCGACCGTTTGTTTCACGAGCATGGCGGCATCATCATCTTCGTGGGGCGGCTGTTGCCGGTGGTGCGCACCTTCATCGCCTTTCCCGCCGGTGTGGCACGCATGCCGATCTGGCGGTTCTGCCTCTACACCTTCCTGGGCTCGCTCATCTGGTGCGCGCTGCTGGCCTGGATCGGCGTGAAGCTGGGGCAGCACTGGGACACGTTGGGCAGTTGGTTCCATCGCTTCGACGCGGTCATCCTCGCCGCCCTGCTGGTCGCCTTCGGCTTGTATGTCTGGCGGTACGTGCGGCATCTGCGCGAGGAGTGAGCTGCTACTCGGCAAAGCGCTGCTCATAAATGGTGTCAGGGACAACCTGGTTGCTCTGGAAGCCATGAGAGATGTCGGAAAATGTCCCTGGCACCTTTTTCACCACCCGAGTGAATGTCGCTTGTCGACCCGTTGCAGGCGGTCGCGAGCGGCGGCTTTTGGGAAGTCCTGTCTTCAGCTGCGGGTGTTGGCAGGGAGTGAACCGCGTGCCGGTTTGAGTGGGTCACCCTTGCCGGTTGGTGCTGCGAGGCGGCACTTCCGACCGAGCAGAAAAAGCCTGGCGTGGGACTTCAACGGGCGTGCCGTCAAAGCGGGCGCGTGCGGCATGGATGTCGCCATGGCAACGGTCCGCCCAAGCGATGAGGCCCGCCATCGGGTCCAGCAGCGATAGGCCCAGCGGGGCCAACCGATATTCAACGCCCGGCGGCTTGGTCGGAAAGACATGGCGGGTGATCAGTCCATCGCGCTCCAGATCGCGCAAGGTCTGGGTGAGCATGCGCTTGGAAATGTCGTTGACAGCTCGGTGAAGCTCGCTGAAGCGGTGCGGTCGCGTCGCGAGAGCCATGATCATGAGCATGCTCCATTTGTCGCCGATACGGTCGAGCACGTCGCGCACCGGGCAGTGCACGGACTGGGACTCGCCCAACGGATATCGGCTGAATCTTTCGATGGCGCTCGATGCGTTGCTCATGCGGAATTCCTCGAGATCTGCTGGTTACAAAAAACTGCCTCCTTACGGCAGGAGGTGGTGGTCTCTATAGTAGACCTACCCCAGTTAATAAGTTCCACTCCCATGTCCCTGTCTGTTCCCACCCGCCTTCTCAGCACTGGCTCCGGCATGCCGGCGGATCGCGCCTGGGGCGGCTTCGCCGCCTGACGATTCAGCGGGGCGATGGTCTGGAATCACTTACTCCAACTAAAGCGTATCGGCAGGCATTCCTGCCTGTCAGTTGGCCTTTACGTACACACAAAAATCCGAAAGATCAGGAGAACGCTCATGTTTCTAGTCATGGGAATCACGGGAAAAGTTGGCGGCGCCACGGCCACACATCTGTTGGCGCAAGGCAAAGAAGTACGCGCGCTTGTGCGGAATCGCGGAAAGGCGGCGAAGTGGGCCGACCAAGGCGTGCAATTGGTAGACGGCGACTGGAATGATTCGGCAGCCATCGAGCTGGCACTCAGAGATGTCGAAGGCGCGTTTGTCATGTTGCCGGCGGTATGGGCGCCTTCGCCTGATTACAAAGAAGCGAAGGCCGTGATTGCAAACTACGTCGGTGCGCTTGCCCAGGCAGCACCGCCGCGGGTGGTAGCACTCTCGTCAATGGGTGCGAACAGAACCAGCGGGTTGGGGATGATCACGGCCCTGTCGCTTCTGGAGCAAGGATTTCGCGACCTGACCTTGGCGATCGCGTATGTGCGCGCCGGCGGGTTTCTCGAAAACTTCCTCTACGGTTTGCATGTTGCCCAGGGTGGCACGCTACCCGCCTACTACAACCCGACAGATCGGAAATCGACCATGGTCGCGACCCATGACATCGGCGCCGAGGTCGCAGCACTGCTGACCGGGCCGGCATGGTCGGGGCATCGGGTCATCGAGCTCGGTTCGATGGTCAGCGCGGATGACGTAGCGACACAACTGGGTGAAGTCCTGAAGGTCGACGTCAAAGCGTTTGCTGTCCCGCGGGCCGGGTGGCCGGCAGCCTTCGAGCAGTTCGGCATTCCGAAGGGCCAGACGGGACCGGCCGAAGCGATGTATGACGCCGTCAACTCAGGCTGGATGGACCTCGGGGTAGAGGGTACAGAGCACGTGCTGGGCACGACATCCGCCCGCGATGTCTTCGCGGCGGCCCAGAAGGCCGCTACAGCGTAAGTGCGCGGGTCAGCGATGGGATACGACTTTCGGCATCCACTCCGGAGGTCGCATCCCATCGCGATTCTTGGCCCGCTTCCTTGTGAAGTGCGGCGTTCATACCAACAAAGATCGAGGTGAAATATGAAGGTTCTTGTTTTGGGTGCAACGGGCGGAACCGGACGGCTGATCGTCCACGACGCCCTGGAGAAAGGTCATTCAGTCGTGGCGCTGGTTCGCTCGAAGGCGAGCGCGCCCGATCTCCCGGGAGCGGACATCATCGAGGGCGATGCTCGCGACGAAGGCGCCCTCATGCGCGCCTTGGACGGCTGCGATGCCGTTGTCAGCTCGCTGGGGACGGGACTTAGCCCTTTCAACGAGGTCAGTCTGCTGACCGAGGCGACCCACGCGCTGATCCCGGCGATGAGCCGCCGCGGTGTGCGTCGTCTGGTCTGCATCTCCGCCCTGGGGGTCGGCGACAGCCGCGGCCACGGTGGCTTCGTATTCGACCGGATCTTCATGCCCTTGCTGCTTCGTCATGCCTACAAGGACAAGGGGCGTCAGGAAGACGCAATTCGCGCCAGCGCACTCGATTGGGTCATAGTCCGGCCCGCCATGCTAACCAACGACCCAGCTCGCGGAAGTCTCAGGGCCGTTGCCGACCTCGCCAGCGTCCACGGCGGGAAGATAGCGCGCACCGACGTCGCTCGGTTCGTGGTAGAGCAACTGGCAACCGACACCTGGTTGAAGCAGACACCCGTCCTCCTGTGGTGAGGACTGGTCTCGCAGATCACCTTTTTCAGCCGCTGCAGTCGTCGTAAATCAGCCAGCTTGGCGATCAGTGGTCACACCAAGCCTTGGCAGCAAACTCATCATCCAAGGTCGGACCAATGTCTAAAATTTCCTGGCGCCAAGTCTTGCCCTTGGCCCTTGCCGCTTTCTTCGTCGTGGGTTCACTCAGCAACATCTTCGCCCCGGGATCCATCTACGAGGAATACCTGAAATGGGGATACCCGAGCTGGTTCCATTTCGTGACCGGATCGCTGGAACTCACGGCTGCCATTCTGCTTTTGCGGACGCCGAGTCGCCTGTTGGGCTCGGTGCTCGGCTGCACTGTCATGCTTGCCGCCCTCGCGACCGTCATCATCCACGGCGAATACGGGCACGCTGTGCCACCACTCGTCGCGGCGACATGGTCAGTGGCGGTCGGCTGGATAAGCTGGCGCAAGCAGCTAACCGTCTCAGCGTGACTGACCGCACCGCGATAGGGAAGCTGCGCGGGCCGCGAGACATGGGGCTCTGCGGATTTTTTATGGGAACTGATCTCGCCACTGGATTTCGAACTCCATAGGCGGTCAGATTCATCTATCAGGTTAGCGACAAGCTGTCTCGAAAATCTTTCCCGGCCACCAAACCTGGACAGCCAGCCGCCCCGTCAAACCTCCAAGCAATCAAACCCCCGCTTCGCCTCCACCTCCGCCTCGTAATCCACATCCGTCAAATTGTCCCTGACACCTTTTTCTGACACCCGAACTCGTCTCAGGCGGCGGCACGGGCTCCTACTACTTCGAGTCCAACTCCGGCATCTACAACGAACTGCAATGCGGCAGCTACGCCTTCATGGATGCAGACTACGGGCGCATCAGGGACAAGGAAGGGAATCGCATCGACCAGGGCGAATGGGAGAACGCGCTGTTCATCCTGACCTCGGTGATGAGCCGCGCGATACCCGGCCTGGCGGTCTGCGATGCAGGCCTCAAGGTGCAATCGCTCGACAGCGGCCTGCCCGTCATCCACGGCCGCGACGACGTGGCATATATCAACGCCTCGGACGAACACGGCGTAATCGAGGACAAGCGCGGTGTTCTGCGCATCAACGAAAAGTTGAAGCTCGTGCCCGGCCATTGCGACCCGACCTGCAACCTGCACGACTGGTATGTCGGCGTGCGCAACGGCAAGGTCGAAGTGGTCTGGCAGGTGTCGGCGCGGGGGAAGAGCTATTGACGGTGTGCCGAAACACGCACTCAACTAAAATCAAGGAAATAACGAATGTCGAATGAGGGCGGCACCAGGATCATTCACAGCAAGACGCCGGAGTCGGCGGCCATGCGGGCAAACATCAAACGAGCCATGGCGATCACTGCCACGCTCAATCGTTTGACGTTCAACGATGCGGACGAAATCCGGGCCTTGTTCAGCGAACTCATCGGCAAAAAGGTGGACGAGAGTTTTTTGCTGATCCCGCCATTCTTCACTGCCGGCGGCGACGAAATCCGCGTCGGGCGCAATGTCTTCGTCAATCAGAACTGCACGTTCTATGACCTTGGGGGACTCGACATCGCGGACGATGTCATGATCGGGCCGAACGTCAGCATCATCACGGCAGGCCATCCCCTTGAACCTTCGCAGCGACGCGCCGCCACCATCGGCAAGCCCATCGTGATCGAGAGAAACGTGTGGATCGCCGCCGGCGCCACCATTGTCGGCGGCGTGACGGTAGGCGAAAACTCGGTGGTGGCCGCGGGCTCCGTGGTCACCAGGGACGTTCCCCCGAATACCCTGGTCGGAGGAAATCCGGCGCGGGTCATTCGCGCGATTGGCGACGGTTGAAGGAACAACCGCAAGGGGTCGTGGGCGGCAATTCAAATTGCCGGTGATCTTGCTCTTGCGATTTAACTTTCCCCGTCCCGTTTTCCTGGGGACAAGGAGCGCTCATGTTCTGCCCGGCACGCTCATGATCGTAGGTTGCATGACTGCAATGGTCCTTCGTTTCGAACCTTGCTCGCCGATCACCTCGCCCTGGCAAACAGTTAGCATATCTCCCACCCTACAAAGCTGGATGCGCCATGAGTGACGTCCTTGCCATCCGCGAGTTCAGCGATGATCTCGCGGCCCACTTCCGAGACATCAATGCGGAATGGATCAAGGCCATGTTCCGCCTCGAGGAAACCGATCGGGATGTGCTGGAGAACCCGCGAGCGAAGATCATCGACGCGGGTGGCGTCATTCTCTTTGTCGAGGCAAACGGACTCGGGATCGTGGGTGCGTGCGCCCTTCAGAAGACAGGGGCCACCAGCTATGAGCTCACCAAGATGGGTGTGCGCGAGTCGGCACGCGGCATGAAGATCGGGGAGTTTCTGCTCTCCGCGATCATTGACCGGGCAAACTCGCTGAGAGCTGAGCCGCTGTACCTGCTCACCAGCTCCAAATGCGGAGCTGCCATTCATCTGTACGAGAAACTTGGCTTCCAGCACGATGCTGAAATCATGGCCCGGTATGGAGCGCGCTATGAAAGGTGCAACGTAGCCATGCGCTACCACGCAGAAGCCTCGCGGTAAGCAACCACCGGCTAAAGCCGGTGGTTGTTGGGTCCGGTTAATTACCTCCGTCCCCCATGCTCCCATCCACGCAACACGTTGCCGGGTCAGCGCGCCAGTTCGAGCTTGGTCGACACTACCCAGCCGACGTTGCCCAGCTCATCCGAAACCTTCCACCAGACCCCGACCTTGTCGCCGGTGGGGTACAGCATCATGCCAGGCTTCAAGCCGCGCACGACCGACGAATGCAGGTTCGCGTCCGAATACAGCTTGGTCGCCTCGGTCAGTCGCACGGCCTGCTGGACGTTGTCGGCCTTTGCATTTGGCTCGTTGCCTTGCAGTTGCGTCACCATCTTGGAGTAGGCATTGAGATAGGCCATCGCGAGCACCTGTCCAATCTCGGTATTCGCGTAGCCGCTGGCGCCGCCGGCGGCGAACCCGCCCCAGAAGCCGCCACCGCCGCCCCCCGCCCAGCCGACGTCCGTCTTGTCCGCGTGCCCCTGCTCCAGAGCGACCTGTTCGGTCGAACGGATATCGGTCAAGGTCAGCACCACGTCCGCGGTCTTCTTGGAAATGCTGACTCCGCCGAGCACCGCGCCGGCACCGTGTCCGATCAAGCCGCCGAGGATGCCGCCGATGTTGGTGCGCTGGGCGTTGCCATTGCTGTTGGCGATGTCTGGCACCAGCACGTAATCGGCAGCCTTCATCTGGCCCTTGCCGATGTTGGAGCCGCCGCGCATCTCGCCTTCCCCGGCGAGCGCGCGTTCCTGCTGCGCAGCCTGCAAGCCCTTGCCGCGATCGACCAGCGTGAAGCAGCCCGATTCGGAAACGTACACCTTGATCAACGCCGCAGGCGATTCGAGGTTCATCCCCGTCCACCAGTTTCTGCCCGATTCCGGCTCCTGAACCGCCAGCGTCCCGATCTTGTGGCTGCACCGCGGGATCTGCGGCGGGGCGTCGGAACCGGCCCAGCTTGCCGACGCGAACAACATGCCGCCGGCGAGCACGAGCAAGCCGGTCCATGCTTTGGTACCTGGCCAACGAATCTTCATTGGAGTCTCCCCGTTTGCTTTCGTAGAAAGGTTTGTGACAGGAAATAACCCGGATGTGTCGCACCGAACGCGTGTAATCCCGACCAACCATCCCCCAGGCACGCTCGCAAACCGCGGCAGCAGCGTTGCCCGTCGCCAGTGTGGCGTTTTGATATACGCCCGTTGGCGGCGGAGAGTCAATTGCGTCCTCCTGGATGACAGGCATTGACGCACGACGGACAACGGCAGTCATCACCGCGGCTAACGGATAGCTAACGCAATCGGGGCGCAAGACGCACCTGACCACAGCCTTGGGCGTTGCCGGCATCAACAGCAAACGGGTGCGCTTCTACCAGACCACTGACAAGCAGTTTGGTGACCTCGCGTTGGGCGGCACCAGAACCGGTGCCCGTAGCGGCAATGATGTCGCTGACGGTGAAGCTGCGCTGCGGCTGGCCGAACAACAGGCCGAGCACGCGTTGCTGACCGGTGGTGAACAGCGCATCGGCCAAGCCGGTGGGTTGCGCCGCGTACTGCGCGATCGCCTCGCCCACGCGCTGCGGCGACCCATGCCTTGTTGGTCTTATTTTGTCACCCATATTGGACGTATTAATGCCATTTATGGGCATGCGCAATGCATCAAGACGATTGCACGTCATCGATGACCGCGTGGCGATGGGAAGTGGGAAATCAACGGAAGCGTATGATGAACGCTGCGAAAAGTATGATATTTTCACATCAACAAGCGCGCGTTGCAGCAAGAGGTATGTCATGGCCACTGTTCGAAAAACCATCACCGTGACCGATCAGCAGGATCAATGGATCGCCACCCAGGTGCAGGCCGGACGGTTCACGAACGACAGCGAGCTGATCCGCGATCTCATTCGCCGAGAGCAGGAGCGCAACACCGAGGTGGAAGGCGTGCGCCAGGCGCTGATTGAAGGCGAGCGCAGCGGTGAGCCGCAGGCTTTCGATTTCGCGGCCTTCACGCGGCGCAAGCGCACGCAGCACAAGGGCTGACCAGCACGTGGCCGAGTGCCGACTCAGCCCCGCCGCGCAAGGCGATCTGGATGGAGTATTCGACTACAGCGTGCGGCAGTGGGGGCTGGAACAGGCCGTGCGTTACACGCAGATGATTGAGCGCACCTGCGCGATGCTCGCCGATGCTCCGGAGCAGGCACCGGACTGTGGTTACATCCGCGCCGGTTACCGACGCGCTGCCGTCGAGCGGCATGTCATTTATTTCCGCGTTGAAAACTACGGCATCGCCGTCATCCGCATTCTGCATGCACGCATGGACGCGCCGCGCCACTTGTAGCAAGTGGCGTTCGGGTCAGAGCCTCTTGCTTTTCCCGCTACTCGATAGTCTCCAGCCAGGATTTGGAACCAAAGTATCAGGGACAATTTAGGAGTGGCCGCCGTAACGCATAAATTGTCCCTGACACCTTTTCGCCACCACGCAGAAGCCTTGCGGTAAGCCACCTTGGGGTTTCCGGCCCGGGCCGGCATTCCCTTTGGATCAAAGGTGGTCTTTCGGGGATAGAACCCGCATGGTCTGAAACCGCCCAGCGCACCGCCGATCCGGCCTGCTTCCGTAAAACGTTTCACCCCCGCCGCGCAGGCAGGAACCGGTTGTTGCGTAGCAGTCCCGCCGAGACCAGCGACACCAGCACGCCGACCGGGAAGATCTCCGCGAACGTCATCGGCAGGCGGAACATCGGGTCGGCGTACTGAACCTTGAACGCCTCCATCTCGGTGCTCAGCTTCGCCAGCGTCTCGGCTCTCGCGCCCTTCGCCTTCGCGCTCGCGATGATCGCGTTCGCATAGGAACTGGCGAAATCCATGTGCGTCACCGCCTGCACTACCTCCCACGCGACCACGTAGAAGATCCCGGCAATAAAGCTGACGCCCAGCCCGACCCCGAGCGCCGGCCAGAATCCGATCACCCCGCCCCGGTCGACGTCCCGGTACCGCTTGATCCCCACGAACACCGCGCTCAGTGCGATCAGCATCGTCGTGTAGCCGATCACCATGCCGTATTTCAGCGGCGGCATGCCGGAGAACGCGACGAAGGTGACGAGCTCGAAGCCGCCAACGACCAGGCCTGCGATCACGCCGTATTTCAGGATGGTCCGCAACATGGTGTGACTCCTCACCTGCTTGTCTTGATCAAACACGGCCCAAGCTGTCGAGCCTGGCCGCAACCGTCTCACACGCTGCGACCAGATCAGTGACGATGCGCACGTCCACATCCAGTGCCCCTTCATATTCCGCAACGTTGCGCAGGTGGTGGCACTTGTCCAGCACGCGCCACACCTCGGGGCCGAGGCCCAGTGTGTGGGGCAATATCTGGAACACGATGTAGCGATGGTTCGCGCGATAACCCAGACGTCGCAATGCCGCCAGACATAGCGCATGGGCGGCGTTGTAGGCGAGGTCGAAGCGGCTTTCGAGCGATAGCGTTTTGTTTCTGGCGTCCTTCCGCCGTGCCAGGCCGGAACGCTTGAGCCCTTCGAACTCGGAAGCATCCGGCGGTTCGGCCTTCAGCGGCTTGCCCGGACCTGTCAGGTTATCCAG
>DASRUB010000002.1:0-2144 GCA_035655635.1 Rhodanobacter sp. | reverse complement strand
GTTGGACGTCGTGGGCGCAGTTCTGGCCATACTTTATCCCAACTGGCTCGCCGAGTTTGCAGCCGCCCATGGCCAGACCCTGCCTTACGTCAGCCTTGCGGCGAAGATTTGCAACGTAGCTTCCGCAATCCTATTGATCGCGGCCGTTTTGCTTTACTTCCGCAATCGGCTCCGAGGCGCCCACAGATGAGACGCAATCTCAGGCGGTGCTGAACCTGGCGTCCCAGTAAGACGGGGCTGCACTGCAGGCTTTGACCACACGGACCTATTCACCAAGTGTCAAATCGCGTCCAACCGCGACCCCCGTTTCGCGTCCAATCGTGGGTCTGACTCACATCCGATGATATTTGCTGATGACTTCGCGTTCTCCAAACGGAGGAATCAGCGCCATGCGGACTGACATCCGAATTTCGTCGCTTGTGCCGAGTGGGTTGGTGATCGAGAACGCAAGTGATTCATCTGACTCAATTATTTTAGCTGTCCGATCCAGGGCGGGCACGGCTGAGTGCCCGTTGTGTGGGGCGGGGTCGCGACGAATCCATAGCCGATATGTCAGACAAGTGGCGGATCTGCCCTGCGCCGGCAAGGAAGTACGCCTCCGGGTGATCACGCGCCGGTTCGTCTGTGAGGTGCCGCATTGTCGGCGTCGGATTTTCGCCGAGCGGTTCGGCGACCGCGTGGTTGCGGACCGATCGCGGCGGACGGCACGGCTGGAGTATATTGTGCACCATCTGGGCTTGGCGCTCGGCGGCCGGCCGGCGGCGAGCTTCGCCAAGCGTCTGATGCTGCGCGTGAGCAACGACACCCTGCTGCGGGTAGTCCGGCGACGAACCTGCGGGCGCATTGAGCCGCTGGTCGTTGCCGGCATTGATGACTGGGCGTTCCGGAGGAACCATCGCTACGGAACAATCGTCTGTGATCTGGAACGGCGGCGGATCGTAGCGCTGCTGCCCGACCGCGAGATTGCAACGGTGCGGGCCTGGCTCTGCGAGCATCCTGAGATCAGGATCGTGTCGCGCGACCGTGGCGGTGGCTATGGAGAGGCCGCCGCAAAGGCGCTGCCCGACGCCATCCAGGTCGCTGACCGCTGGCATCTGATGGAAAACGCGAGCGCAGCCTTTCTCGAAGCGGTACGACGGTCGATGCGTGAAATCCGGGCCGCGCTCGGCGCGACGAGGATCAATCCGGAACTACTCACCTGTGCGGAAAGATTGCAGTACGAAGGCTATCTGCGACGGGAACAGACCAATGCGGCGATCATTGCGCTCGTCAGGGACGGAGTGTCGCTCAAGGAGATCGTCCGCCGCACGGCGCACAGCCGCAAACTCGTTCGCCAGGTCAGCCGCGGCGAGAGCACGGATATCTTCCGCACTCGGCAGAGCACGCTCGACGCCCACCTGCCGTTCCTGGATGCGCAATGGGCCGAAGGCTGCCGTAACAGCGCAGAGCTCTGGCGTCGTCTGCAAGTGCAAGGATACCAAGGCTCCTTGCGTGTCGTCAGCGAGTGGATGACACGGCGGCGACGGGCTGAAAGGGCGACCAACCAACAACTGCAAAAAGTGCCTTCCGCGAGAACAATCTCGCGATTGATGACCACGGCGCGCGACCATCTGAGCAAAGCAGAAACAATCACCATCGCTGCCATCGAGGCGTGCATCCCCACGCTCGTCGAAGCCCGCAAGCTTGTCGAAAGGTTCCAGGCCATGCTCCGCCAGAGGCTCGTCGCCGATCTCGATTCTTGGATCGCCATCGCCAGCACGAGTCTGATCGCGTCCTTCGCAAATGGCATCATTAAGGACAAAGCTGCGGTCTGTGCCGCCATCACCGAGTCTTGGTCGAATGGCCAGACTGAAGGTCAGATCACTAAACTCAAGCTCGTCAAACGGCAGATGTACGGCCGAGCAAAGATCGATCTTCTACAAGCGAGGCTGATCGGCGCCGCCTAGCTCCGATAGGTCATCATCGGGATTGCGTCAGACCCCCTTTTGGACGCCGATACGGGGTCCCGATCCAATGCCGTTTGACACTTATCGAACGGCATGGGCGCCTGGGCTGGTTCCTGGAGCAGGTCAAAGGCCCGGAAAACCGCGACTTGCCCGGTCATGCCCAGAGGGCCATCGAGGACAGCTTCTCGGAGGCCGGGC
>DASRUB010000001.1:0-28644 GCA_035655635.1 Rhodanobacter sp. | reverse complement strand
GGTGATCTGCTCTTGCCGCCAAAGCACCCGTGCCAGAAACAGGAACAGCAAGATGGCCAGGAAGTAGAACGGCACGAGGGTGTATAGCGCCATTTGCAGCGAATGCTCGGGATGACTGGCCCGGAAATGGTCGCTGGCGATGCCAACGAAGGTGGGGCCGAAGCCCAGACCAACGAAGTTCATGATCAGCAGCAGCAAGGCGCCCGACATGACGCGCTGGTCCGGCCGGACCGTCTGCTGCACCAGCGTCACCGACGACGTCAGATAAAAGTAGTTCAAAAACATCAGCCCTGTCAGCAACAGCAGTGCCAACGGCCACGTCGGTGCCCACACGAAGCCAATGTAGAACGGCACCGCAAGCGCCAGTGACACCGCGGGAAGCCAGCCGTAAGCCGCCCTCGAACGTTGGGTGAAATGATCCACCATGCGCCCGGACACAAAAATCCCTGCGCCCATCCCGATCGCCACGGCCACCGCGTAGTAGACCGCGATCTCATCCAGGGTCATGCCTTTTTCACGCATCAGGAACAACGCGGTGAAGTTGCCCATGCCATACGTGATCATCTGCGTCGCGCCGCTGCCCAGCGCGGTAAGCAGCAACGGGGGACTGGTAAAGAACATCTTCATGGTTTCGCGGAAACTCGCCGGCGGTGCGTCGACCTTGATGGCATGCGTCTTGGCGACATCGTCGAGACCGCCGCGCCTGGGTTCACGCACGATCAGCCCGAATGCAAGAGCCGTGAGCAGACCGACTCCGCCAAGGATGATGAATGCGTAGCGCCAACCAAGGATGTCTGCAATGGAGGCGCCAAAGGCGATGCCGAGCGCGGCGCCGATCGGCGGCCCAAGGTTGTAGATGCCCAGCGCACTACCGCGACGGTGCGGTGGAAAGTAGTCCGAGATGATGGCGTAGGACGGCGGCACGCCGCCGGCTTCACCGAAACCCACGGTCATGCGCGCGATGACCAGATGGGAATAACTGTTCGCGAAGCCACAGGCCAGGGTGGCAGCGCTCCAGATCGTGCAGGCCAACGTCAATACTCGTACCCGGTTGGTCTTGTCGGCCAGCCAGCCCACTGGAATCGAGATGAAGCAGTAGAACAGTGCGAAGTAGAGACCACCGATCAGGCC
The DNA here is from genome assembly GCA_035655635.1 of Rhodanobacter sp. Taxonomy (GTDB): domain Bacteria; phylum Pseudomonadota; class Gammaproteobacteria; order Xanthomonadales; family Rhodanobacteraceae; genus Rhodanobacter. Next base: position 27,513 of record DASRUB010000001.1, on the reverse strand, counting down.
CAACTGGCTGTCGGACAAGTGCAGGCTGTCCTGTATGGGCTTGGCGAGGATCGCCAGCAGCTGGCGATCGAGAAAATTCAGCACATACACGAAGCCCAGCATGCCGAGCGCGACCCACGCCTGGACACCTGGAATCAACGGATCAGCGTGCGCCGGGGCCTTGGACGCACGATTGTCCAGGCTCGTCACGGGCATCGGGATTCGCCGGCATCAGCCGTTGCCGCATTCGACCGGATTGGCAATGCATACCGGTATAAATGCGGGGAGATTTGCCAGAGATGAAGTTTTGCTCGCACCGGAATCCACCCCAATAATGAACTGGCAACTTCGCAGCACCCTGGAGCAAAGCGTTCGCGCTGCTGCAAGCGAGGGTCTCTTCTGCCGCATCATGCAGACAAATTCCGTTGGCGTCAATATTCACTATCATGAGTGTGAATATGAAGAAGAAAAGCGGAGCATCATGAAATCGTGCGGGAAACTTTCATGCGACATCCGGCGACCCAGCACGCAAACGTCAGGACACTGGACGCCAGCTTGACCAGCTTCGCTCTTGAGAAGCACCTCGCTGGCACGACGATCAAAACCAAAGCCGTCGCTGCGAACCGCGCGACGCCACGGAGCAAAAACCATGGCCCGGTGCTTTGCGCCGCCCTCCGTGAAACAGGAGAAACGGGGTCACAACTTGCCGTGTTCCAGCGGGCGCTCCCGGTGCATCAGTGCCCATTCCGCATGTTCGGCCAGCGCCGCTTCGCCCAGCGCGCGCAGCACGTCGCGCTGGGCGTCGGGATCGCGCGTGGCGTCCAGCTTGCGGCGCGCGCTGGCGAAGATCCCACCCATGTAGCGGTATTGCTTGATCAATTCCTTGTCGGCCTTGCGGTAGGCGTAGGACTCGCGCGCGGCGGCGATGATGGCCAGTACGCCCATCAATGCCACCAGCGAGGTCGTGGTGTCCGGGGCCAGCCATTGATGGAACAGCGCCAGCAACAGGCTGGCGGCGATGACGAGTATCAGCAAGGCGCGTTCCAGCCATTGCGTGTGATGGTGGGCGCGCGTCCGCTGTTCCGTCTTGTGTGCGTAGTAGCCAAGTTGCCCGTCACCCTGTGCTGCGCCGATCCACTCGGCGATCACGGTGGCGAGGCCGTCCCGGCGGCTCCCGCTGGCCGCCTGGATGACCGCCGCGCGCATCACGTTGCGAATCCAGCCCAGTTCGACGTCCTGTTTCTGCATGAAGTTGTCGTGCGCGAACGCGCCTGGATCGTCTGCACCAACGCCGGCGCGCCGCCAGTAACCCTGCACGCGCAGTCCCTCGGCGAGTGCGCGGTAGTCGATGTACTTGCGGTGCCACGCGCGCCGCCGCGCCAGCCGCGCCAGGTAGACCCCGGCCGTGAACAATGCGACGAACACGTAGATGGCGTCGCCGACATACGGCAGGTCGGTGGGCAGATCCGAATAGCACACGAAGGCCACACCCATCAGCGCGGCCAGCACGTACAGGCCGCGCATCGCCCGCAGCACGCGCACCTGGAAGTGGATCGCCAGCCGGTCCGCGACGCCGAACAGGCTGTCGAGCGCCGTGCAATCAGGGTGCCCCGACGTGGCGTCGTGCGTGGCCGGGGGCACCTGGATGTCGTCGGCATGACGCATGGCATCGACGTTGAACTGCTGCATGTTGGTGAACATGCGGCGGAACTCTTCCGGCATGCCGTCCGCGGCCGCCCTGCGGTGTTCCTGGCTGATCCAGTGCGCCTGCAGCGGCTGCAGCGGCGTCGGCGGGATGCTTTCGCTATCGCCACCCTGTCGCGAGCAGACCAGGTGATACAGCAGGCTTTCGTCGCCGCTGCCCAACACCACAGGATGCGAATGGCTCCGCTCGATCCAGCCCGGCATGGTGCCGTCCAGGTGATAGCGCACCACTTGTCCGGTACCGCCGAGCAGGTCCGATTCGCGACCGTCCCACAGCGCCAGCAGGATGTGGCAGTGGCTGGCGACGAACACGCCAGCCTGCGCGTACTGGCGGTCCCGCGCCGGGCCCTGCCGGGCGATTTCAGCGTCGGTATTGCCGGGTACCAGCGGCAGTGGCAATACCTCGGCACGCGCGCACAGCGATTCGAACGCGGCACGATCGGCGTCCCTGAAATCCTGAACGTAGAGCTCGCGCGCGAACGGCAGCGGCGCGATCAGGCGCGCGCCTGTTTCCAGGGCTTCTTCGGCGACCAGCTGATCGCCGCCGGCGGCCAGTGAATCCAGCACCACCAACGGCAGCCCGGGGAACTCACGCTGCAGTTGCGTGAAAAAGTCTCGCACGCGCTCACGCAGCGGCCCGACCTCGCGGGCGCAAAGATTGCGGTGACCGGTGACGCCCACGACCAGCGGGGTGACGGCGGCGCTCATCGGGGAATCTCTGGGTTACCCATCGCCACCGCCTTCCAATTGGCTGACAGCTCGGCCATTTTCCCGCCTCGTCGCGGCTTGGCGGAACGGCATCAGCATGACCTGGCACATGTTTTGGCAGCGCCAGCCGATGTGCCCCGCGTGGACAGCGAATCGACATCGCAGTCATGACGGAAGATGCCCGACCCGCGGCCGAGTCTAGCATCGGGGCAAGCGCACCGTTTGGGCGTCGCGCCGGCATGCGCCAGCATGCCGGAATACGCAGCTGGCCGCTGTCGATGGATTCGTTCAGAAAAGGTATAAGCTGCTTGAATCGCAGTGCCGGGGCGGATCCAGGTGACACACGCTTCATCGCGAAGACCGGATGGTGGGCGCGCAGCGCGACATGGGTATGCCGCCGTCCGTGCCGCTTGCGCAGCGTGCCCTGGCTTCCTCGCCGGACGCTTCAACCTGTGCGAATTCGCATGCTCGTTTGACCCCGTTAAGTTGCCCGCATTCCCGCCATCGGCGCACCCGGGATATCGGTCTTGGTCACGTCTTCCGATTCGCACGGGCCGCCGCACCCCGGCGTTCCGGCCCTACCTTGCGGTGGAACCAGCATGAACACTCTCCACGCCATTCCGACCCCCGTGCAGGACTTCGACGAGGATGCCTGGGACGACCTGCTCAATTACATCGAGGAACATCGGGTCATCCCGATCATCGGCCCGGATCTGCTGCACGTGCAGACCGACCAGGGCTTGCGTCCGCTGTACGAATGGCTGGCTGAAAAACTCGCCGTTCGGCTGTCGGTGGACCTGGCCGTGCTGCCGCAGCCGGCCACGCTCAATGACGTGATGTGCAGCTACCTCGGCCAGCGCGGGCGCCGCGAGGAAGCCTACACGCGCCTGCGCTCGATCATGCGCGAAGTGACGCTGGAACCGTCGACGGCGTTGCGCCAACTGGCGCAGATCACCGATTTCGACTTGTTCGTGACCACCACGTTCGACCCGTTGCTCGAGCAGGCGATCAACACCGAACGCTATGGCGGTCAGCCGACCGCGGATGTCATCGCCTACTCCCCGAACCGGGTCGCGGACCTGCCGACCGAGCGCGCCCAGTTGCAGCGCGCGGTGGTGTATCACCTTTTCGGCCGGTTGTCCGCGTCACCGACGTACGTGCTCTCCGACGAGGACATGCTGGAGTTCATCTGCGCGCTGCAGTCCGAGCACCTGACGCCGGAGAAGCTGTTCCACGAACTCGAGCACAACCATCTGCTGCTGATCGGCAGCGATTTTTCCAATTGGCTGGCACGGCTGTTCCTGCGCATGGCCAAACGCAAGCGGCTGTCCGACCCGCGCGATGTCACCGAAGTATTCGCCGACGACCACACCTTGCAGGACGGCCGGCTGGTGGCGTTCCTGCAACAGGTCAGCATGCGCACCCGCGTCTTCGCGGGCGCGGAGGCGTTCGTCGCCGAATTGCACAAGCGCTGGAGCGCGCGCCAACCCGAAGCGAAGACGAAAGGGCCCGACAGCTCGCCGCAACGGTTCCTGCCGCCCGCGCGCGAGATGCCGGAGAGCGCGATTTTCATCAGCTACGCACGCGAGGACCTGGTCGCGGTGCAACGCCTCAAGGCCGGCCTCGATGCGGCGGGTTTGACCACGTGGTTCGACCTCGACCGGCTCGAAAGCGGCGACGATTACGATCGCAAGATCCGCGCCAACATCGCGCGTTGCAGCTACTTCGTGCCGGTGGTTTCCGCCACGACGCAGCATCGGCAGGAAGCCTACTTCCGGCGCGAGTGGAGCTACGCCGTCGACCGCACCCGCAACATGGCCGAAGGCGCGGTGTTCATCCTGCCGGTGCGCATCGACGACACGCCGGAAGCCTCGGCGCTGGTGCCGGAAACCTTCCGGGCCGTGCACATGGTGCAACTTGCCGGTGGCGAAGCGACCCCCGAGTTCGTGCATCGCCTGCAGGAGCTTTGCAACGGGAGCCGGACATGAACGACACCGCGGCGCAATCCGACGACACGGTAACGCTCGACCCGGAAAATCCCTGGCTTGGCCTGTTCTCCTATACCGAGGAAAACCGCGCGTACTTCCACGGCCGCGACGAGGAAGCCGCCGAACTCGCCCGCCGCGTCCAGCGCAAACTGCTGACCGTGCTGTTCGGGCAATCGGGTCTGGGCAAGACCTCACTGCTGCGTGCCGGCCTGGTGCCGCGCCTGCACGGCGAAGGCTACTGCCCGGTCTACGTGCGCATCGACTATGCAGCCGGTTCGCCATCGCCCTCCGCGCAGATCAAGCAGGCGGTCTTTCGCGCCACCGCCGCCGCCGGTCACTGGACCCAGCCGGGCGCCTCGGTCGAGGGCGAATCGCTATGGGAATTCCTGCACCACCGCGGCGACCTGTTGCGTGATGCGGCTGGGCACACGCTGACGCCGCTGCTGATCTTCGACCAGTTCGAGGAAATCTTCACGCTGGGCCAGGCCGACGATGCCGGCCGCTCGCGCGCCAGGCAGTTTCTTGAAGACCTCGCCGACCTGGTCGAGAACCGCCCGCCAGCCGCACTGGAAAAACGTCTGGAAGAGGACGACAGCGTGGTCGAGCAATTCGATTTCGCGCGTGCCGACTACCGCGTGCTGATCACGCTGCGCGAGGATTATCTCGCGCATCTGGAGAGCGTCAAGGACAGCATGCCGTCCATCACCCAGAACCGCATGCGGCTGGCGCGCATGCACGGTGCGCAGGCGCTGAGCGCGGTATTGGGGCCGGGCCGCAAGCTGGTCTCGCAGGAAGTCGCCGAATCCATCGTGCGCTTCGTCGCCGGCGGCTCGGAACTGATCCATGCCGAAATCGAGCCGTCGTTGCTGAGCCTGGTCTGCCGCGAACTCAACACGACGCGCAAGGCGCAAGGCCGCAAGGAAATCTCCGCCGACCTGCTCGCCGGTTCGCGCGACACCATCCTGTCCGAGTTCTACGAACGCGCGCTGGCCGATCAGCCGGCCGGGGTGCGGCGGGTGATCGAGGACGAACTGCTGACCGAATCCGGTTACCGCGAAAGCCTTGCGGAGGAACGCGTGCTCAAGGCGCTGGCCGCCGCCGGCGCCATGCCGGATGCGCTGGCGAAACTGGTCAACCACCGCCTGTTGCGGATCGAAGATCGCCTCGACATGCGCCGCGTGGAACTCACCCACGACGTGCTGTGCAGTGTGGTGCTGGCCAGCCGCAACCAGCGTCACGCGCGTGAAGCGCGCGAGGAAGCCGGGCGCCAACTCGCCGCGCAACAGGAACGCGAAGCCGCCACCCATCGCGCGCTGAAGCGCACGCGCCGGCTGGTGGATGTATTCGCCGTGTTGCTGGTGCTGGCCGCCGCCAGCGCGGTGTTCGGTTTCGTCAACCTGCATCGCGCGCACGTTGCCGAGGCCGAAGCGCAGCACTCGCGCAGCAATGCCGAGAAACTGGTCAGCTTTCTGATCGAGGATTTCTATTCGGAACTCGAACCGACCGGCCGGCTCGAAACACTGGGCAAGCTTGCGCACATGACCGTGGGATATTACGACAGCCTGCCGCCGAAGCTGGTCACGTCGCAAACGCAGATCAACCGGGCGATGGCGCTGGTACGCGAGGGCGCGTCCCAACAATCGAGCGGCAACAGGGATGCCGGCGCCAGGAGTTTCGGAGAAGCGCAGTCCGTGTTCGAGAAGCTCCGCGCCTCCGGCAACCACAGTGAAGCCGTTACCTATGGTCTTGCGCTGGCATTACAGAGCCAAGGCAGCAGCATCGTCGGTGCCACAGGCGCCGGACGCGGTACCGGCGCGCAGTTGCAACAAGCGGCCGACCTGTTGCGGCCGCTGGTGTATGCGCCTCACCCTACGCGTCGGGTCAGACAGCTCTACGCGGATACTTTGAATTACCTCACCGTTACCCAGTCGTTGGAACCATCGCTGGCGACCTGCGATGAAGCGCGGAAGATTCTGATGGGCCTGGGCGCGCTCAACCTGACTGATCTTACGGCGGCTTCGTCGTATGCTGACGCCGCAGATACCGAGGCGCGCCGCCTGCTGACGTTGGGACGGATTGCCGAAGCGCAAAAGCTGGAGCGACAAGTTTACGATCTGGCCGAGAAGGTGCTGGAGCGCCGTCCCGGCGACCTGCACGCGCTCAGCGACCGTTCCTGGGCCGCGGAGCTGATCGGCACCCTTGCCGATCGCCAACACGACGATGCGACGGCCGCCGAATATGCGAACCGCACAGTGCAGGCGGGCGAAGATGAGGTGCGCTTCAATCCCTCCGACCTGAGTGGATGGCAACGCTGGACCACCGGTATGAGACAAGTTGCCGACCGCCAGTTCGAGCGCGGCGAAGTGACGTCCACGATCGGGACGATGCGTTCGCTATTGGCACTCGAAAACGATAAACGGCTGCCTTCCAGCCTCGGCCCAATCGTGTGGTTTCAATGGCTTTCTCTAGCGAGCCTGCAGGCGCAAACCGGCGATTCGCCCGCGGCGGCGCAGTCGCTGAAGAACTTTGTCCGCGACGCTGGCGAAGTGGTCGCGCCGCTTGCAGCGGACGACGCGCGACGAAAATTGCTGGTGAACCCCGGCCAATCGCTGGAAGCCACACTGCAACTGACCGAAGGCGCGTCCCAATCCGCTTTCGCCAATGCCAGCGAGGTGATCAATCGCATCGATGCGGTGAAGGCGCCCCGTGGCACCAATGGTTTTCTGCTGAAACGCAATATGCTGAACGGGATGCTCGCCACGGCTTCGATGGCGGCACTCCGCCTCGGCCACTACGCGCAAGCCGAAGCGCTGGCGCGCCGATGGCTTGCCCTTCCTGGCAACCCGACCTCGGAAGCGGACGCGCGAAACGGCACTTCCCGCGCCCGTTCCACGCTCGCCAATGCTATCGCCATGCAAGGCCGTAACGATCAAGCGCAGCAAGCGCTGCAACCCGCGCTGACGTATTACGAGGGCGAACAAAAGGCCGGCGCCGATGGCACAGCCTTTCGAAACGACTACGCCTATGCCCTGTACGTCAGCGCGATCGCTGCGCCGGGCGATGGCGCGGGACGCAAGCAGCGGGACGCCGCGTTGACCCAGGCCGCGGGATTGATCGCCGGCGCGTCGAAGGAAGCGCAGCAACTGGCTGACATGCGCAATACCGCCAGCCTCATTGCCGCCGCTCGCGCGACGCCTGCCGGCTGACGGCAGCGACGCGCACGTGAGGCGCCGGCCAGGTTGGCGAGGCAGGATATGCTGTAGAGAACCCGGCGCGGCTCACGGTGCCGGGGACGCTCGCCGGGCGCCAGGCAAGCTGGAACGGAGCACCTTGTGCGCCACGGGCGCATGAAAGTGCTTGCGTTGCAACCTTCGGGAGCGGCACGGTCACGGGCGCCAGCGATCCTCAATGCGCCAGATCAATCCCGTACAGCGCCGTTCCATCCCCGTTGTCCTTCAGCATGCGGATGTTCGTCAGCCCCGCCGCCTTGGCCACGCCCAGCTTCCCCGCCCTTCCGGTGAACACTACCGGCCCGCGTGTATGCAGCGGCGCGAAGGTCCACGAAGTGGGCTCCAGATCGGCCACGCCGATTTGCTGCTTGCCCTCGATCCACCGCGCCAGGATCTCCCGCGTGCCATCCGGCGCCGCCAGCACGATATGGCTCCCGTCGAGGCCGGGAAAATGACCGCCGCCACTGGCGCGATAATTGTTGGTGACGACGACGAACGGCTCGGTCGGCGTGACCGGCTTGCCTTGGTAGGTGAGTGAGGTGATGCGCTGGCCAACTGGTTTGGACACGTCGATGACGTAGTGGATGCCGCCCTGGATCTGATCGAAGTTGTAGCCGGTGCCGTGGCTGTTGATCAGGTCCTGGCGGCCACTCTTGCCCGGGTCGATGCGGTTGAAGCGCTGCGCAGATTTTTCCAGCCACGCCTTGAGGCCGGCACCTTCGGTTTTCACCGCGGCCAGCGTGTTGGGATAGAAGTACAGGTCGGCCGCGCTGCGGAGGGTGAGCGGGCCGGGCGGCACGTCGGTGTAGTCGTCGGGCCCGCCGAAGCCGCTACGGAAGGTGGCGGCGGCGGACAGCACGGGCACGTTCGCCAGCTCGGGGTGGGTGCGGGGCAGTTCTTTGCGCACGTAGTCGATCTGGGCGGCATTGACCGGCGCCAGCGCGGTCATGTTGCCTTCGTCGGCGAAATAGCTGCTCATGTGCACGCTGCTGTTGCCGATCGGGGTGTTGACGTAGGCGACGGCGGCCTGGTGTGCGGATTCCACCAGTGGCGCGATGGCGGGATCGGGCGGCACGCACTCGAGATGTTGCGTACCCGGCCGGGTCGGGTCGCCTGCCTTGCTGCAGATCGGCCGCACTTCACTGTGGGTGTTGTCCAGGTCGACCACCCAGCGGCCATCCTTGCGATTGAGCACCAGCTCGATCACGCCCAGGTCCTTGCCGAAGAAGCCACCCATCACCGTCGGCACGTTGCGCACGAAACCGAGGTGCGCATCGACGTCCTTCATGCCGGCGTAGCGCGGCCCGGGAAACTGCGTGTGCGAGTGGCCGAGCAGGAGCACATCGATGCCGGGTACGCCGGCGAGGTACCAGCCGGCGTTCTCCATGTCGGCGGTGTAGGGGTGGGTATCCAGGCCGCCGTGCAGGATCGCCACGATCAGGTCGGGATGTTGGGCCTGCAGCTCGGGCAGGTATTTTTTCGCCGCCTCCAGCACGCCGCTCACGCTGACCTTGCCGGCCAGGTTGTGCTGATCCCACTGCATGATCGGCGGTGGCGTGAAGCCGATGATGCCCACGCGCAGCGGCACGGTGATTTCGGTACCGTCGGGTGTCCACGCCTGGATGTTCCTGGTGACGATCGTCCACGGCTTGAAGATCGGCTTGCCGTCGCGCGCGCTGAACACGTTCGCCAGCACCAGCGGATAGTGCGGACCGGCGCAGTGCTTGCTGGTGCCGCCATCCACGTTCATCGGCGTGCCGGTGACCTGCGACAGGAAGCCCAGGCCGTAGTTGAATTCGTGATTGCCGGGCGTGCCACCGTCGTAGCCGACCACATCCATCGCCTGGTAGACCGCCAGCTCCTGGTCGCAGGCGACCGGTTTCACCAGCGCCTGGTAATCGGCCAGCACGCTGCCCTGGATGGTGTCGCCGGAATCGAACAGGAAGTTGTTGGGAAACTCGGCGCGTGCGCGCTGGATCAGGGTGGCGGTGCGCTCGAAGCCCACGCTGGGATCGGGCTTCAGCTTGTAGTAGTCGTAGCTGAGCACGTTGGCGTGGATGTCGGTGGTTTCCAGGATCGCCACCTTGGCGCGCGCGCCGTCCGGCGCCCCGCCGGATTTCCAGGGCAGGCCGGAGCAGCTGGCGAGCAGGAGCGCGCTGATAGCCAGCAGCGCGAGGGCGCGTGAAGTCGGGCGTGGGGGCATGGGCTTTCCGTGGGCTGGCGCAATCGAGCGTCAAAATTAACAGATCGGGGGCGGCGATTGCCGGCCAGCGCGGCAATCCAGGGTTGCTGGCCACGGCTGCCGGCCGCGCAGCAAAGCTGCCGCCGAGCACCACATGATCGTAAGATGACGTATTGGTGACATCCGGTCCTGCAGGGGGACTTTCCAGCTTATGCGTCCAATCCCATGGCGCCACGCGCGCGCCGCTGCAACATGCGCGGGAGCACTGGCGGTGTTCGTCGCCTGCCTGGTGCTTACGGCATGGCAGGAACCGCTGCCGCTGCAGCGTGGTTTCATCGCGGCCCTGATGTTCTGCACCGCCGGCGCATTGCTGTTCCTGTTCGCGCGTCTTGCCACCGCGCTGCTGGTCGGTGGCGGCCTGTTCCTCGCGCTGAAGTTCATCGCGGTGATGAAGCTGCGTTATCTCGACGAGCAGCTGATGCCGTCGGACTTCATCTATTACGTGGGCACCAGCCTGCTCGATACGTTGCGTCACTATCCGCATTTATACCTGCTGGGCATCGGCCTGGTCGTGCTGCTGCCGCCGCTGCTGTATGTGACGTGGCGCTGGGACTGGCGCGTGCTGACCGGGCTGCGCCCGCGCTGGGCGCTGATCGTGCGCGGTGCCGGGCTGGCGCTCAGCGTGCTGGCGTTCTGGTGGTGCATGCTGCCCAGCGGGCCCTTCGCACCGCTGCATGCGCGCAATGCGTGGGAAAAGCTGTCCGATGATGCACACCTGACCAATTTCTTCGTCAGCTTCCGCGATGGCGAAGTGACGTTGCCGGCGATGAGCAGCGACGCGCTGGCGAAGCAGGCGTGGGAGGCGACGGCGCAAGGCATGCCCGCAAGTCGACCGCCGCCGTATCCGGACATTGTGCAGGTGCTGGAGGAGAGCACGTTCGATCCCTCGTTGTATGCAGATTGCAACGTGCCGGCCTGCCGCCTGGCGATGTTCAAGGCCGATGCGCGCACCCGCGGCACCGGCATGTTGCGCACGCACACTTTCGGCGGCGGTACCTGGGTCAGCGAGTTCGCCGTGCTGACCGGCATGCCGCAGGACATCTTCGGGCCCGGCGGCATGTATGCGCCCTATGTGCTGGCGCCGCGCGTAAGCGATACGTTGCCGCAGGCTTTGCGCCGCCTCGGTTATCTCACCATCGCGATCTACCCTACCGTCGGCAGTTTCATCAACGGCCGCAACGCCTACACCGCTTACGGTTTCGACCACATGTACGACGTCAACGAGCTGGGCCTGGACGAGTGGGAGGAAACCGACCAGCAGATGTTCGACGCGGCCAAACGCGTCTACGACAAGGTGAAGAAGCCGGGGCAGCCTGTGTTCGTGATGATCCTCACGCTGAACCAGCACGGGCCGCACGACGATCCGATGGCCACCCTGCCGCCGTCGTTTCGCAACTTGCTGCATGGGTTGAAGCCGGAGGTGGCGCTGAACTTCGACACTTACTTGTCGCGCCTCCATGATTCGGATGCGGCCATGCGTGGCTTGGAGCACGATTTTCTCGACCGCTCGCAGCCCACCGTGCTGCTGCACTTCGGCGACCACCAGCCATCCTTCGACGGCATGATCCGCCCTCTGCCGCGCACGCTTGCGCCTGCGCTGGAACCCTATCGGGACTTCCTCACCTATTACATGATCAAGAGCAACTTCGCCGGCCCGCCGCTGCCGCATTACCCGATGCTCGACATCGCGTTCCTGCCCAGCATGGTGCTGCAGGCGGCCGGATTGCCGCAGGATCCCTATTTCGCGGCGCTGACCGAGCTGCGCAACCGCTGCGATGGGAGGTACGCCGATTGCGCCGTGCCGGGCTTGCTCAATACCTACTACGGCTGGATTTTTGGGCCGCTTCACGAATTCCGGTGAGGCACGTGCCTCGGTGGTATTCCGGGCCATGCAACTGTCCCCTGGCGTCATCAAGAGACGCTCATGGGTCGCTTCCGACGCCCGCCACGCGCAGGTGGCAAGGAGTTGATCGCTGCCAGGTCTGTGTGCTGGCGGCGTTCCGGTCACCGACCGCGTGCAGCCGGTCCGGCTATCTGCTGCTGGCAGGCGTCTTGCTTGTCCTTGCGACATGAATCGCTTAGGCCGGATACGACCCTACTCGCCATGACCCGATCGAACGACCCGCGTGCCAGTGCGCCAAAGAAGGCCGATTCGCTCGAGGCCGACTCGCTGGAGCAGCAGATGGTCGATCTCGACTTGTCCGCGGCCGACAAGCGCTTCCTGCGCACGCTGCACCAGACCGAGCGGCAGCTCAACGAGGTTCTCGATGAGGCGCAGGAGCCTGGCGATCTGCAGCAGCACGTCAGCCGGGTCTACAAGCAGTTGTACCCGCCGGACTGATTTCCGGCGCGATTTCGGCCCACCCACTGGGAGCGCGGGCGTCCCGCCCGCGTGAGCATGCCGGCAAGATGCCGGCGCTCCATTTGCGCGTCCGACTCGCCCACTGGGAGCGCGGGCATCCTGCCCGCCAAAGCATGCCGGCGAGACGCCGGCGCTCCGTATGAGGCTGCTGGCGCTTATGCTGGATCTCCCTCTCCGCCGCTGGAATGCCGTCCGTGCCGATTGCCCACGTCCATCGTGAAAAACCGCTTGCGCCAAGGGTGCAGGTGATCGGTCATCGCGGCGCGCCGGCGTGGCGGCCGGAGCACACGCTGGCCTCGTATGCCAGGGCCATTGTCGACGGCGCCGATTTCATCGAACCAGACCTGGTGATGACGAAGGATGGCGTGCTGGTGGCGCGCCACGAGAACGAGATCGGCGGCACCACCGACGTGGCCAGCCATCCCAGGTTTGCCGGGCGCAAGGCGACCCGGGCGATCGACGCTCGCAGCGTGACCGGCTGGTTCACCGAAGACTTCACCCTCGCCGAACTCAAGACACTGCGCGCGCGGGAGCGCCTGCCGCAGCTGCGCGGCACCAAGTACGACGGCGAGTTCCAGATCGTGACGCTGGAGGAGATCATCGAATTCGCGGCAGCGGAGTCGATGCTGGCCGGCCGTCCCGTCGGCATCATTCCGGAGATCAAGCACGGCAGCTATTTCCAGCGTATCGGCCTGCCGATGGAGGATCGGCTGCTGGCGACGCTGGCCGCGCATGCATATACGCGCACGGCGCCGGTGGAGATCCAGTCGTTCGAGATCGCGAACCTGAAATACCTGCGCGAGAAGCTGGGCGACCGTCATTCGAACATCCGCCTGCTGCAACTGCTGGATGCACCAGCGGCGCAGCCGTATGACGTGGCCGCGGCCGGTGGCGATCTTGACTACGCACGGATGATGGCGCCGGAGGGCTTGCGCGAGGTCGCGCGCTATGCGGATGCGATCGGCCCGCAGATCGGTGCGATCATGCCGACCACCCGCGACGGTAGGCTCGGCCAGCCCACCCGCCTGGTGCCGGACGCGCACGCGGCGGGACTGCAGGTGCACCCCTATACGTTCCGGCCGGAGAACCAGTTCCTGGCGAAGGACTTCTGGCAGGGCAGTGATCCCGACACGCTCAACCAGGCGGGTCTGGTTGCCCAGATCGGTGTCTATCTCGATGCCGGCATCGATGCATTCTTCACCGACGATCCCGCGAGCGGGCGCCAGGCGGTCGATGCGCGCTGATTGACGATCGCCGCTCATTGCATGACGAACACACGCGGGCGTACGGAGCCCGCGAAAGATCGCTATGATCGGACCATCGTCGCCAATCCATTCGCCTTGGTCGCCATGCTTTCTTCTGCGCTTGCTTCTGCCGCGTCATCGTCGCGCACACGTGCTCCTTAGGTGACAAGACGTGAATACCTCGGAACTCATCATTACCTGGGCGACGCCGTTCTTCTTCGTGCTGATCGCCATCGAGTTCATCGTGGCGCGGCTGCGCGGTCGCCGCGCGTATCGCAGCAACGACTCCATCAACAGCATCGGCCTGGGCGTGATGTCGCAGATCGCCGGGGTGTTCATGAAGCTGCTCACGCTGGGTATCTATGCCTGGTGCGTGCAGCATCTGGCGTGGTTTGCGTTGCCGGCGGGCAGTCTCTGGGTATGGATCAGCGGCCTCCTGCTGTACGACTTCCTGTATTACTGGCTGCACCGGATGGGCCACGAGGTGAACATCCTGTGGGCCGCGCACGTGGTGCATCACCAGAGCGAGGAGTACAACCTCTCCACCGCGCTGCGCCAGACCAGTACCGGTGGCCTGCTGGGCTGGATCTTCTACCTGCCGATGGCGCTGCTTGGCTATCCGCTGGAAGTGTTCGTGGTGATCGCGCTGATCGACCTGCTGTACCAGTTCTGGGTGCACACCGAACAGATCGGCAAGCTGGGCTGGTTCGATCGCGTGTTCTGCTCGCCATCCAACCACCGTGCGCACCATGCCACCAACGACCGTTACCTCGACCACAACTATGGCGGCATCCTGATCGTGTGGGATCGCCTGTTCGGCACTTTCGTCGAGGAGGATGAGCTCGATCGTCCGGTCTACGGCACCCGCTCGCCGCTGCGCAGCTGGAACCCGCTGTGGGCCAACGCTGAAGTGTATGCGGCGGCAGCGCTCGACGCCTGGCATGCGCAGCGCTGGCGCGACAAGCTGCAGCTATGGTTCCGTCGACCCGGCTGGCGCCCGGCTGACGTGGCCGCCCGATTTCCCAAGCCCGACTACGACATCCAGCGCGAGATTTACAACCCGCCGATGCCGCCAGCGCTGGCCGCCTACTGCCTGGCGCAGTTCGCCTTGCTGCTGGGCATGGCCACGCACTTCCTGGGGCTGACTGCGCACGCCAGTCTCGGCACACTGATGGGCTATGCGCTCTACATGACGGTCAGCCTGTGCGTGCTTGGCGGCTTGATGGAAAGCCGGCGCAGCGCGTTCTGGCTGGAAGGCGCGCGCACCTTGTTGACGGCCGCGGTGCCCCTGTTGCTGGGCCGCTGGTTCGGTGTCACGCATCTGGATGGTTACACGGCGGTGGCGATCGCCGTGTTGTTCGGCGTCAGCACGCTGGCGTTGCCCTGGATTGCGGGCCTGCGGCCGCGTGGAGGATCCCATCACGACCGAACCCTCTCCCCAACCCCTCTCCCGAGGGGAGAGGGGCTTTAGCTGCCTGACAGGTTATGGATGTCCAGCCATCCATGACCGTGTGATCTGCACGGCTGCGGGTAGCCAAACAGCCTCGACTTGTTATGCTGTGCGCTGTTTTCAAGGGGAGCTCCACATGGGTTTCTTCCGCAATCTGGTACGCAGCAAGTCCGTCGAACAACTGCAATCAGAGGCCGGCGCCAGCAAGGATTTCCGTCGCACCATGGGCGTGTGGCAGCTCACCGCCATCGGCATCGGCGCGATCGTTGGCGTGGGTGTATTCGTGTTGGCGCCCAACGAGGCGGCGCTGAACGCGGGCCCGGCGATCATCCTCAGTTTCCTGGTGGCGGGCATCGGCAGTGCCTGTGCGGCGCTTTCCTACGCCGAGTTTGCCGGCATGATCCCGGTCACCGGCAGCGCGTATACCTACGGCTACGCGGTGCTGGGCGAATTGCCCGCGTGGATCATCGGCTGGGATCTGCTGGTGGAATATGCGCTCATCGTGGGGGTGGTCGCGGCCGGCACGTCGAACTACCTGCAATCGCTGATCACCCAGCTCACCGGACTTCATCTGCCGGTGTTCCTGCAGGGCGCCTACGACCCCGCGCTGCCGGATAGCGGCCGCGGCATCAACCTGATCGCGATGCTGGTGGCGCTGGGTGTCGCCGCGCTGCAGGTGGCGCGCACCGAGGTGGGGGCGCGCTTGAATACCGTGGTGGTGGCGCTGAAGGTGGTCGGCGTGATCATTGTGGTGGTGGTGGGCGCGTTTTACGTCAACACCGCCAACTGGACGCCGTTCATCCCACCGCTGATCCACGATGCGGCGGCCACCGGCGACTCGCGCTATGGCGTGGGCGGCATGCTCGCCGCCGCCAGCATCGTGTTCTTCGCGGTGTTCGGCTACGACACGCTGACCACCGCCGCGGAGGAGTCGAAGAATCCGCAGCGCGACTTGCCGCTGGCGGTGATGGCCTCGCTGGGCGTGGCGATGGCGATGTACCTGGCGATCTCGCTGGTGCTCACCGGCATGGTGCCGTACAACAGTTGCGTGGACCCGTCGCAGGTGGCCGGCCAGTGCACCGAGATGGTCCTGGCCAGTTCGGCGCCGGTCAGCGCGGTATTCGCCGCGCGCGACCTGCATTGGGTCAGCGGCATCATCAACGTCGCCGCAGTCGCCGGCATCGCCAGCGTGGTGTTCGCCTTCATGCTGGGCGCGGCACGCATCTGGTTCGCGCTGGCGCGCGACGGCTTGCTGCCGGCCTGGTTCGCCAAGTCGCATCCGAAGTACGGCACGCCGCACCGCCCGACCATGCTGCTGGGCGTGTTCACCGCGCTGGCGGCGGGCCTGCTGCCGATTCGCGAGCTGGCCGAACTCGTCAACATCGGTACGCTCTCGGCCTTCATCCTGATCTGCGCCTCGGTGCTGATCCTGCGCATTCGCGAGCCGCATCTGGAGCGGCGCTTCCGTACGCCGGTGCTGTGGCTGCTGGCGCCGCTGGGGATCGTGTTCTCGCTGTTCCTGATCATCGGCTGGCCGTGGTTCACCGATGGCCGCTTCCACCTGATCGGTGGGCTGGACATCGTCACCATGTGGCGCTTCGTGATCTGGATGGCGATCGGCCTGGTGATCTATTTCCTCTACGGCATGCGCCATTCGAAGATCGGTCTCGCGCGCAAGTCCTGAATCGACTCACGCGGACACGGCGGCCGCGACCACCCGGTCGCGGCCGTCGCGCTTGGCCTGGCGCATCGCGTGATCGGCGCGGGCCAGCAGGTCCTCGATGTTGTCGCAGCAGCCTGGTACACAGCTGGCCACGCCGATACTTGCGCTCAGGTGTCCGCCGGCGTAATGGCTGGCACGCACGGCCAGACGCAGTTGCTCGGCACGCGCCAGCGCCTGGGCATGGTCAACGCCAGGCAACAGCATGGCAAACTCCTCACCGCCGATGCGACCGATCAGCTCGCCCGTGCGTCCCTGCGTGGTCAGCCGCGCCGCCAAGGCGATCAGCGCCACGTCACCCGCCGCGTGGCCGTAGTCGTCATTGATGCGCTTGAAATGGTCAGCGTCCAGAAACAGCATGGCTACGGCTTGCTGCTGGCCTTGGGCGTGCTGCAACACGCTTTGGCCCAGCTCGAGGAACCGATTGCGCAACAGCACGCCGGTCAGTCCGTCGGTCTCGGCACGCTCGCGCAGCAGGCGCTCCAGCTTGAATTGCCCGAGCATGGTGCGCGCCATGAACGCGCGCAACACGGTCGCCAGTGAAACCGAAATCGCCATGTACAGCGCAAATTGCAGGATCTGCGGGCCATTGGCCATGTGCAGCAGCAAGGGCAGCGGACCGAGCGCGCACAGGCCCATCGCGATCAGGAAATCCCGGCGCGTGAACCAGATCAACGACGAGGCCACCGGCAACAACAGGCCAGGCAGCGGTTGCGGCGTCCCGGTGGGCAGATTCATGCCGTTGAGGTTGATGCCGATCTCCAGCAGCACCACGCAAAGCAGTGCGAGCACCCTCAGGGTCAGCGGCTCGCGGCAACGGCGTGCTGCAACCACCACCAGCAACAAGGGCGGTGTCGGCACGAGCAGCCAGATCAGCTGGTCCGGCGGCGCGCCGATCAGACCGCGCGCAACCACGCCAAGCAACCACGCGCATAGCGCCACGGTCATCAAGGCATGGATCATCGGACCCATTCGCTGCGCAAGGTAGAGCACATACTCGCGGCGAAATGCCGCGTTGTCGGGTTGCTGCCAATGGAGGAACGGGGATGACATGCGGGGGAAAGACACAGATCGTGAATGAGGTTGTTGTGGCATCAAGCACGATGGGTGCCAAGGTGACCTCAGGCGACCGGTGGATCGGAGCGAACGGGCGCAGCCATGACCTTCGGCAGGGGGTTTACGCCAGCTTTGCGCACTAGCATCGGCAGTCTGTCCGGGCATTCGGCAGTGCCGCAAGGTTCCTGCGCCCGGCTCTACCGACCCTCAGCGGGTTTCCCGATGCGCCGGGCGATGCCCACGCCATCCTCCCATTTGCCCTGGAGAATTTTTTGAAATTCACCCGTTTCGCCACCGCCCTCGTCGCCGGCGCTTTTGCGTTGGTCAGTTTCAGCGCGTTTGCCGATGTCCCGGCGCCGCAGAATGTGCCGTACCAGGGCAGCCTGAAGATCACCGTGGACGCCACCGACCTGGCCCATCGCATCTTCCGCGTGCACGAGGTGATCCCGGCCCAGCCCGGCCCGCTGACCCTGCTGTACCCGCAGTGGCTGCCGGGTAACCATTCACCGACTGGCCCGATCGACAAGTTGGCCGGTCTGGTCATTACCGCCAACGGCAAGACGCTGACGTGGAAGCGCGACCCGCTGAATGTCTACGCCTTCCACGTCGAGGTGCCGGCGGGGGCTACCCAGGTCGAAACCTGTTTCCAATACCTGTCGTCGCAGGATCGGGCCCAGGGTCGCGTGGTGATGACGCCGGAGATGCTCAACCTGCAATGGAATGCGGTGACCCTGTACCCGGCTGGCTATTACGCCCGCCAGATCAACACCGAGCCCAGCGTGAAGCTGCCCGCCGGCTGGCAGGCCGGCACCGCGCTGGAGGTGGCTTCGCGCGATGGCGACACCATCCACTTCAAGCCGATCGACTACGAAAATCTGATCGACTCACCGATCTACGCCGGCAAGTATTTCAAGCGGCTGGACCTGGATCCGGGCGCCAAGGCCCCGGTGCACATGGACATCGTCGCCGACGCCCCGAAGTATCTGGAAGTGAAGCCGGAACAGCTGCAGCTGTTCCGCAACCTGGTGCAGCAGATGTACAAGATGTACGGCACGCACCACTACGATCACTACGATTTCCTGGTCTCGCTCAGCGACAAGATGAGCGGCAACGGGCTGGAACACCATCGCTCCAGCGAGGACGGCACCTCGGCCGACTTCTTCACCGAGTGGAAGAAGAATGCGCTGAATCGCGACCTGTTCTCGCACGAGTTCAACCATTCTTGGGACGGCAAGTATCGCCGCGGCGCCGATCTGTACACGCCGAACTACAACGTGCCGATGAGCGATACCCTGCTGTGGGTGTACGAAGGCCAGACCCAGTTCTGGGGCCAGGTGATGGCCGCGCGTTCGGGCTTGTGGAATGCCGACCAGACCCACGACATGCTCGCCTACGTGGCCGCCACCTACGACAAGGGCCGCCCCGGCCTGGCCAGCTGGCGCAACGTGCAGGACACCACCAACGACCCGGTGATCGCCCAGCGTGCGCCGCTGCCGTACCGCAACTACCAGGGCAGCGAGGACTACTACTCCGCCGGCCAGCTGATCTGGCTCGACGTCGACGGCAAGCTGCGTGAGCTCAGCCACGGCAAGAAGAGCATCGACGATTTCGGCAAGGCGTTCTTCGGCATCAACCCGGGCAAGTGGGATGTCGACACTTACACCTTCGAGGACGTGGTCAAGGCGCTCGACAACATCGAGCCGTTCGACTGGGCCGCCTATTTGCACACCCGTCTCGACGGCCATGGCCCGCTGATCGGCGGCATCGCCGCGCACGGCTGGAAGCTGGTCTACACCGACAAGCCGTCCGCCGCAGTCAAGGCCGTCGAGGCACGCCGTCACCATGCCGACCTCATGTATTCGCTGGGCCTGTCCGTCGGCAAGGACGGCAGCATCGGCGACGTGCTGTGGGACAGCCCCGCGTTCAAGGCCGGCATCTCGCCCGGCATGAGCGTGATCGCCGTCAACGGCCACGATTACGACGCCGACGACCTCAAGGACGCGGTCACCGCCGCGGCCAAGGACAACAGCCAGCCCATCGAGCTGCTGGTGAAGAATTTCAACGAGTACAAGACCGTGCAGATCGCCTATCACGGCGGCCTGAAATACCCGCACCTGGTCCGCGACAGCAGCAAGCCCGACACCCTGGCTGAGCTGCTCAAGCCGCTTTGATGAAATAAAGCGCTCCTTGCGTTTGCCTCCTCTCCCCTCCGGGGAGAGGATTGAGGTGAGGGGCCAGTGCTCCGCCGCCGCGTCAAGCGGCCTTCTCCCTGCGGGAGAAGGCGGCGCGAAGCGCCGGATGAGGGTACGGGCGAAGCGCGGAGCCGCAACGCTCCGCGCCAACAGTCCCCACCGCACCCGATACTCCCCCAACCATCTCGGCTATACTGCGCTCCCCGCGGTGCCGGCCATCGGCCCCAGCCCGCGCGCGGCCACACAATGCGCCCGTAGCTCAGCTGGATAGAGTACCGCCCTCCGAAGGCGATGGTCGTGGGTTCGAATCCCGCCGGGCGCACCACTTTCGGATGACAAATTGTGTGTCCCGTAGCGTTCACCCAGTTTCCAGTAACATCCCCGGCTACGCTTGCATGCCCGATGGTTCGCGGCCATCTTTCGGAGCACGATTCATGCGGTATCGAGAGCTCAAGACATTGCTCAAATTGAAATTCGCCGGTGCGCGGGTTGGTGTGCGTAGCCACGTTGGAGTGAGATCCCCAAGGGTCTCGGTGACTGTGAATTTTACCGCGAGACTCGGCGCTGCCTGGCGTCGGATGATTTACGCACCGATCCGCCCACGCGCGGCTGACGAGGTCGGCGTGCTGTCGCTGCGTGACCTCACGACGGTCGAAGCAAGGATCGGTTGATGGCCAGTATCGTGATTTCGGGCGGGGTTGCGCTCGACGGTGAAGTGTCGATTTCGGGTGCCAAGAACGCGGTGCTGCCGATCCTCGCATCCTGTCTGTTGGCCGACGAGCCGGTCACCATTGGCAACGTGCCGCACCTGCAGGATGTTGCCACCACGGTGGAGCTGCTGGGCAAGATGGGCGCCGAACTGGTGGTGGATGAACATATGCGGGTTCGCATTGATCCGCGCCCAGTGAACCGCTTCTTCGCGCCTTACGAGCTGGTGAAGACGATGCGCGCGGCGATCCTGGTGCTGGGTCCGTTGGTTGCCCGCTACGGTCAGGCGGAGGTGTCACTGCCCGGTGGCTGCGCGATCGGCTCGCGACCGGTTGACCAGCACATCAAGGGGCTACGGGAACTGGGTGCGACGGTCAGCGTCGAGAATGGATACATCAAGGCGCAGGCGCGTCGGCTCAAGGGTGCCTATATCACGATGGACATGGTCACCGTCACCGGTACCGAAAACATCATGATGGCGGCTGTACTCGCCGAAGGCACCACGGTGATCGACAACGCCGCTGAGGAGCCTGAAGTGTGCGATCTGGCTTATTGCCTCAACAGCATGGGGGCGAAGATCAGTGGCATCGGTACCACCAGGCTGGTGATCGACGGCGTCGAGCGTCTGCACGGCACCGAATACAACGTGTTGCCCGATCGCATCGAGACGGGCACTTTCCTCGTGGCTGGAGCCATTACTGGCGGCCGGGTACGCGTCAAGCGCACCCGCCCCGACTTGCTGAAATCCGTGCTGTCGAAGCTGGAGGACGCCGGCGCGCACATCAACACCAGTGAGGATACGATCGAACTGGACATGCGCGGACATCGCCCGCGTGCAGTGGATGTCACCACGGCGCCGTATCCCGCCTTCCCGACGGACATGCAGGCGCAATTCACGGCACTGAACTGTGCCGCAGAAGGCGCCGGCATCATCACTGAAACGGTGTTCGAGAATCGCTTCATGCACGTGCAGGAACTGCGGCGATTGGGTGCCAACATCAAGTTGGAAGGCAACACAGCGATTGTGCGTGGCGTGCCGCAACTGTCTGGAGCCCAACTGATGGCGACGGATTTGCGGGCGGGGGCGTCGCTGGTGCTGGCCGGCCTTGCGGCAAAAGGCGAGACCCGGGTAGGTCGCATCTACCACATTGATCGCGGTTACGAAAACATCGAGGAAAAGCTGGTTGGTCTGGGCGCACACATTCGCCGTCTGCCGAACGACCTCGAGGACCGTGGACCGATCGAGTAATCCGGTGCCAACGCGCCAGATCCGAAATAGGAACCATCGCAGGCGAGTGGTCTCGATTGCTCCGCTGCTGCAGCGTTCGCGTGCCGCGCACGTTTGTGAGAGGGGTGTACTGCCGAATCATGTCCGGATTTGACTAAATGACTGGGCCAGCTCAAGCTTTCGAAAAGCGAATTTACGGATAGTTTCTCAGCATTCGTCAGGTCGGTACCGTGCATTGGTTGCTACGAGTTGGTTTGGAAGATGACGGTTCCCGATGGGCGCGGGCGGAGTTCCTGTGACTCGTTACGGCGGTGCTGCGTATCGCTCGTTCATTTGCCGCCTGGCCGGAATTGTCGGCAAGAAACATGTGATCACGGACGAGGTCGGGACTCGTCGTTATCGCAATGGATTTCGCTTCGGCGGCGGCTCGGTGGCGGCGGTGGTTCGGCCGGGTTCACTGGTTGAACAATGGCGCGTGCTGCAGGCCTGCGTCGAAAGTGACCGGATCGTCATTGCGCAAGCGGCGAATACCGGTTTGAACGGTGGATCGACACCGGACGGTGACGACTATGACCGCGAGATCGTGATCGTCAACATGATGCGGCTCAACCGGTTGCAACTGCTGGACGGGGGCCGACAGGTCATTTGCCTGCCCGGGGCAACACTGGACCAGTTGGAAAAGGCCTTGGCCCCGTTCGGGCGAGAGCCACATTCGGTGATCGGCTCTTCCTGCCTGGGCGCGTCAGTATTCGGCGGTGTCTGCAACAATTCCGGTGGGGCGCTGGTCAGGCGCGGTCCGGCCTATACCGAGCTGTCGATTCATGCCCGGATCGATGCGGAAGGACAGCTGCAACTGGTCAATCACCTGGGCGTGAAACTGGGTGACGACCCGGAAACCATCCTGGGGAGATTGGATCGCGGCGACTACGTGCCGGAAGATGTGGCCTATCCTCAAGCGGCCGCTTCCGACCCCGACTATGGGCATCACGTACGCGAGATTGACGCCGAAACGCCTGCACGATTCAATGCGGACCCGCGTCGACTTTTCGAAGCTTCCGGCTCTGCCGGCAAGCTGATGGTGTTCGCGTTGCGCCTGGATACGTTTGCCAAGGAGACTGGAGCGCAAGTGTTCTATGTCGGCGCCAACGAGGCCCAGGTATTTACCGAGCTCCGCCGCCGCATCCTGGCAGAATATGAGACGCTGCCGATATCCTGCGAGTACATGCACCGGGACGCCTTCGACACAGCTGAGCGCTATGGGAAAGATACCTTCCTGATGATCCGCATGCTGGGGACCAAACGCCTGCCGAGCTTGTTTGCACTCAAGAACCGCATCGATGGTTTCTGCGATCGGTTGGGATTTTTGCCACCCAACATGTCTGATCGACTCCTGCAATGGGTCGGTCAGCTCTTTCCCGCGCACTTGCCTGCGCGGCTCAAACAGTACCGTGACCGTTACGCGCACCATCTGATCCTCAAGGTATCCGCTGGAAGCGTTGAGCAGACCCGGCAGCTTTTGACCGGGCATTTCAGCCGTTTTGCAGGTCATTATCTTGAGTGCACTCCTCAAGAGGGCACCCTGGCTTTCCTGCATCGTTTCGTCACAGCCGGCGCCGCCGTGCGCTACCGCATCATGCACCGCGATACGGTTGAAGACATCGTGTCGCTGGATATCGCACTCAGGCGTAACGAGCGTGACTGGTTCGAGACGCTGCCGCAGGACATCGATCGGTCGCTACTGAAGAAGATCTACTACGGCCACTTCCTGTGTCACGTGCTGCATCAGGATTACGTCGTCGCCAAGGGCACAGATCGTCTGGCGCTTGAGCACCGCATGTGGGACCTGCTTGATGCGCGTGGAGCCGAATATCCTGCCGAGCACAACGTCGGGCACCTCTATAGGGCGAAGCCGGCGCTGGCAAATTTTTACCATGAGCTCGACCCCTGTAACGCGTTCAATCCCGGCATCGGCCAAACGAGCAAATGCCGCCACTGGCAATAAGTGGCGACAGCGCTTGGAAAGTGGTGCATTCCGCCGCTGCTTGTCCGTGACAACGGGCCCGGTGGTGAACCGCCTGCCGGGCAAGCTCATGGTACCGATCAAAGGCCATGAAAATGGCGGCTGCCCCGAGGGCTCTGCACGGTGAGGAATCATGAAGCTGGGTGTGCGATGAAACGTTTGAACGCGGTCTTCGAGCTGCTTGCGGCCTTGGCCGTGCTGACTGTTTCGTTCCCTGGTGTGGTTGCGCAACCGGTGGCCAGCCACCCACCTGAAACGATTGCCGATGGCGCCGCCATAACACAGCTTGCCGGATGGAAGATTCAATCCTCGAGCAAAGTCCAGGTTGGCGGCCAGGCGGTTTCACAGCCGGGGTTTTCCACCCAGGGTTGGTATCCGGTCAGTGCACAAGCGACAGTTTTTGCCGGCTGGCTTGAGAACGGAAAGTATTCAAATGTCTTTGATGGAACTCGACTGCGGCAAGTCAACGCCGGTCATTTCCGTATCCCGTGGTGGTATCGCGCGGATTTCAGTTTGCGCAAATCCGAGGCGGGAACGCACACTTTTATCAGGACCGACGGCATCATCCCCGGTGCAGACCTCTGGCTGAACGGCGTCAAGATCGCTGATCATGCGCTTGTCGCCGGGGCGTTCACGGTGCACGAGATCGATGTCACCCGGACGGTGCATCCGGGTATCAACACGTTGGCGGTCCGCGTCTACCCGGCCGACCCGGAGCGTGATCTCGTCACCAGCTGGATCGACTGGAATCCTGCCGCCCCCGACAACAATATGGGTCTGTGGCGTGGCATCGACGTTGTCCGCAGCGGCCCGGTTTCACTGCACGATCCGCAGGTCATTTCAGAACTCGCCCTGCCGAAGCTCGATCATGCGCGTTTGACCATCAGGGTCGCGCTACGCAATGAAGATAGCAGCGGCCATGAGGCGACCATAAGCGGTCAGGTTGCCGATGTCCGCCTGGAGCGGCGGGTTTACCTCAAACCGCGCCAGACACGCATGGTGACGTTCGACTCCGCCACTACGCCTGCGCTCGACCTGAGTCACCCCGAGGTCTGGTGGCCTGCCGGCATGGGTGCGCACCCGCTTTACACGTTGACCCTGACCGCGCGTGTTGAAGGAGCGGTTTCCGATCATGCGCAAACGACGTTCGGCATCAGGGACGTGCGCTCGCAGCTTACCCAACAAGGCTACCGGCAGTTTGTCGTCAACGGCATGCCAATCCTGATTCGTGGTGCTGGCTGGGCGCCAGACATGTTCTTGCGCGACCAACCCGAACGCCTGGCCGATGAATTTTCCTATGTGCGCGACCTGGGCCTGAATGCAATCCGTACCGAGGGGAAGCTCGAAAGACAAGATTTTTATGACCTGGCTGATCGTAACGGCATCATGATCCTGGCTGGCTGGGAGTGTTGCGACAAATGGGAAGCGTGGGCCAAAACGGGGGGCGAGCCGTGGGATGCCCATGATTTGCAGGTTGCCCACGCCTCGATGGCTAGTGAAGCAAAGCTCTTGCGCAATCATCCCTCGGTCATAGCCTTTCTGATCGGTAGCGACAATGCGCCGCCTCCGGATGTTGCCAACAGCTATGCGAGCGCGTTGAAGAACGCTGACTGGCCAGATGCGATCATCTCCGCCGCCTCGGCCCAGACGACGGCAGCGGCAGGGCCGTCCGGAATGAAAATGTCCGGCCCGTACGCCTGGGTGCCGCCGGATTATTGGTATGGCGACCAAGCCGGGGCTGCGTTCGGTTTCAACTCCGAAGCCGGCGCCGGTTTCGACATCCCGCGCCTTGCGAGCCTCAAGAAGATGCTCACGCCCACGGCGCTGGAGGCGTTATGGAAGGACCCTGACTTCCGCCAGTTTCACGTTGGGGCAGCCTGGTCGCCGCTCGCGAGCATGAAGCGTTTCGACGCGGCGCTTGCACATCGTTACGGCAAACCCCGCAGCCTCGCCGATTATGTCGAGAAGGCGCAGCTTGCCGACTACGCGGCAACGCGGGCCCAGTTCGAAGCCTACGATGCGCGCATGGATGCTGCGCGACCGGCGACAGGGGTTATTTACTGGATGCTCAATAATGCCTGGCCGGCGCTGCACTGGCATCTTGTCAACCATGACCTCAACCCGGCCGGTGCTTATTTCGGGGCGAAGAAAGCGAACGAACCGCTTCATATCCAGTATTCGTACGACAGCCGGGCAATCGTGGCGGTGAATCACGCACGTTCGGTGGCGACAGACTTGAATGTCCGCATTCGTGTTCGCGATCTCGATGGCAAGGTGCGCTACGACAAGCGAATCACCAACATCAATCTACCGGCCAATCATGCGGTCGAGCTCGCCACTATTCCGCAGCTTGCGAATTTGTCTTCTGCCTATTTCGTCGAGCTCGTTCTGGCCAACGCGGGCGACCACCAGGTGAGCCGCAACGTGTACTGGCTTTCGACCCATCCGGATCAGCTCGACTGGGCGCACTCGACCGGGTACGTGACACCGGTCAGCAGCTATGCGGATCTCACGGCACTTGCCAATTTGCAGGGTGCGAGCGTTGAGGTGCGCGCGTCGACACGCAACGACGGGGTGGATGACGTCACCCGGGTCGTTCTCACCAATGCGCCGCAGTCGGGTAAGGTGGCTTTTTTTCAACACCTTTCATTGCGACGCGACAAAGACGGGACACCGATCTTGCCGGTGACCTGGAGCGATAACGACGTCACCCTCTGGCCGGGAGAATCCGCCACGCTGGTCGCAAGCTACAGTGCGAAAGCGTTGGGCAAAGCCATGCCGGTGGTTCATTTGAAAGCCTGGAACACGGCGGCGAGCGTTATCCCGGCACCTATCGAAGGAGCGCAGCCTTGATTCGGAAAAAAAGGCTTTTGTTTCTGGCCGCGCTGGCCAGTTTTGCCGTCATGGCCTCATCGGCATGGGGGCAGGGCACCCCGCAATCAGAACCCAATCTCGACCTGATGCCCTGGCCGGCGCACATCCATGTCGAAACCGGTAGCTATCCTCTCGACAGGAACTTCAGCATTTCGGTCATCGGCCATCCGTCCCAACGTCTCTACGATGGCGCCACACGGCTGTTGCGTCATCTCGAAGATCGCACGGGTTTTTCGTTCGACCAGCATGCCGTCACCCAAGACAATCGGGATCCCCATGCGGCTCTGGTCATCCGGGTCGGCCGGCCAGGTCAGGTCAAGCCGGGTGAGGACGAGTCCTATACGTTACGCGTGCGGTCTGACGGCGCTGTCCTCACTGCCACGGACGGCATTGGTGCCTTGCGCGGCATGCAGACATTTCGGCAACTGGTGCAAGCGGACGGGGCGGGTTTCCACTTGCCTGACGTTGAAATCAAGGATCATCCGCGCTTCGAGTGGCGCGGCCTGATGATCGATGTCGCACGACATTTCGAACCGGTCCCTGTCATCGAGCGGAACCTGCGGGGCATGGCGGCCGTCAAGATGAATGTCCTGCACCTGCATCTGAGCGACAACCAGGGCTTTCGCGTGCAGAGCCATGTTTTCCCCAAGCTGACGGAGCTCGGATCGCGCGGGGAGTACTACACGCAGCGGCAGGTCAGGGCCATCATTCAGTACGCGGACGACCGCGGCATCACGGTCGTGCCCGAGTTTGACGTTCCCGCCCATGCGGTCAGCTGGTTCGTCGGCTACCCGCAATATGCCAGTGC